>JACPDM010000058.1:0-9290 GCA_016184045.1 Micavibrio aeruginosavorus | reverse complement strand
CGTGTCCAGCCTTCCACCGCGCCGCGAAAAAATACGGAAACAGAATCACATCTCCCCAAGGATGTGGCCCTGCGGTTCGCCAAAGGGCGGGAGGCTCCGGTCCCAAAGGCCGGAGCCTCTGTCCTTTTCCCGGCAAAAGCCGCAGATTTCTGCACATAAATGCCCGTTCAATGGCCTGTCCCGGTTGCGCCGCGCCGGGGAAAACTCTAGAACCGTCCTATGGCAGACATACAGACCCCCTACCGCGTTCTGGCGCGCAAATACCGCCCCGGCAGCTTTGACGAGCTGATCGGGCAGGACGCCCTTGTCCGCACCTTGAAAAACGCCATCGAGTCGAACCGCATCGCCCATGCCTTCATGCTGACCGGGGTGCGCGGGGTCGGCAAGACGACGACGGCGCGGATTATCGCCAAGGCGCTCAACTATACCGGACCCGACGGCAAGGCCGGGCCGACGACGCAGCCCACCGATGACTGCGCCCAGTGCCAGAGCATTACCGAGGGCCGCCATCCCGATGTCATGGAAATGGATGCGGCCTCGCGCACAGGGGTGGACGATATCCGCGAAATCCTCGACGGGGTGCGCTATGCCCCGACGGCGGCGCGCTACAAGATTTATATCATCGACGAAGTCCACATGCTGTCCAAGGGGGCGTTCAACGCGCTCCTCAAGACGCTGGAAGAGCCGCCGCCGCATGTGAAATTCATTTTCGCCACCACCGAGATTCGCAAAGTGCCGGTGACGGTTCTCTCCCGCTGCCAGCGCTTTGACCTGCGCCGCGTCGAGATTCCGGTACTGGAGGCGCATTACGGCGCCATCTGCGGCAAGGAAGGGGTCAAGGCAGACCCGGATGCGATCGCCATGATCGCCCGCGCCGCCGACGGCTCCGTGCGCGACGGCCTTAGCCTTCTCGATCAGGCGATTGCTTTGGGCGGCGGTGCGGAAATCACGGCGGATCAGGTGCAGGCCATGCTCGGCCTTGCCGACCGGGGCCGCGTTCTCGATCTGCTGGAAGACCTGCCCGCGGGCCTCTCCCCGGAAGCCATGACGCGGGCGATGGACTGTGCCGGGAAGCTTTCCATGCCTTCGCTGGGACGGGCCTGGCAAATATTGCTCAAGGGGCTGGCGGAAGTGAATGCCGCGCCCAACCCGCAAGCCGCGGCGGAGATGGTTTTGATCCGCCTGATTTACGCCGCCGATCTGCCCGACCCGGCCGACCTGCTCAAGCGCCTTAAAGACGGCGGCGCGGAGGGTGGCGGACGCCCCGGCGCATCGGTCAGCGGCAGCGCCCGGACGCCGGAGCCTGTCGCCTTGCGGGCTGTCGCGGGCGGCGCGCCGGTCATGGAGATAGCGCCTGCGCCGTTTGAAAATTCTGCGCCCGCCGCCGCGGCCGCCATTGACGATTTGCGCGATGTTGTCTCCTTGCTGGAGCAGAACCGCGAAATGATGCTGGCCATGCAGGTGCGGCAATCGGCGCATCTGGTGCGGATGCAGCAGGGTGTGATCGAATTGCGGCTGGAGCCGGACGTACCGCAAAAAATGGCCGCCGATCTGTCGCGGCTTTTGAGCCAGTATGCGGGTGCGCGCTGGGTTGTCAGCGTCAACGGCATGGAGGCAGGCGCGCCGACCATCGCGCAGCAGGACGAAGCCGCCTTGCAGGCCCGCCTTCAGTCCGCGCGGCAGCATCCGGTCGTGGCGGAAATCCTCGCCCTGTTTCCCGGCGCGAAAATCGATCTTCAGAAATCAGAATAATCTTCAGGAAAGGAACCAGCATGAACATCCAGCAGATGATGAAACAGGCCCAGCAGATGCAGCAGCGGATGCAGGATATGCAAGAGCGCCTCGGCGATACGGAAGTCGAGGGCGCCTCCGGCGGCGGCATGGTCAGTGTCACCATGACCTGCAAGGGCGAGGTTCGCAAAATCGGCATCAGTCCTGACGTCATCAACCCCGGCGATCGCGAAACGCTTGAGGATCTGGTCATGGCCGCCGTCAACATGGCGCGGCAGAAGGCCGATGAAACCCTGGCCGAAGAAACCCGCAAGATGATGGCGGAGTTCGGCATGCCGGGCGATGTCAAGCTGCCGTTCTGATGCGGCTTCTGACGTGGAACATCAATTCGGTGCGCTTGCGTCTGCCGCTGCTTTTGCGGCTGATCGCGGCGGAAAGGCCGGATATTATCTGTCTGCAGGAAACCAAGACGCCGGATGAGTTTTTTCCGATCGAGGCGCTGGCTGCGCAGGGCTACGGCCATGCCCTGTTTCATGGGATGAAGGGCTATAACGGCGTTGCCATTCTTTCGCGCCTTCCTTTTGATGCGCCGAAGGTCCATCACCGCGCCGGGCGCGAGGATTGCCGCCATGTCGCCGCCGCGTTCAGGGATTTCACCCTGCATAATCTTTATATCCCGGCGGGCGGGGATATTCCGGATCCGCAAGAGAATGAAAAATTCGCCCACAAGCTGGCTTTCGTCGACGAGATGACGGCGTGGTTCGGGCGGAACGAATCCGCGCAAAAACCGGTGATCGCAGTCGGCGATTTCAATATCGCGCCGCTGGAACATGATGTCTGGTCGCACAAGCAGCTTCTTGATGTCGTGTCGCATACGCCGGTTGAAGTTGAAAAACTTGCGGCAATGCAGGCTTCCCTCGACTGGCAGGATGCCATCCGCCATTTCGTCCCGGCGACGGAAAAATGCTATACGTGGTGGTCTTACCGCAACCGCGACTGGAAAAAATCAAACCGGGGACGCAGGCTGGACCATATCTGGCTGACAAAACCGGTCATGCCGGCCCTGAAAAGCCATAAAATCCTGACTGCTGCCCGCGACTGGGCTCAGCCCAGCGACCATGTTCCGGTCATGATCGACCTCGCCCTGCCCGGAGCGAATTGACTTTCCCTGCGATCCGCACGATGATTCGTACATGGACCTGAATCTCCCTTATTTCGTCTATTGCGAAGGCGCGTCGTGGTTTCTTCTGGAGCAGCCCTTGAATGTGCTGAGCCACGTGGCCTTTTTCATCTGCGCCGTCATGATCTGGCTGGACGATCAGGGGCGCGGCAGCAGCCTTTCGTTGCTGGCGGCTCTTCTGGCGATCTGCGGCCTGACGGGGATGGCCTGGCACGCATCGGAGGTTCAGATTGCGCTGGCTCTTGATCTCGCCGCGCAGATAACCCTTGTCGGGGTCTTGACCATGGTTTTGGCGAATCAGATTCTCGGCTGTACGCCGCTCAACAGCGTGATGGCTTCCATTATCATGGTGCTGCTGACCTTGCTGGGTCGCAATCTCGGCCTGCCGTTCCTGCTGCAAAACGGCGGCGCGTTTCTGCCGATCATGATTCTTCTTGTTTTGCTGGGCTTTAACCGGATTCAAAACGGCCACCCGCGCCCGGCGAAGTATCTGATCGCCTCGGCCTATACGCTGTTCATCGCCATGATCTTTCACAGCCTCGACTGGGTCGTTTGTACAGAATTTCCGCTCGGCACGCACTGGGTCTGGCAGGTTGGAATCGCAATCACCGCCTATCTGGCGATTGAGGCGGTGCATAAAAACCGTGAAGAACTGGAAGGCGCTCAAGCCTGAGCGTCTAGAAGGTCAAGGTTCGCACACCCCGGTGTCGAGACCGGTCGGCCTGTAGGTGCAGGTCGGATTCGGGCAGATTTTTTCGTTATAGACATCGGGCCGGGCGGGCTCGCTGGCGGGGCTGCGCGGGGTCGTCACCACGACGCCGGTGGCAACGGGCAGGCCGCAATCCGTCGGCGGCGTTGCGGCGCTTGTGAAGACGGGGCCGCCCATGACCGGAACCGCGCCCATCGGCAAGCTGAATGCGGCGGAACACAGGGACGGCAGACGCCGGATTTCCGGGGCCGTGGTAAACGCAATCAAATCGTAAAAACCGTCTTCCGGCTCGGTCGGGCCGAATTGCTGACAAACGGCCATGGCCCAGACGGCGGCCATGGCGTCACAGACATAGGTCGCGCCCGGAGGAGCCATTGGCGTCCCGGCTGCGGCTCGCCCGCCAAGATAAGTATGGCCGAAATTCTGGAACAGAAAGTTCTGGATAATGATCTTGTCGGGGGCGATGTCGCCGGGGCCGATTTGCGAATCCGGGTTCGTCAGCGCGGATGGGTAAAAGTCGATAGCCCGCTCTGCGCAGGTATATTCCATGACGCTGTCCGGCTTGTAGATCAGGTTTTCGACTGTGACGGTTTCGCGCTGGCTTTGCAGGCGGGCGCGCTCGACCATTTGGTTGAAAAGATCAACGTCGCACAAGGGGTCTTGAGCCTTCGCTGCAACGGACCATCCTGCCAGCGCGAGCGCAAAAAAGAGGCCCCGTAAGATTTTTGCTTTTTTCATCCGCACGCCTGTCCCCGCAACCCCTGTCAGATGGATACCGTTATCAAGGTGAAGGCGAGTTTTTGCAAGCCGTATTGAAAAGGACGTCCGGCGTCAGCGCATCTTCGGCAAGGCTGGTGCTTTCCCGCGATTCGGGCGGAAAGGCGATGTCAAAGATGCGTCCGCCGCCGCCGCAGGCCGAGGCGCATCGCGCCGTGGTATCGGCATTGGCGACAATCACGCTATCCTTGACTGCGATGTCGATTTTGCAATGCTCGTCCGGATCCGGGGAATCCAGGCCGCTTTGATAGTGCCAGCCTTTCTCCGTCGGGGTCGCTTTGCCGGTGACGCCGCAATGCATGCCGCTGTCGAACCAGACCGAGAGCCCGAAGTCCAGCGTTTTATCT
The DNA here is from genome assembly GCA_016184045.1 of Micavibrio aeruginosavorus. Taxonomy (GTDB): domain Bacteria; phylum Pseudomonadota; class Alphaproteobacteria; order Micavibrionales; family Micavibrionaceae; genus Micavibrio; species Micavibrio aeruginosavorus_C. The sequence continues at coordinate 4,546 of JACPDM010000058.1, read as the reverse complement.
TCATTCGGGCGGGCGGCCAGAAGCTGAAGCCCCTTGCCGGCGGTCACGCAATATTTGCCGCTGATCGATGGTTCCGCCCGCGCAGTGCTGGCGGGGATGGAGACGGTTGCGCAGCCAAGCAGCGCCGCCGAGAAGATCATCAGATAGGTCAATGGCTGGCTCATCGCAACATTCCCCTGCTTGCGCTTCAACTATTAAAGGAATTTTAACATGGGGGTCTTTAGGAAGACAAACAATTTAGCGGAAACCGCGAGCCGGTTCAGATCTTGCGGCCAAAGCCCAGAAAATTGTCAAAATACGCGAATTATGGTACATTAAAGCAGCTGTTCAAGGAACATTCGAGGGGGATGTGTGCCGTGAGGAAAATCAGCTTTTTTCTGTTTCTGCTTGGTTTCGTGTTTCTCGCTGCCGCGCCCGCGTTTGCGGATTGTTATGTTACAGAGAAAAGCGATTACATATGCGACGGCCTGCCGGACCAGTCGCTGGGTGGGACGACTTTGCCGCCGCCTCCGACAGATCCGCAAAATCCGACATCCACGCCGACAACAACAAACCCGGTTTTTCTTCCCGCCGATGAAAAATGCTCCGGCGGCAGCGATTATGAAGCCTTCAAGCAGCATCTGATTCTGCGGGAAGGGTACAGGACGACCGTGTATCGCGACAGCCTTGGCAAGCCGACGGTCGGCGTCGGGCACCTTGTCCTGCCCGAGGATAACCTGAAGGTCGGCGATACGATCACCAAGGAACAAGTCATGGCGTTTCTGGACAAGGACGCCATGAGCGCATGGAATGCCGCCCAGCAGCAGGCAAGTGAAGCTGGAATCGCCAGCCAGTGTTTCGTCGTTGCGCTGGGTTCCGTCAATTTCCAGCTTGGAACGGGGTGGCGTAAAAAATTCCCCAATACCTGGAAGCTGATCGTGGATGGAAAATACAAGGAAGCGGCGGAAGCCCTGAACGGCACGATCTGGCAGCAGCAGACTCCTGTGCGCGTCAAGGATTTCCAGGCCGCCCTGATGGAATTGCAGCGGCAGAAAGATGCCGCCGCAACACAGCAGACGCAGTCAGCGCCGTAATTAGGGGGATCTCTGCGGCGGTGATGACGGCGGCGAACAGGCCTCGCCCGCCATCAGGCGCCAGAATTCCAGCCCTGCCGTTTCCCGGTAGAAGGGCAGCAGCACGGGCAGCGCGAAAACGGCCGCGCACCCGCCTGCCATGATGATGGCCCATCTCCTTATCAGGCATCATGAAAGCACACAGGAGGAGTGGCTCCCCAATATTATTTTGCAACGCAGCATTTTTTGTGCTTCCTGTATGCGCCGCGATCTTGATAGCGTCCGGGGAAAGCATGTCAAAAATGAAAAAGAGCAGGGTCATCATCGGCGCGGTCGTTTCCCTTGCCGCTGCCTTCGGGGCGGCGGTGGCGGCGATTGATTTCGACGGCTACAATTTTTTCGACCGCCCGGACGGCCGCAACGCGCTGTGCCGGATCGACCCGGATTGCCGCTTTCTGACCCCCGGTGAAACGGACGTGGCGCGCACGGTTTTCGGCGACACGATCGATTACAAAAAGGTCAAGGTCTTTACCCGCCCCCTAATGCTCTGGAAGCCGCCGCCGGATGTCAGGGCGCGAATGTGGAACGGCAATATTTATATTTTCGAAGACAATCTCAAAATTCAGGATTTCTCCATCCGGCCAGCCTCGGAGCAGAGGGTTTACCTGCATGAGCTGACCCATGTCTGGCAATACACCAATGACCCGAAATTTCTGGCTGAAGGCTTTTTCGCGCTGCTGAAGCGCGATTTCGATTATGATGCGCTCTATGGCTACGATATCGAGGATCACAAGTATTTCGCGGATTTCAATTTCGAGCAGCAGGGCGAAATTATCGAGGATTATCACAACATGCGCGCCCAGTTCCGCGATGTGACGGACGGCCTTGCCATGAAGCGCCCTGCCGATTTCCGCCGGGAATTCAACATATGGGCCCGGGCGCAGTGCAAGGCTCTGGACCAGTACGCGGCGACCATTTCCACCTCCCTGCCGCAGCCGCTTGAGCCCAAATGCGCCATGTACCGCCCCTATGAACGGCCCAACATGCCGGAATAACGGCAGGAAGGGCGCGAAAAAGTTCGACTTTTCCGAGCCTTTTGATGTACAACCACGCCCATGAAACAGGTCAAGACAGCCCCGAAAGTCGGTATGGTCAGCCTTGGGTGCCCCAAGGCGCTGGTCGATTCCGAACGCATCATGACCCAGCTGCGGTCGGAGGGGTATGATTTCTCCCCCACCCATGAAGGGGCGGATGTCGTCATCGTCAATACGTGCGGGTTTCTCGATTCGGCCAAGGAAGAATCCCTCTCCGCCATCGGCGATGCCCTGAAAGACAACGGCAAGGTCATCGTCACGGGCTGCATGGGCGCAGAACCGGAGCAGATCGAAAAAGTCCACCCCAGCGTTCTCGCTATCACCGGCCCGCACCAGTATGAAGATGTTGTCGGCGCGGTGCATAAGGCCGTGCCGCCGGTGCATGATCCCTATGTCGATCTGGTGCCGGAACAGGGTTTGCGCCTTACTCCGCGTCATTACGCGTATTTGAAAATTTCCGAAGGCTGCAACAACCGCTGCACGTTTTGCATCATCCCGAAACTGCGCGGCGATCTGGTCAGCCGCCCGGTGCATCATGTGCTGTTTGAAGCCGAAAAATTGAAAGCTGCCGGGGTCAAGGAAATCCTCGTTATCTCGCAAGATACCTCCGCCTATGGCGTTGACATCAAATATGCTGAAAGCCCGTGGAAGGGTGGCAAGGTCAAGGCCAAATTCTACGACATGTGCGCGGCGCTGGGCGACATGGGCATATGGGTGCGTCTCCACTATGTTTATCCGTACCCGCATGTCGATGACGTCATTCCGCTGATGGCGGCGGGGAAGATCCTCCCCTATCTCGATATTCCGTTCCAGCACGCTTCGCCCAAGGTGCTGAAGGCGATGAAGCGTCCGGGCAATGTCGATAAAATCGCCGAGCGCATCCGCAAATGGCGCGAAGCCGTGCCGGAGCTGACCATCCGCTCGACCTTTATCGTCGGCTTCCCCGGCGAAACGGAAGAGGATTTTGAAATCCTGCTCGACTTCCTGCGCGACGCGCAGCTCGACCGCGTCGGCTGCTTCAAATACGAAGCGGTGCAGGGCGCGCCCGCCAATGAACTGGGCGGTGCCGTACCGGAAGAGGTCAAGGAAGACCGCTATAACCGCTTCATGGAAGTGCAGCAGGAAATCTCCACCGCCAGATTGCAGGCCAAAGTGGGCCGCACGATTTCTGTCATCATCGACGAAGCCGATGGCGAAGGTGGCGCGGATGGCCGCTCCATGGCCGACGCCCCTGAAATCGACGGCAAGGTCTATCTCCGCGACGTTCCCGACCATGTGAAACAGGGCGACATCATCCGCGTTCTGGTCGAAGACGCGGATGAATATGATTTGTTTGGGGTTGCGGTTTAATTCACTTTTATTGCGTTCGGGTCTAAGGCCCCGTCAGATCAAGCCCGCCGCCAGCAACAGGCTGAGGGCGTAGAGGGTAACGGCGACCAGCTTTTGCACGAAGCCGAGCGTCACTTTTTTCAGCCCCGCCGCGCCGGTCATGACTCCCGCGAAGGCGGCGAAGGTCGCGGCGGCAAGCAGGGCGGGGTCGATCTGCGCGGCGATCAGTTTGAAATTGAGGCCATAGACGGCAAGGCGGGTGAGATCGACCAGCGCGGCGATTGCGGCGTTGCTGGCGACGAACTGGTTCTTGTCCAGTCCCGCGCGCAGCAGGAAGGCGCTGCGGAAGGCGCCCTGATGGCCGGAGAGGCCGCCGAAGAATCCGCTCAAGACCCCGCCTAGGGGCAAAAGGCGCGGCGAAATATTCATGGCCTTGAACGCGGGCAGCCATTCCATCGTGGCGAAGAATATCAGCAGGAATCCGACCACCAGCTTTACGGGGGTGATGCTGGCCTGTACCCCGGCGAGAGCGTAGGAATGAATTTCAGGAAGGGCGGAGAGGGATTGCAGCAGCCATGCCCCCGGCACCGTGGCGAGGATGGCGGGCAGGCCAAAGCGCAGGACGACGGGCCAGAACACAAGGCGCCAGAGCAGTGTGAGTTTGAACAGGTTGCTGAGGAGATGGACAAAGGCGGTCATGGCCACCGCCACGGCGACGGGGAAAAAGACGGCGACCACCGGCATCAGGATGGTGCCGAGCCCGAATCCGGAAAAGAGCGTCAGGAGCGCGGTCACAAAAGCCGTCGCCGCAATCACGGCAAACATCATGGGGTTTTGAAAATCCTTCGCAAGGCCGGGGGCCGGTCTCCGGACCATTATACGGGGGGACCGCCGCCGCAACCACCCCCCTTGCCCCGGTTTTTGCCGCGCCAAGGGGTGGTTTTTTCCGGAAAATGTACTAAACTCCTTGCGTTTTACGACGTTTTCAAAAAAGCACAGCAGAACAAGGAAGCACCCGATGTCCAAGATCAAGGTAGACAACCCGCTGGTCGAAATCGACGGCGATGAAAT
>JACPDM010000053.1 GCA_016184045.1 Micavibrio aeruginosavorus | reverse complement strand
ATGGCCGTCCCCGCCGCCCCGCGCGTGTACCAGTGCGCGGACACGCAAACGATCCCTCTGGGCCGCGGAGCCGTCCTGCCGAACTGCGCCCACGCCCGCGTATGGACATTGTCCTGCAACGTGTTCATCGGGTTGCCATGGCCGAAAAAGGCAACCGGCATGGTATCGTGTGTCGATCCGTTGGTCATGGCATCCGCCCTCGAGCGCGTCCGTGATTGGCCTGCAGTATAAGACTAGGTGCAGTATCACTGGAAAAAAGCCGGCGGTAAATTGAATCGCTCCCTTTCGATTCCGGAAACAAAAAACCCGCCAGACCACGGGGGTTTTGGCGGGTTTTTTTGTTTTTTATCCTTTGGCGTTCCCTACGGGATTCGAACCCGTGTCGCCTCCGTGAAAGGGAGGTGTCCTGGGCCTCTAGACGAAGGGAACCCGGCAGGATGCGGTGTTTCTAATGAACCTTGAGGGGAAAATCAAGGTTAAAATAAAGCCGCCTCACAGCCTCCCTTTTATTTACATATTATTACGCCGCCACGCCCGCCTGCGCCATGGCAAAAGCGGCGTCTTCGATGTGGAATTCGACCTTTTCCGCCCCGTTCCAGGTATCGAGCTTCAGGCGGCCCAGAAGGTGGAAATGCTGCTGCGGGTGCTTGAGCAAAGCCTCGCCCATCGGCGTGTCCGCGGCGCGGAAGGCCATGGCCTTCATGCGCGTCCCGCCGCCATCGGCGTCGGAGATCAGCGTGCGGATATGCCCGTCACCGACGACGCCGACATTATAGAGCTTAACCTGCGGCAGGACGAAAAGCGGCTCCGGGTTATCCTGCCCGAAGGGGCCGACCCGCTCGATCAGGCGCAGCAGGTCGAGTCCCGCCCCGCGCACGCTGATGACGCCATCGACGCGGGTTTCGCTCACGGCCTCCATGCCCTGCGCCTGCCTGCCGATATGATCGAGGAGGAAATCGCGGAAGGCGGGAATTTGTTCGGGCAGCAAGGTAAACCCCGCCGCCATGGCGTGTCCCCCGCCCTTGATAATCAGATTTTGATTGCGCGCATCGATAAAGGCGGCTGCGATATTGATCCCCGGCACGGAGCGCCCGGACCCCCTGCCCTCGAGCTGGCTGTCATGGCCGTGGGCATAGGCGATCACGGCGGCGGGCTTTTTATATTTTTCCACCAGCCGCCCGGCGACAAGGCCGTTGAGGCCCGGATGCCACGTTTCATCCCCGACCAGAATGGCGGGGTGCTGATCCAGCCCCTGCGCCTCGACCATGGCGATGGCCTGCGCCATCATCTCGGCCTGCATGTCCTTGCGCTTGTCGTTGCAGTCGTTGAGGGTCCAGGCGATGTTCTTCGCCTCCTCCGCGTCGTCGGTGGTGAGGAGTTTCGCGCCGAGGTCGGCCTTGTGAATCCGCCCGCCCGCATTGATGCGCGGCCCGAGGACAAAGCCGCAGGTATAGGTATTGGGCTCCGTCTTCACCCCGGCCACCGCGCACAGCGCCGCAATACCGGGATTGGCCATCTTCGCCATCTGCGCAAAACCGTGCCGCACGAACAGGCGGTTCGGCCCGGTCAGCGGGACCATGTCGCACACCGTGCCGAGCGCGAGCAGATCCATCAGGTTCTTGAGCGGGGCTTCTGCCCTGTCTTTAAAAAATCCGGCCTCGCGCAGGGTTTTGTTGAGCGCGACGCAGAGCATGAAACTCACCCCGCACGCCGCCAGCATCGTATAGCCGGACTCGTCGTCCCTGCGCTTGGGGTTGATGACGAAACTGGCGTCCGGAAGGCGCGCTTCGGCTTCATGGTGGTCGAGAATAACGATTTCAAGCCCGATCTCCCGCGCCTGCGCCACGACATCGAAGGCCGTCGTGCCGCAATCCGCCATCAGGACGATCTCCGCCCCTTGCGCTTTCAGGGTTTTGAGAGCGTTGATATTGGGGCCATAGCCTTCCTTCATCCGGTCGGGGATATAAAACGGCAGGTCGATGCCGCAATGCCTGAAAAACCGGACGAGAATGGCGGTCGAGGTCGCGCCGTCCACATCGAAATCCGCGAACAGCGCCATTTTGCGCCCGGCCATCATCGCCCCCGCGATAAAAGCCGCCGCCTTGTCCATGTCTTTAAGGCGGAACGGGTCGGGGAAATCCCGCGCCAGCGTAGGGTTAAGGAACGTTTCAAGCTGCTCCGGCCCCACCGCCCGCGCCGAGACCAGCCGCGCCACAATCTCCGGCAGGCCATGCGCCGACACCATGCGGGCAATATGATCGTCATTCACCTCCGGAAACACCCAGCGGGAGGAGAGGAAGGATTTATCGACGTCAAGGATGGCACACATTTCTTTCGTCATCCCCGCCGGAGCATAGGGCGAAGGCCGGAGCGCAGAGCGGGGATCCAGCATAAGGAGCATGGCGCAGCCGCGCCATACATATCCCCTGGATTCCCGGTCAGCGGTCGCGCCGCTCCCTTGCCGGGAATGACAGGCGATAGCGATAGCGATTGAGGCACGCAGATAAACATCAAAACTCCGCCTTGCGCGTGAAATTATGCGTGGCTTCGATATGGCGGATGGTGCCGGATTTGGAGCGCATGACGACTGAATGGGTCGTCGCCCCCCCGGGCCTGCGGCGCACACCTTTCAGCATCGCGCCATCAGTCACGCCCGTTGCGGCGAACATCACATTGTGCGGCCTGGCAAGGTCGTTGGTGGTATAGATTTTCTTGAAATCGCGGATGCCCCATTTTTCGCCGCGGGCGATTTCATCCTTGTTGCGGAAGACGAGCCGCCCGAGCATCTGCCCGCCGGTGCATTGCAGGGCGGCGGCGGCCAGAACCCCCTCCGGCGCGCCTCCGGTCCCCATATAAATATCGATCCCGCTATCACCCATCGCCGTCGCGATCACGCCGGACACGTCGCCGTCCTGAATGAAGGCAATCCGCGCCCCGGCCTCGCGCACGGCGCGAACCATCGCCTCATGACGCGGACGGTCGAGGATACAGACCAGCAAATCCTCCACCTGCGCGCCCTTGGCCTTTGCCAGACGCTTCAGGATATCCTGGGGCGGCGCGTCGAGGTCGAGAATATCGGACGGCAGGCCGGGGCCGATCGCCATTTTCTCCATATAGGTATCGGGCGCATTGAGAAAGCTGCCCTTATCCGCCATCGCCATGACGGCGAGCGCGTTCTGCCCGCCTTTGGCGGTAATGGTCGTTCCTTCGAGCGGGTCGAGGGCGATGTCGATCTCCGGGCCGCTGCCGGTGCCGACCTGCTCGCCGATATAGAGCATCGGCGCTTCGTCGCGCTCGCCTTCGCCGATGACGACGGTACCGCGAATTTCGAGCGTGTTGAGCGCCTCGCGCATCGCATCGACGGCGGCGGCATCGGCCGCCTTCTCATCCCCGCGCCCGACCGTGCGCGAGGCCGCCAGCGCCGCCGCTTCCGTCACACGGACGGCCTCGAGGGCAAGGTTGCGGTCCATGCTGAATTGTTCGTGCATCGCGTTATCGTTATCCTGCATTCCTGCGGCAAGTCTTGCTGACATGATCCCGTCCCCCGGTTTTTTTTGTGAATGACCGGAGTGTAGCAGCAGCAGCCTTGCGTGCCAAATGGGGCGAATGACCCTGCCATTAAATTATGACAAGTTTTGCAAAGCCTAAGGTCAGGACTCATTAAATAGCGCCAACCTCACCATCGTCATTCCGGCGCAGGCCGGAATCCAGTGAAATGCCAGCAAAGTCTTGTGCCTGCCCTTCTGGACCCCGGCTTTCGCCGGGGTGACGGCGTTGTTTTTATTGGCCAATGTTCTGTGTTGACTCAAAATTTAATAGGTCTTGGCCCTAGAACTTCTCGATCCGCATGACCGTCGGCTTTTCCACCATCAGCTCCAGCGCCGCGATCTGGCGGCAGGCGGCTTCGACATCGGATTGCCGGGATTCGTGGGTGGTGATGACGATGGATACGGGCTGGTCCGGGTCGCGCCCGCGCTGCATCACCGCCTCGACGGAGATTTTATGATCGCGGACAATCGCCGCGACATCGGCGAGAATTCCGGGCTTATCAAGGACGCACATATGAATGTAGAAATGCGCCGTAATATCCTCCGCCCCGCCCCAGACCGCGCCTTGGAGCGCCGCCGCCGGAACACCATAAACGGGGATCGCCGCGCCGCGCGCCAGATCGATCAGGTCGGAGAGCACGGCGGACGCGGTCGGCCCCTCCCCCGCGCCGCGCCCGACCAGAAGGCTTTTACGGACGAAATCGCCCTCGACGAAGACGGCATTGAAGACGCCATCGACCGCGCCGATGGGGCTGTCCTGCGGGACGAGGCACGGCTCCATGCGCTGGACGATCCGTCCGTCCGCCATTTGCCGCGTCATGCCCAGCAATTTGATGCGATACCCCAATTCCGTCGCATGGACGATGTCGGCGGGGCTGATATGGCGGATGCCTTCAATCGCCATTTTTGAAAATTCCGGCTTCACCCCGAAGGCCAGCGCCGTGAGGATCGAGAGCTTGTGCGCGGCGTCGATGCCATCGACGTCGAAAGACGGGTCTGCCTCGGCATAGCCCTTGGCTTGAGCCTCTTTCAGGACATCCTCGAACGCCCGCCCGGTTTCGCGCATTTCGGTGAGGATGTAATTGCAGGTGCCGTTGAGGATGCCATAAACCGCGATGATCGCGTTTCCGGCAAAGCCTCGAACAAAAGCGGTGCCTTGTGCGCATCGGAGAGCTGCGCCAGCGCGTAGCCGTGTTCAGCCAGAAGCGCCTTGTTCGCCGTGACAACCGGCTTCCCGGCCTTCAGCGCGGCCTCGACCAGCGCGCGCGCCGTCCCTTCCGATCCGCCCATGACCTCGACGATCACATCGGCCTTGCCGACCAGATCGATCGGGTTGTCCACCCATTCGCAGGCGGACAGATCGACATCGCGCTTTTTGCCCTTGTCGCGGGCGCTGACGGCGGTAATGACGATGGGCCGCCCGGCCCGCGCAGCAATCAGATCGCCATGCGCCTGAAGCATCTTGACAACGCCGGTCCCGACCGTGCCCAGACCCGCGATGGCAATATTCAGGGGCTGCGCCATTACGGCCTCATCCGGATGGCGACGCGGCGGTTCAGGGCTTCGGAGTCCTTATCCACTTCCGGCACGGCGGGCGCGGTATCGCCAAGCGCCGTCGTTTTGATCATCTCCGGCGGAATGCCTTTTTTGATCAGCGCCTTGGTCACCGCCATCGCCCGCTTCATCGACATGCGGTAATTGACCTCGACGCGCTGCTGCGGATCCTTGACGGCGGCGCGATGGCTGGCATGGCCCTCGACGGTAATCAGGCCCGCAGGCTGGCTCGCCGCGACGCTGGCAATCACCTGCTGCGCCGTGGCGCTGAGCGCCGCGGAGCCGTGCGCGAAGTAAATCAGGTTCGGGTTTTCGGTATAGAGCGGCAGCGCCTCAACGCTGGCGCCAACGCCGCCACCGGCATAATCATAGGGCCGCGCGGAACGAAAACCCGGCAAACCCGGTTTGATCCCGGGGGTGTACATATCATTGGTGAAGGGGAATACCATCACGCTGGGGTCGGTGCTGGACGGGACGCCAGAAACGGCGGACGGTCCGCTGGCTACGACGCTTCTGCGGCTGCCGGGGTTATAGCGCGGTGCCTGCACCGGCAGGCCGGGGGTGTCGAGGCTGAACATTTCGACACTGCTGCTGGAGAGCTCGGACGCGACCCGGTTATAGCTGAGATCCACCTGCGCGCCGGGCGTTACGGGAACATTGCTGCTCTTGTCCTTGCGGGGCGCGGCCACGCGGCCCGTGTCTCCCGCCATCCGCGATTCTTCGGGCAGCGGATCGAGATAGGCCGTGTCCTTTTGCCACGCCTTGCGCGCGAACATGCCGTTGATATCCCGCAGGACTCCGTCGGCAGTCGTGCACGCCCCGAGCATCAGGGTCAGCCCAAGCACAAGGATGATTTTCTGGTTCAGCATGGCAGCCTTCAAAAATGTCATAATGAGGCCGCCATCGTTACGCAAAAAAGTCCCGCATTCAAGCCCTTAAGCACCCCCGGGCGGGGGTTTTTCCCATTGATTTTCATGCCCATCCGCACCACCATGGCTGCATGAGCAAGATCAGCGAGAAAAAACCCGCCCCGCCCGCCGCCCCGGCGGACCTGCCGCCCGATCCGGCGGCGCTGGCGGCGATTCTGGTCCAGACGGCAGAAAAGCTCCAGCCGATGATGTCCGAGTTCATGCAAAAAGTAGACTGGGACATCGGCAACCAGCCGCTGGACCCCCTGAACATGCGGCAAGCCTGGACGCAGTTCTTCGAATATCTGGCGCAGCACCCCGAAAGAGTTGCGGAAATGCAGATCCAGTATATGAAGGACTGGGTCAATCTGTGGCAGGAAAGCGCCAAGAAATTCCTCGGCCACCCGTCGCAGGAACTTTATCAGCCCGACCAGCATGATCGCCGCTTCAAGTCGGAGGCATGGCAGAACAGCGCCCTCTTCGATTTCATCAAACAATCCTACCTGATGACCAGCCGCTGGATGCAAAAGGCCGTGCATGATACGCAAGGGCTGGACGAAGAAACGCGGCGCAAGCTGGAATTCTATACCCGGCAATTCGTCGATGCGATGTCGCCCAGCAATTTCCTGATAACCAATCCCGACGTCATCAAGGCAACGCTGGACAGCAAGGGTGAAAACCTTGTGCGCGGCTTCCAGAACATGATCGAGGATCTGGAACGCGGAAAAGGCCACCTGAAAATCAGCACCACCGATTACGGCGCTTTCCAGCTTGGGAAGAATATCGCTACAACGCCCGGAAAGGTCGTGTACCAGAACGATCTTATCCAGCTTTTGCAATACCAGCCCGCGACGGAGACCGTGTACAAGCGCCCGCTGCTGATCGTTCCGCCGTGGATCAATAAATATTATATTCTCGACCTGCGCCCGGATAACTCTTTCATCAAATGGCTGACCGGACAGGGGCATACGGTCTTTGTCGTGTCATGGGTCAACCCGGATGAACGCCTGACCCGCAAGACTTTCGCCGATTACATGGATGAAGGCATCCTCGACGCCCTCAAGCATATCGAGAAAGCCACCGGCGTTCCGGATTGCAATGTCATCGGCTATTGCATCGGCGGAACCTTGCTGGCGACGACGCTGGCGTGGCTGGCGGCACAGGGGCAGGATCGCCGCATCGCCTCGGCGACGTTCCTCACCACCCTGATCGACTTCACCCACGCGGGCGACATCAAGGTTTTCATCGACGACGAGCAACTGCACCAGCTTGACGAGGAAATGAAAGAACACGGCGTGTTCAGCGCCCGGAAGCTGAAAAACACCTTCAGCCTTCTGCGCGCCAACGACATGATCTGGACTTTCGTCGTCAACAATTACCTGATGGGCAAGGAACCCTTCCCCTTCGACCTGCTTTACTGGAACGACGATTCCACCAACATGCCTGCGGAAATGCACAGCTTTTACCTGCGTAACATGTACCGCGACAACAAACTGGCCCATCCCGGCGCGATCACGATCAAGGGCACGCCTATAGACGTCCGCAAGATCAAGACCCCGGCCTATTTCCTGTCCACCCGCGAAGACCATATCGCGCCGTGGAAGGCGACCTATGCCGCAACCCAGCTTCTCTCCGGGCCTGTGACCTTTACCCTTTCCGCGTCGGGCCATGTCGCGGGCGTCATCAACCCGCCGACGACCAACAAATACGGCCACTGGACCGCTGCCGGGCATCCGGCGGACCCCGATCGGTGGCTTGCGGCGGCGACCCAGCATGACGGATCATGGTGGGTTCACTGGGCCGAATGGATCAAGCAATACGCCGGGGAAAAAGTCCCCGCCCGCAAACCGCAAAACCCGATCGAAGACGCGCCGGGTTCCTATGTCATGAAGAAGGCGGAATAATCAGGGAGCCGGAGCGTTTGCGGCAGGTTCGTTCTTTTCATTGAAAAACCGGATGCAGTCTTCCTTGCTCATCACGAAAACGGGCAGGTTTTCCTTGCCGTGCTTATTGGCCAGCCAGGTAAAATAATCCTGAATTCTTTGCGATGTTTTCGCCTGTTCCGTGCAAGACGTTTCAACCGTCAGCACCCCCTTGCGGGCCGTGTCCTTGGCCCCGGAATCGAGGTCGGTTTTGATTTCATGCGACCCGATGACAATCCCGGCGATGACCGAACCGCCAAGCGCGCCCAGAAAAGCCGAATAAACCGATGAAAACCCAGCCATTGAAATGCTCCGTTATTTCCGTGTTTGAAGATGATAGCCGCCTTGTGCATTCCCGGCACCATAGCAGGAAATTGCGCATAAAAAACGCCGGAGAAAGCTCCCCGGCGTTTTTTTTGAAACAATATGAAAGCGGCTTAACGCTTGACCCACTGCTTGGAACGGCGGGCTTTGTGCAGACCGATTTTCTTACGCTCGACCATACGAGCATCCCGGGTCAGCATGCCTGCGGCTTTCAGGGCCGGACGCATCAGCGGGTCGAAGTTTTCGAGCGCGCGGGAAATCCCGTGGCGGACGGCGCCGGCCTGACCGGACAGACCGCCGCCCTTGACCGTGCACCAGACGTCGAAGTGATTGACGCGGCCGGTCACAAGGAACGGCTGGTTCAGGATCAGGCGCTGGGTCTGACGGGCGAAGTAAACGCTCTGGTCGCGGCCATTGACGATGACAGCGCCTTTGCCAGGTTTCAGCCAGACACGGGCGACAGCGTCTTTACGGCGACCCGTGCCATAGGCGCGGCCCTGGGCGTCGATTTTCGGCTGGCGCGGCTCTTTTTCCTGCTTGTTCAGCTCGGACAGGTCTTTCACCGGCGCATTGGTCAGGACGGAAGATTTCAGATCTTTCAGATCGCTGACGGAAGTTTCTTTTTTCGTAGCCATATTGATTAGACCCTTTTGTTCTTGGAGTTCATGGAGGCAACATCCAGTTTTTCCGGTTGTTGCGCTTCGTGCGGATGGGCAGTGCCTTTATAGACGCGCAGGTTGCCAAGAACCTTGCGGCCCATCGGCCCCTCGGGCAGCATGCGCTCGACGGCTTTCTCGATCACGCGCTCCGGATATTTCCCGGCCAGAAGCTCACCCTTGCTGCGGCCCTTGATCCCGCCCGGATGGCCGGTGTGCCAGTAGAAGATGGAGTCTGCAGCCTTGTTGCGGCCGGTCAGGGCCACTTTTTCGGCGTTGATGACGATGACGTTGTCGCCGCAATCCATGTGCGGGGTGAACATCGGTTTGTGTTTGCCGCGCAGGCGCATGGCAATGATGCTGGCAAGACGGCCCAGAACCATGTTCTCGGCGTCAACAATCACCCATTTCTTGGTGATTTCGCTCGGTTTTGCAGAATAAGTTTTCATCGCAGTTCCTCAATTTTCAGCGTGTTGCCGGGTTTATGCCGGGATTGGCACAAAGAGTCAATAAAAAATGTGAAAAAACAAGGAAGTAGAGAAGCGGTACTATAATACCCTATTCTTGCCCCCTGAGCCAAAAAAGCCTTTTTGCACCGCAGCTTGCTCCTGCCCGGAATGCTGCTACCTTGTCTGGCGAAACGTCAGGAAAAACAGGGATACATCATTATGAAAGACAGCGTCATGCCCGTACAAGATTTTGAAACCCTCGCCGTCCACAGCGGCCCCGGCCCCGACCCGGTCACCGGCGCCAGCAGCCCGGCGATCCACCAGTCGTCGTCCTTTGTCTTCCGCAACACCAAACATGCCGCCGATGTCTTTGCCCTGAAGGAAGCAGGCTATATCTATTCCCGCGTCACCAACCCGACCGTCGCCGGGCTGGAGCAAAAGATCGCGGAGCTTGAAGGCGGCACAGGCGCGACCTGCACCTCCTCCGGCCTTGCCACCAACCTGCTCGCCTTTTCGGCGCTGATGCAGTCTGGCGACGAATTCATCGCCACGCAAAAACTTTACGGCGGTACCGCCGGGCAATTCCGCGACACGTTCCAGCGTTCTTTCGGCTGGAAATGCCTGTTCACCGACCCGACCAAGCCGGATGAATTCAAGCGCAAGGTCACGGACAAGACGCGCCTGATCTTCATCGAAAGCCTGTCCAACCCCGAAGGCGTCATTCCCGACCTCGAAGCCTTCGCGCGGATCGCCGAAGACGCCGGCGTGCCGCTGATCGTCGATAACACGGTCGCGACCCCTTATCTGTGCCGCCCGTTCGAATACGGCGCGAATATCGTCGTCCACTCCACCACCAAATATTTCAGCGGCCACGGGCAATCCATGGGCGGCGCGGTCGTCGATGGCGGCAATTTCGACTGGATGAAACACGCCGCGAAATTCCCCACGCTGGCGACGCCGAACCTGTCTTACCGCGGACTGGTCTTCGCGAAAGAATTCGCCGCCGCGCCGCTGGCCATGTTCAACCACGCCGTCGGCCTGCGCGACCTTGGCATGAACCAGCAACCGATGAACGCTTACCTGACCATGATCGGCATGGAAACCCTGCCCCTGCGGATGCGCCAGCATTGCGAGAACGCGCAGAAAGTGGCGGAGTTCCTGTCAAGGCACAAGGCCGTCAAATCGGTCAGCTATCCGGGCCTGCCCAATTCGCCCTATCATTCGATGGCGCAGAAATACATGCGCAACGGCTGGGCCAGCGGCCTTTTCACCTTCGATCTCGCGGGCGGCTATGACGCCGGGGTGAAGCTGGTGGAGAATATCAAGCTGTTCACGCACCTTGCCAATATCGGCGACACGCGCAGCCTCATCATCCACCCGGCATCGACCACCCATGCCCAGCTGACGGATGAGCAGAAAACCGCGGCAGGATGCGGCCCCGGCGTGATCCGCGTGTCCATCGGCATCGAATCCGCCGACGACCTGATCGAAGATCTGAATCAGGCCCTCGCCCTGACCTGAACACCCTTGCCATAAGCAAAAAGACCGCCTAACGTTCCTCCCGTAAATCAAAATTACGGGAGGAATTTTTCATGACCGCCATTCTCAGGAAAATGGCCGCGGCCGTTTGTCCCGATCAATGCCTGCCTTGCGGACGGTCATTTGTACAAAATCCTCGGGCTTCCCATGATCAGCAAGACCGACCTCGACCGGCTTGGAAAAACGGAGGGCGATCTTGATATGCAAGCTTTTTCCGAAGGCCTACGCGCCGCCGTCATCGCCGCCGCGAAAAATCATACGATCGAGGAATTTCAGGTCGGCGGCAACGTTGCCGGATTCAATGCCGTAGGTGGGGCGATGGACCGTTATTACCGCGACATGAACATCAAAACCGGCGTGACGATGTATGCCATTCCTATCGCGGAGATGAGCGACGAGCCGGATGAGTCCTGCCCCGTGACGAAGGCCCCCGCCCCCAGGCTGTGAATCCGGCGGGGCTGGCTCCTATTTTTCAAAATCAAAAACCATAATCATCGCTGCTACTCCAAAAGGGAAAGTTGCAGTGATCAAAAATTACTTTTTGCTTGACGCCCCTTGTGAGGCCGCGAATCCGGTGTTAGCGTTCCTCGGCTTAAATAAACCAAATAAACATCATCGAACTGGGAGGTTCAAAATGAATAATCTTCTCCGCCGCACTGCTGCGGCACTGACTCTTGCCTTTGCTGCGGCTGCCGCAATGGCGCAGGATAAAGCGCCTGCTCCGGCTCCGGTCCCCGCGAACGATTCTGAAATCATGTACCCCATCGCCGAAGGCGGGATTGGCGGCTGCCTGAACGACAATCATGGCGGCGCCGTCATGATGGACGTGAGCATCAGCCTCAACGACATCGCCAAACCCGGCACCACACCCAGCGCCGAAGATTTCGAGCTTGCCATTTTCATGGCGCAGCTCGGCGACACATCGGAGCTTGATAAGAAATACGACATCAGCAAAATCGATCTGGATACACTCGCCGGTATGTTGCAGGAAGAGCTGCGCCCGGTCATCGCCAAATACGGCAAAGAGGACTTCTCCAAAGGCGGAGCCGAGGTTCAGGCCGAAGTCGCGCAAGCCGTTACCGCTGCCTCGAAGAAATTCGAAGCACAGACCGGCATTACCGTTGCGCTGAACGTCACCGGCGGCGCCGTCAGCCCGGACGTCGTGGCGGAATGCGTCGCGACCCCGGCCCCGGTCGGCAAAGCCCCCGCGCCGAAAGCGCCGTAACCGGCACGCCGCATAAAATGAACGCTGGACACCGGGTACCCCATACGGAAGCCCGGTGTCTTTTTAACAAAAGAGATAATCAGGAGAATTTTCATCATGCGCCCCAGCCTGCGCCGCATCGGAACCGCCCTTGCCCTGTCCCTCTCGATGATCGCCGCGTCGGCCTTCTCGCGCCATAATGAGGAGCCGAAACCTTTCGCCGACGATGACATCTACATGGAAATGAGCCGCGATATTTATACCCTTCAGGGCTGCACCAGCGACCATTACGGCCAGTATGTCGATGTGCGCCTCGGCGTCCGCGCCAAAGACTACGGCAAGCCCGAAGTGACGCCGGAACTCGCCGCGAAATTCGCCGAAGAACTGCGCGAAACATTCTCGCAGGCCGTCCGCAAGCACCGGCTGGAAGAATTCCTGCCGCCGGATGAAGCCGCCTATGACGCCGTCGGCAAGGATGTTTACGCCTTCTTTGACCGTTTCGAGCAAGCGAATAACGGCATCCGCCTGACCTGGAGCCCCAAGCACATGTACCTGCGCAAGCACACGCAAGATCAGGATTGCCTGAAAAAAGCGGGACTCTCCGGACCAACCGCCTCTTAACCCGTCTCCGCCGCGATCCAGTCCAGATAAGGGCTATAGCCCTGCCCCACGGGCAGGCTGACAATGCACGGGCAGTCGTAGCTGTGCAGGGATTTCACCTTTGCCGCCACGGCGTCAAACAATTCCGCCCGCGTCTTTAAAATCATCGCGACCTCCGCCCCCACGACTTCTTTCCCCTCCCACCGGTAGAGGGAGAGATGCTCCGGGAAAATATTGGCGCACGCGATCAGCCGCTCCGCCAGCAAGACCGACGCGATCTTCCGCGCTTCGGATTCATTGCCGCTGACGATGTAAATAAAGACAATATCGCTCATGCCGCTATCTCCTTTTCATTAAAAAAACAGGCCCGCATTTGGGGCCTGTTTTTTGATCCAAATGGTCGGAGTGACAGGATTTGAACCTGCGACCCCTTGCACCCCATGCCTTTTATTTTCTTTTTCTTTCATTTAGTTAGATACCAGTCGCCACACATTCGCCACAGGAAAAATCAGACTAGGCAGCTAAGGACGCCGTCTGCCCGTTTTTCGTCATCATCCAGGAGGTGACCATAGACATTGAGCGTTGTTTCGATGTCTTTGTGTCCCATCATCTTTTGCAATTTTTTGAGATTGGTGCCTTTGTCGATGTGGTACGAAGCGAAGAAGTGCCGAAGGTCATACGGGCGGAACTTCGGTACGGCAATTTTTTCGCCACCCCCGGCATCCTGTTCAACCATCAGGCCTGCCTTTTCGCATGCGACATCGAATCCACGGCGCTGCCAGTTTCTTCGGCACTGCCAGCGACCGCTTTTGTCCGGGAATATCAGGTCATGGTCGTTTGGAGCAGCAATGTTCTCGGCGTAGTGGCGCACCATATTGATCGTTGTATCTGTCAGATCAATGAAACGCCGTCCTGTCGGCGTCTTTGTCACAGATATGCGGCTGCCGTCCCCTTCAATGGCGCGCTCGACCTTGATTCCGCTTTCGCCCAGAGACGACCGCGCCACTGCCAGGTACTCCTGCGGTCGCATTCCAGAGTCCACAGCCAGATAGAGCATGGGCCGGTAGCGTTGCCATGGCTTGGCAACGGTCTGGTTCTTTGCATTGCTCAGGTCATCCGCTGCTTTCAGCAGCGCCTTGATTTCGCTCTTGGTCGGGATGGTGACTGGTTCATCGTAGCGGGAATCGCTGCGAACGCTGATCCCCGCAGCGCAGTTGATGGGGATGCGTCCCCGGACCGTCATCTCCTTCATCATCGACTGGAAGGACGAGAGCACCTTACCGGCAAGATCGCGGCTCATGTCGCTGCGAAGAAGCCAGGAGCGAAATTCGGCGATGTCTGGGGCGGTCAGTTCCCGAAGTTCTTTGGTCCACGCGTAGCCCTTGATAAACGAGGCCCTGTACTCGTAGTTCTCCAGCGTATAGGCCGTGACCGGGTCTCGACCGTTCAAACCCTCCTTCTCACAGATGTCCAGCCATTCCTTGACGGCTTGCTCGACGGACATGCTGCTGGCCGACACTGAGCTTGCTTGCGCCCGCGCCGCCGCGTCTTCGCGAAACGCCCGGGCGGCTCTTGCGGTGTCGAAGGTTTTGTACGCATAACCGGTCTTTGACGCCCTGTCCGCATAGCGGACTTGGTACGTTGTGCCGTTCTTGCCTACCCTCTTTCTGATGTCGGACATGATTCTGGTTACCCTGCCTACGGGCTGGAATCAAGTCCATTTTGAAGGGAGCCAGGCTTTATATGCGCATTGTTGAGGGCATTGACCTGGCACCGGTTGTAGATGGCGAGAAGAGTGTTTTTCTCGATCTTGAGGCGCTTGTCGATAGGATCGACAAAGAACGGTAGCTTGCGCTTCCCGTGCGCATCGAGGTCTGCCGCGCGCTTGATCTGACGGCTGGTGAGGTTGATGCCGATTTCGGCAAGGGCCTTTCGGGCTCCTTCTATGCCGACGTAAGTCGGTGTCGTCATGATTCACCTGTCGAGCCCCCTTCCACGGGCTGTGCAATCTCCTTAGAGCTTCAGGTCATCGGCGGCGTTGCGGTATGGGCCATCACTCAGGACTTTCGTGATGACGCGGCCATCCCGCTTCAGCAGAACAGGCTCGCCGTATTCATTGACGGGATTGACGTAGAGGGTTGCCCCTTTGCTGTATGCGAGCGCATAGGTATCTTCCAGCTCATGCAACTGTTCAAAAATCGCCTGCCGGAGTTGGGCCATTGTTAATGCGCCGCGAATGGTAATCTGCATACCGAGCGCGCCCCCTGCGCGCTTCTCACCATACATCAATGGTAAAAGTGGAATATTGACGATTTCTTAATTTTTGCCACCCACGGTTGGCTACACTGAAGATTCCTTACCGCTCGATCCGTTTGAGTCCGCTGGAATCCGGCGCGTGGAATGCGTGAGGAAATCGGCCCGGCCTGTTTCCTACAGTGAATCCATCGAGAGTCACCGGGAGCACCTCATGGCGCTGGCGTATCACTCAACAAAGGACTTGTGCGAGCGTTACCGCTGTTCGAGCAGGACGCTGTTCCGGCGCATGAAGCGCGCCGAAAACCCGTTCCCGCCTCCGTGCATCAAACACACGGGAAGCTGCAACCTCTGGGATGCAGAGGACGTTGCCCGGTGGGAGGCTGTGGAGCGGGCAAGGGCGCGCGGGGAGGCCTCCAATGATCCGGCAGGGCGACTGGCAGCAGCCTGGGCCGCGCGATGAGCGCCATGAATTCGCCAGAGGTGCCGGACGACATTGGCTGGCACCGTCCCTCCATGCCGCACCGCAGACCCGAGCCCCGGATCACAGGACCAGCGCCGCAAGACGCTGTGCCCACGCCGCATAGGCCTTCGCCTGTTCAGGCAGGTAGTCGTAGTGGTCATAGACCTGCCAAGTCCCCGGAAGACGATGCCCGAGCATGATCTCGGCGATGTGCGGCTCGGTCAGGGTCGAGAAGTTCGTGCGCGCCGTCTTGCGCAGGTCGTGAATCGACCAGTGCTGCATCTCGTAGCGTTCATGCCTGCGAAGCCATTGCATGATGTTGTAGGGCAGCGCCAACGGTGCGCCCGTTCCCATGGGATCAGTGCTCCCTGCGTTCGTGAAGACGTATTTGCTCTTCCCGCTCAGTGCCATGGCCTGCTTCAGAAGCTCCTCGATCTCCGGCGTGATCGGTCGGAGCAAGGGCTTCCCGGTCGTCTTGCCCAGCTTGTGGTTCTCCGGCGGGATCGTCCAGACTTTCTTCTCAAAGTCGAAGTGATCCTTCTCGCTGGCGCACAGCTCGCCGTTTCGGCACCCGTACATGAGGCAGAGCTTGAGGAACAGCTTGTTCTTGGTGGCCATCCGCGACTGCTCCATGGCCCGCCATACATGCGCGATCTCGTCGTTTGAGAGGGAGCGTGTTCCGGCGACCTTCCTGATCTGCAAGTCTTCCCGGGCATTGATTTCCAGCAATGGGTTTGCCGGGATCAGGCGGCGCTTGACACCCCATTTGAGCATCTGCTTTGCATTGGTCAGGATGCGGTCGGCGATGCCGGGCCGCACTGCGGCATGCTTCTCCAGAAGGTCGAGCCACTCGTGAAGCGAAACCTTGCCCGCAGGCAGGTTCCCGATACGGGGGAAGACGTGTAGCTCGAAGGAGCGCAGCACGTCATGGTGTCCCTTCTTGTTCTTCTTGCAGTAGCTTTCGTACCACTGCCGGAAGAGTGCCTCGACCGATTCCGCCTTGACGATGGCCTGCTTTTCGAGGGCGCGCACGATCCGGGGATCGTGCCCCTGCTCCAGTTGCCCCTTGAGGCGCTGCGCCTCGGTCCGCGCGGCTTTGAGGTTCAGGGCCGGGTATGAGCCGAGGTCAACACGGCTGTGCTTGCCGTCATAGCGGTAGCGCAGTTGAAAAACGATCTTGCCTTTGGGCGTGACGCGCACGCCCAGCCCGTCGCGATCTGCGAACTCGCCCAAGGCCGCGCGGGGCCTGTTGCTGTTCGCTTTGAGCCATGCATCCGAGAGAGCCATGATTCCACCTCGCTGCGTACATATTTCCGGGTGAGCCTCAAAGCCATTTTTATGTACGCTGCTATGTACGCACAACGCGCGTCACAGCCTGTCGGCGGTTGACGCAGCTTGTCGGCTCCGGAGACCTGTCTTCCCAATGAAACCTGTCTTCAAGGCAAGCCGGGTGTCCCGGCTTGCACCCCCTTGACGCGAAGAATGCGCTAGGGGTGCGAGATGATAGCAAACGTGCGTCTCCGCCTTGTTTCTTCTATGAAAGTATGGTTCGACATGGGGTCAATCGATCAAATATGTACGCGGATATGTACGCAAGCTGCGAGGGCGCGGCGCGAGGGCACAGCCTCGGCGGCGAAACCCTGAATTATCGACTGACGCCGGTATCCCCGCATCCGGCGTCTGCCTCCTGCCCGAGTCGGCCACGCGGGCCAGCCTTAACCGGCAGAAAAACCTAAAAACGCCAAGACGCGAAAGCCTAAAAACGCCCGAGGGTGGCGACCAGGCCCCGGTTGCCCCACGCCAACCCCCGTATGACCTCAAGGGCTTAGTCGAGGCAAATTTGGTTTGACGTGTCCGTACAATTGGCGTACATTGTATAGGAGAGTGCGGAATCGTGCTCTCCCGTCCAGCCAAGAGAGGTTGCCATGCTGAGTACCGTTGAAACGTCCGACAAGACGCGCAATGCGCGGCTGGAGGCACGCGTCTCCAGCGACCAGAAAAATCTCTTCCAGCGGGCGGCGGCTCTGTCCGGTCGCACGCTGAGCGAGTTTGTCATCGACAGTACGCAGGAGGCTGCTGCCAGGATCGTCCAGGAGCACGAACTCATCCGGCTCTCCCGCGAGGAGCAGCTTGCCTTTGTCTCTGCCCTGCTGAACCCGCCGGAACCGGGCGCGCGCCTGCGTAAGGCTGTGGAAGCCTACCGTCAGAAGACGGGGCTGTGATTGCCGCTCACCCTGACCCCTGAATGCGTCGTCCCCCTTGAAAAAGGGCACGACCGCAGCGCCTTCGACTGCGGCAACGACGATCTCAATCGCTATCTCAAGCAGCAGGCCCGGCAGGATGCCGACAAGCACGTCGCCGTGCCCTTTGTCTTGCTTGAGCCCGGTAGCGCGGTGGTACGCGGGTTCTACACCCTATCGGCGTCCATCATTCCGGTCGAGGAACTGCCGCCGGAAATGATGAAAAAACTGCCCAGGTATGGGCAGTTGCCCGTGACTCTGCTCGGCAGGCTGGCGGTTGACCGGACGGCCAAAGGGCAGGGCGTCGGCGAGTTCCTTCTCGTCGATGCGCTGCGCCGCTGTCTGGAAGGCGCGCAGCAAATCGGCGCAATGGCCGTAATCGTGGATGCGAAGGACGAGCAGGCCGAGAGCTTCTACAGGCATTTCGACTTCCTGCCCTTTCAGCTCACGCCAAGGCGTCTCTTCCTGCCGATGCGCCAGATCGCACAGCTTTTCTCTGCGCCGAACGAGAAAAGCTAGCAGGGGCTGCGATGTTTGATCTTGACCGCTTTACGATTGATCTGGACTGTCCGCGATGTGGATTTAGCACCCCCGCCTTCTATCGGCAGGCCAGGCTTCGCGCACCGCTGATATGCAGGGGGTGTCATTGCACGATTCAGCTTGACGATCATATGAACGAGTGCAAGAAGGCGCGGCAAACAATTGCACGGGCGATGGCTGAACTGGAAGCCGAGCTTTCAAAACTGAACAAGAAACTTGTGATCAGGCTCTGACATCATGGATTCTCAATACCTGCAAACGCAGCGGTTCCAGCTTCAAAAACGGGTGCGTCGCCTGAACTCCTGCGACACGACGCTTTTCCACAGCGCGCTGGTCCAGTTCTGGAATTACTTGCATGAACATGTCCTGTTCAAGGCCGTTCTTGAAAAGCTGGCCACGGAGGCACCGGATCATGCGACGGAAATCCAGACCCTGAAGAATCGCAGCATTAAACTCTTCACATCCGAAAAGGATGCCCTGCATTTCGCCTTTCGTGTCATCGAGCACTGCGCTGCGCAGCCGGTCGAAACGAACGGGCATGCGAACATGCCGGAAGTGATGCTTGGACATGGGCTCAGTCACGGCACCAAACACGCCGAGGCGCTTGACGCCTTCAGGGATGCGTTTCTCGACACGTTCTATGAGCACCTTGACGAGTCCCTGGACCAGACGGGCGCAATTCTTAGCCTGCTGGTCAAGTACCGCCAGCGTGTAGAGTGGTGTTACCGTGCCGAGGCTGCTGAAATCGCGGTCACGGGGGAGCGGAAACTCGCCCCCCATCTTTATGCCTACCTGCACGATCAGGGGCTTGAGTTTTCAATCGAACCGCAAGGCCCGTCTGGCATCCCGGACCTCG
The DNA here is from genome assembly GCA_016184045.1 of Micavibrio aeruginosavorus. GTDB lineage: Bacteria > Pseudomonadota > Alphaproteobacteria > Micavibrionales > Micavibrionaceae > Micavibrio > Micavibrio aeruginosavorus_C. Next base: position 3,558 of record JACPDM010000053.1, on the reverse strand, counting down.
TTTCGCCCGATCTGGTCATGGATGTCAAGCTGTTCGACGGCAGCGCGCGGGGCGTGAGTTATATCGCCAGCGGCGTCAACCAGGTTCACACCTATCTTCGGGAATTCGATCAGGTCACCGGCTATCTCGTGATTTACAGGATGTGCCCCGAGGCTCTTCACTTTTCCTTTGCGACGCCGGACCGGCTCTTTCCTGCCCTGCATATCGGGGGCAAGATCATCTACCTCGTGGTCATCGACATCTGCGACTACGGCGCTTCGGCCTCCAAGAGAGGAACGCTGCGGGAGTTCAACGTAGAGGAAGCCACGCTGGTCAGCCAGTTGCAGGCAGAGCCTGCGGCATAGCGCTACCGGCTCCGCCCCTTGTCCGTCGTGTGGTCCGGGTCGGTGGGCTTGCGCGTATCGCCGTCCCCACGGCCAGCTTTCGCCCGCGCTGCGTCCGCCGCGCGGCTGAACGCGCCCAGCACATCGGGCGCGGGACGGGGATTCCGCGCTTGCGCCTGTGCGAACTGTTCCGGCAGGGCGGGGGTGCTGCGCGGGGCGCTCTGAGGCACAGGCGGGTGTGCCAGTGACGGCGGCCCCTCCTCGTCCCGTTGCCGTGACCGCGCGGCGGCCTTGCTCTCGCGCAGTAGCGCGGCGCATTCGCGCTTTTCCACCTTCTCCAAGGATTTGATTTTTTGCTCTGCGGCGGTTGCTTGAATCTTCAGACGCACCGCCAGGATTCTCTGCTCGGCCCGCTGCTCGGTTTTCAGCGCGGCTCTGTCTTCGAGGTAGGCCTTCACGCGCCGCGCGTCTTCGCGGCGCGCCATCAGTTTCTGCACGAACGCCACGCCCGTGATCCTGCCCAGAAACGCGGCAAGACCGGTTGGCCGGTTCTCGAAGCGTTGCCGCCGGATTGCCCGCATTTCCTCCAGATGCCGGGACCGCAGGGCATCACGGTCCAGCCAGTGGCGTGTCTGCTGCTCTTCCTGCATGGCCTGATGCTGCGCCTTGAGGGCGACGGCTTCTTCTACTGTGCTTCGTCTTCGCTCCTCCTGCGCGTGCTTCAAGGCCTCAATTCGGGGCGTGGTCAGGTTCTCATCGGCGGACTTTTCGATCAGCTTGCGGTGCGCTGCGGCGAGGGCCTGCGCCTCCTCGACGCTGGGCAGGGATTCCACCGGGAAATCCTTCTCCAAAAACTTCCGCAAATCGCTGGTGCGAACGGTCTTGTCGTCAATCAGCTTCGGCAGCGCGTTCATGTTGCCGTACAAATCCACCACGACGTAAGGCCGCTTCCCCGTCGCCAAGATGTAGCCGCGCTCCGCCAGGGCCTGAACAAAGGCTCTGGGGTCATCGCACTGCCGCCAGGCCCCGGTGACTTCGCGGATATGGTCCTCTTTGGACAGGCCCGTTTGCCGGGATTGCTCCTGCTCGTACAGGGAAATCTGGCCGACCTGCCGCGACGTGTCATACCCGTCCGGCAAGGCAAGGCCGTGGTCGCGCGCAAAGCTGCGCGTTACCCGCATCAGCTTGTCATGGTCAAAAGCGAGGTGCACCGCGCGCTTTTGATCCACGTCGATCCGCGACCAGACGACGTGGCAATGCTCCCGCCCGTGCTTGACGTGGAAGACGACGGCGCGGGGCTGCTCCGACAGCCCGAGTGCCTCCTCGGCGCGCCGGATGTAGTCCATGTACTGCTCCCGCGTCAGCGTCCCGTGCGCCGGGTCCGGGTTGATGGACATGCTGTAGAGATACTTGCTGCACCGCGTCAGGGACTGCGCCTGAACCTCCCATTCCCTGAATGCTCCGTGCAGGTCGTCCGCGACGGCTCCGCGCAGATGGACAAGCTCGGTCAGCTCGTTGTCATGGGCATTCAGGAGATGTGTGGCGAGGTCCTGACCGCCGCCGCGCTGGGAGGCGAACGGGATCATGGTTGCCTGCCATAAAGGGCAAGAAGGATGTTGCGGATTTCGACGAGTTCATCGCGGCATCCGGCGATGAGGGAGGCGTGGCCGGGATCGGCGACCGATCCGGCCATGATGCGGAGCTGGTCTGTCATGCGCGCCGCCTGGGCCAGGAGCGCGGTTGCGGTCTGCTGGTCCAGCGGCGGTGCCCGCCTGCTCTTCGGCGCGGCCTGGCCGAAGACGGCGGCGGTGATGAAGGCATTGACCGGCAAACCGGAGTTCCGCACCCGCGTGTGGAACTCCTCGCGCAGCCTTTCGGGCGGGCGATAGGAAACGGGAGCGATGCGCTTCGGTTTCGGTTTGCGGTCCATGTCCACACCGTATGCGAGGGGTCGGCCCCGCCTCCTCGCGCATTCCTCGCGCGTCCAGCACCGCGTGTCGTGCTGGTCGATGGGTTGCCAAAGGGAGAGCCGAAATCGCCCTTTGGTCGAAGCCGGTGCCGAACACCGGTCGTGGGTCCATGGGGCGCGAAAGCCCCTGGTCGAGGGATGCAAGGGGCTACGAAGTGCCCTTTGCGCGATGGAGTCCAGAGGAGAGCCGCAGTCTCCTCTGGTCGTGCAGCAACGGCGACACGTTGCAAATCCCGAAAGCAAGACCGTCAACAAGACGGGACGCGCCGGGATTTCCGAGGGGGGTACGCGGGGGACTGGAAGTCCCCCCGCAAGGTGGGCGCGGTAGTACCGCGCACACCTTGTGCTCACTCCGTTCGCATGTTTCCCATTCTTCCTCTTAGCCTATCGGGCGAGGAATTAAGGAAAACCTAAGGCGGTGCAGAAACCGAAAACCCCGGTCCGCACCATGCTGTTTCGATACGTACTGATACAGCGCCATCCGCACATGATCAAGGTCATGTGCGGGCAGCGTTGTCTGACGTGAAGGCGGCAACGTCGTTCGCGGAATTGCTTCTCTTAAGCGACCAGAAGATTCCCGCTCGTGACCAGCGCTGCCTCATCGGTCAGCCCCGTGACACCGGAGATTGTGGCGATCTGGGTGAAGCCGTAGGTCGAAGCCAGACCGTCGCGGTCCACGAACAGGCTGGAATTGCTGCCGCTGGTCGTGATCTGGACAAAGTCTGTGATGGCGTCATTGACCGGGTTGTACGATCCCAGAAGATCGGAGAGATCGATCACATCGCCCTGCCCCGTGCTGAAATCCTTCACCACATCGACATTGTTATAGGCAGACGCCGCCTCGAAGACGAAAATATCCGCGCCCGCGCCGCCATAGAGCGTATCCAGCCCGTCGCCGCCGTAAAGCGTGTCATCTCCCGTCCCGCCATGCAGCAGGTCGGCCCCGGCTCCGCCAGTCAGGGAGTCGTTCCCGGCCCCGCCGTGAATGTCGTCCGCGCCGCCCGCGCCGTCGATGGTATCCGCCCCGTCCTTGCCGAACATGGTCTCGTCGGCGGACGTCCCGGTCAGCGTATCCGCGCCGGATGTTCCGGCGGTCCAGCTCGCATAATCGGCAAAGCTGGTGACAAAGCCGTCGGAGAATTCGATTTTATCGATCTCGTAGGCCGATCCGCTGCGCTGGCTCCAGATCGTGATCACATCCGTCGTCGGCGTCACCGTTACGGTCGTATCGACCCCGCCGGAGTTCGCCACCGTGATGTCGTTGAT
>JACPDM010000005.1:1709-2537 GCA_016184045.1 Micavibrio aeruginosavorus | reverse complement strand
ATATTTACTCTCCGACGGGTTGCTCGCTTACCAGTATCAGGGACGTTTTTACCTTCCGATTATTCAGTTATCGGAAGAGTTCAGCTTTTTTGTCGATCCTGATCTGGGCCGGGGCGCTGTTTCCGGCTGGGCCGGGACGGAAGACAACACCTTTGTCATCGACACGGAACGTGCCGAGGTGACGATTCGCGGCCAAAAGGAATCCCTGTCCGCCAGCGAAGTCCTTTCCCCTGATCTTGTCGGCGCAGACGATATGTATGTGCAGCAGGAATTGCTGGCCCGGATCTGGCCGATCAGCCCGGCCGTCAATCTGCCCAATCTTTCCGTTGATGTCCTTGTCGATGAAGAGGCCAAAAAACTGCCCTTCATGGCCCGCATGGAGCGCAGGGCAAAACAGGAAATGGCGGCCGCGAAAAAAGAGGCCAAGGCGGCAGAAAAGCCGAAAGATTACGTTTACACACCCAATCCCTACCGGCCGGTCGGCCTCCCGGTTCTGGATCTGGAAACCCGCTATGATTTCGACACGGCGGAAGACAACCTGACCAATTTTTCAACTGTCTCCGGGGTTATGGATTTACTCTGGGCCAAGGCGGATTTTTCAGCCTCCGCCCGCTATGCCGAGGAAAACCTCAAAGGTCCCGATACGGTCCGCCTGCGGCTGGAGAGGCTGGCGACGCGGGACGAGCCCTTGCCGCTTGGCTTGGAACAGATTGAGGGCGGCGATACCCGCGTCCGGCATTCTCCCCTGATCAAAAACGGAACCAGTGGCCGGGGAGCGATTTTTACAACCACCGACACGAAGCGCAGCAGTGAATTCGACATCATCAC
>JACPDM010000005.1:0-1651 GCA_016184045.1 Micavibrio aeruginosavorus | reverse complement strand
GACCGTCGACGGTCGTGGAGAATACCGTTTTGAGGATGTGCGCCTGAATTTCGGCAACAACCAGATCCGCCGCGTCCTTTACGGGCCGCAGGGGCAGGTCCGTGAGCAAGTCGATGATTACGTTTTCGGCGCGAATATGCTCCGGCCCGGCCAGTTCGATTACACGGTCGGTGCCGTGGACGCGGAGAAAGACCTGATCCGCCTGCGCGAAGACCCAAATAGCGACAATAAAATCCACGGGCTGGCCGCCGGTGCGGAGGCGGCTTACGGCCTGCATCGCAACGTCACGGTTTACGGCGGCGTTTCGACCTTGCCGGTGAAGAATAATGAGAGCGAAGATGAAATCCGCGATTATCTCTCTGCCGGGACCGCCTTGTCCTTGCCCTTCGGCGTGGCGCAGGCCGAAGCCTATCAGGATGTCAGCCGCGACAAGGATGTCGAGAAAAAAGGCCGCGCGCTGGATGCGCGGTTTATCACCGAAATTCTTGGCTTCAAACTCAATCTGCGCAGCGCCTTTTTCAACGACTTTGAAAGTCCGGACAGCGGGTTTGGCCGCACGGCGCGGAAATTCCTTGGCGAAGCCGGGATCCAGCGCACTTTGCAGCTTCCCTTCGCGCAGCTCAGTCTTGGCATGGACTACGACCACGACAAGAACGTCGATGGCAACACGAGGACATCTTTAAGCGCGCGGCAATCGATTTCACGCGGCGGAACGCGCCTTAGCAACAATATCACCACCAACTGGACCAACGGCAAGCAATCAAGCTCCAGCGGTCAGCTTAGCGCCTCCGCCCGTATCAAGCAGGTTCGCCTTCGTACCAACCTGAACTACGACATCAAGCCGATACGCCAGCTTAGCTCGATGGATGGCGAATTGCGTTATTCGCCGACCGATCGGCTGTCGACGGCGCTGACCGTCAATCACAATCTGCTCGAATCCACGACCGGGGCCGGGCTTCAGCTGAGTTATGATTTCGACAGGTTCCTTGCCAGTATCGAAGGCAACTGGCAGCAGGATCAGGGTTTCACCTTCGGCGTTCGCGCCAGCTCCTCCCTCGGGCCTTACGGCCCGGGTGGCCGATACATGATGCGCGCCGAGCGCTTTTCATCGGCATCACCGGTGGCGGGCCGCGCTGACGAAAACGGCAATGTGACATCCTTTGAGGGCGGCGGGATCGAGGAAGCCAATATCGAAGTCGATCGGTCTTCCCTGCTGGACCCCTACCATATGCCATCGGTCGATGGCTATACGACGACGCTGCGTCCGGGCTCCATGCCCTATTTCGAGTTTCCCGTCATTGAAACAGGCGCGATTGACGGTACGGCCCTGCGCGACAACGGCGATCCGTTGCAAGGCATGCGGCTCGAGCTGGTCAACGCGAAAGGCGAAGTCGTCGCCAAAACGGAAACCGCTTACGACGGTTTCTATACTTTCGAATACGTGCCGCCCGGACAATACACCGTCCGCGCGGATCCTTCGTATGAAGTTAACGTCCCGCCGCAATCCGTTGCGGTGTCTTCCGAGGAGCTCTTTGCCTCTGGCATAGATCTCCAACTCCTGGAGCAGGCTGTGGAAGCAGAAGCTGAAGAAGCTGACGCGGGCGCTTTGGGTGAGGCCGATGTAACGGCAGCACCTGAAAGCGGCGCGTCA
>JACPDM010000004.1 GCA_016184045.1 Micavibrio aeruginosavorus | reverse complement strand
GGATCTCGGGGTGGGTTTTGAAACGCTGCATCTCCTCGAACGGGGAGAGCCATGTGTTCCAGTAATCAAGACCGACGACATAGCCGATAGAGACCTTGTTGCCGTCCAGATGGTACATCCACGATCCGCCATAGGTTTTCGGATCGACGGGCCAGCCGATGGTATGGACGACAAGGCCCTGCTTGTGCTTTTCCGGCGTGATCTCCCAGATTTCCTTGACGCCAAGGCCGTAGGTCTGCGGGTCGCTGTTCTTGCGCAGGTCGAATTTTTTGATCAGCGTCTTTGTCAATGAGCCGTGGCAGCCTTCGGCGAAGACGGTCTGTTTTGCATGAAGCTCAAGGCCGGGCTGGTACTGGTCGGTTTTCGCGCCGTCCTTGCCGATGCCCATATCGCCCGTGGCCACGCCGCGAACAGCGCTCTGGTCATCGTAGAGGATTTCGGCGGCGGCAAAGCCGGGATAGATTTCAACGCCCAGCGCCTCCGCTTGCTGCGCCAGCCAGCGCCCGAGAAGCCCGAGGGAGATAATGTAATTGCCCTTGTTGTGCATTTGCGGCGGGTTGGGCAGGCGGAACGCCTTGTCCCTGGTGAGGAACAGAAAGCGGTCTTCTTGCGCCGGGACGGTCAAGGGTGCGCCCTTGTCTTTCCAGTCGGGGATCAACTCATCCAGCGTCCGCGTTTCCAGCACCGCGCCGGAGAGAAGATGCGCCCCGACTTCCGAGCCTTTTTCCAGCACGCAAACGGACAGGCCGGGGTCGAGTTGTTTCAGGCGGATGGCGCAGGACAACCCCGCCGGACCCGCGCCGACAATCACAACGTCATAATCCATGACCTCGCGGTCGGGGCGGAAGGGGGTCGACATGGGGATATACGCTCCTGATGGATGATTGTCTTTGTGCAAGACATCCGATAAACCTGAACACAGTATCATAAAATTCAAGTCCTTGGACCCCGATGGACAATCGTGAATATCAGGCCCTGAAAACGGCGTTGCTCTGGCACCTCGATGCCGGGGCGGACCAGCCTTTTGCCGAGGCGCCGCAGGGGTTGATCGGGCCCGCGCAGGAGCAGGCCGCGCCCAAGGGTGATGATTATGGTAAAAATGAGAGCGAGGGTGTTGTCCCCCGTTCCGTGCATCCTGAAGCCTCTCCTGACGTTCCCCTTGGGGCGGCGGAAGCGCGGACCGAATCGCTGAAGCTGGCGCTGGCGGCGCAGACGCTGGCGGAATTGCGGGCGGCGATTGCCGGGTTTGACGGGATCGGGCTGAAGGCGACTGCCACCACGATGGTCCTGAGCGATGGCAATCCCGAAGCGCCGGTCATGCTGGTCGGTGAAGCTCCGGGGGCGGAGGAAGACCGTCAGGGCAAGCCCTTTGTCGGTGAAAGCGGCCTTTTGCTGGACCGTATTCTTGCGAGTGCCGGGCTGGACCGCAAGGCGGCAGAGCCCCTGAGGTCAATATATATAAGCAACATCCTGAACTGGCGGCCCCCGGGCAACCGCACGCCGACCCCGGCGGAAGTCATGGTCAGCCTGCCGTTCATCGAAAGGCACATTCAGCTTGTAAAGCCAAAGCTTCTGATCTTCGCAGGCGGTGTCGCGGCGCAGGCGCTGCTCGGCAGTACCGAGGGTATTTCCCGCTTGCGCGGGCGGTGGTTCGATTACCTGCCGCAGACGCCCGAATTGCGCGACGGGGCGGTGCCGATTCCGGCGCTGGCGACCTTCCATCCATCCTATCTGCTGCGGACTCCGGCCCAGAAAAGGCTGGTCTGGGGGGATATGCTTATGCTTCTGGAAAAGCGCCGCGATCTAGAAATTATATAATTAAATCAATTGATTGATGCTCCCGCCCTTAGCTTGTCCTCCCTGTTCCAAGGGGGTAGAGGGGTGGTTTTCTGGACAAATGCCCGCATTTCAGGGTATGAGTTTGCCCACTATGCGACACAATCAGGCTCGAACACGGCGCCGCAGGGTCTATTTCCTGTTGGCGGTCAGCTTTGCAATGCTGGCCAGTGCGGGAACCGGATTGGCCGGGGCCCTCGTGCCGCTGCCGACCAGGAAGCCTGATTCCGTTCGCCTCCTCCTGAATGCCGCTCCTGCGCCTTTGCCGGTTGTGGCGGTTCCGCTGCCGCCGGTCAAGCCGACACGGTTCAAGCCGGTCGTTCTTGCGCCCGGTCTTGTGGTTGAAGATATGGCTTCCGCTGACGCGCGCGATCTTGCGGCGATTGAGCCGGCGGCGTTCAATCCGGCGGAGGGGGCTTCCGGCATGTCCGTCCGTACCCCTGGTCGTAAACCCGGCGCCGCGGAGCCCGATGCGGAAAAACTCCTGAATTTTGGCCAGCAGCCTGTATCACCCTCGAGTGAAGCCCTGTCCGGCCGCGATGCCGCACTCTATCGCCGGATTTTTGCCGCCCAGTCCGCGGGCGAGTGGCAACAGGCCGATGAAGCCATCCGCCAGCTTGGCGATTTCCGCCTGCGCGGTCATGTTTTGTTTCAGCGCTACATGCACCCGTCTTACAAGGCGGATTTTACCGAGCTGAATGCCTGGATGAATCTTTATGCCGATCATCCCGGGGCTGACCGGCTTTACCGCCTGACGGTCAATCGCAAACCGGCCGGATTCAGCGGAGAGATAAAAAAACCGCGCAATCAGGTTGGTCTTGGTGTCGGGACGTTGCACACGCGCAGCGCCAAAAGCGAATACAGCGCCGATAAAAAGCGCAGCGCCGCGCAGAAGAAAGATCTTGCCCGCCTGATCAAGGCGGTCAATGCCGATATCAGCCGCGGCGCGCCGACCAAGGCCGCGCACCGCCTGAACAGCGATCCGGCGGCAAAATTGATGGACCCGGCGGAATACGATCAGCTGCGCGGCCAGATTGCCAATGGCTATCTGTTGATGGGCAAACCGGCGGAAGCCCGCACCCTTGCCAGCGCGAGCGCCGGGCGGTCCGGCACCAAGGCGCCGATGGCGGGATGGGCCGGAGGCCTTGCCGCATGGCGTCAGGGCGATTACAAGACAGCCGCGCGCCTGTTCGAGCAAACCGCCAAATCGCCTTATGTGTCCACATGGATGCGGGCAGGCGGCGCTTACTGGGCCTCGCGGGCGCATATGCGCGCGGGCAATATCAAGGATGTCAGCACATGGCTCAAGGAAGCGGCCGGATACCCGCACACGTTCTATGGCCTGATTGCGATCCGTGCGCTGGGCTGGGATTTCGATTTCGACTGGAATGTGCCGTCTTTTGACAAAGGCGATTTCAACAAGCTGGTTTCCATTCCGGCGGCGTGGCGCGCCATGGCTCTTGTTCAGGCGGGGCAAAACCATCTGGCCGAGGCCGAATTGCTGCAAATCAACCCTGGTGCGGATGAAGCCCTGAAGGAGGCGTTGCTGGCTTATACCCAGGAAGAGCATCTTCCCGGCCTGTCGATGCGCCTTGCCAATAATTTCCAGCGCCCGGGCGGCGGCATATATGACGCTGCGGCCTATCCGCTTTTGCCGTGGGCGCCCAATGGCGGTTATACCGTTGACCGCGCCCTGATCCACGCCATCGCCCGGCAGGAATCGAAATTCAACACGTGGGCCGAAAGCGGCAGCGGGGCTATGGGCCTGATGCAGGTTCTGCCGTCGACGGCGGGCTACATCATGGAGAACCGCCATTTCAAGGACAAGGGCGGCAAGCACCGCCTGACCGATCCGGAAATCAATTTGCAGATCGGCCAGAAATATGTCGATCACCTGCTTGAAATGGATGACGTGGGCAACGATCTTCTGTCTGTTGCCATCGCTTATAACGCCGGGCCTGGCAATCTGCGGAAATGGCGGCGCGAGCTGGCGGAGATCGACGATCCGCTGCTGTTCATCGAAATGATTCCGATGGCGGAAACGCGCAACTATGTCGAGCGGGTCATGGCCAATTACTGGATCTACGCCATCCGCCTCGGGCAGCCGCTGCCGTCGCTGGATTCCGTCGCCGAAGGCCGTCAGGCCAGCTATGTGCCGATGGATGACCGCGGCGCGACCATCCGCCTGACCGAGGCAATCCGCCCGTTCCGGGTCGCGGATGGCGGCGCGGAATAGGCGATTCCGCTTGGTTTTTTCGGAAAACTGCGGTTAATATCCTGTATTCAAACGGCTTTCTTACGGGATCACCACCATGACAATGACGGTTCAGGACATCCGGTCCGAATTTCTCGAATTTTTCAAAAAGCACGGGCATGAGCATGTGCGCTCGTCCTCGCTGGTTCCGGACAACGATCCGACCCTGATGTTCGCCAATTCCGGCATGGTGCAGTTCAAGAATGTTTTTACCGGGGCGGAAACGCGGCCCTATACGCGCGCTACGACGGCGCAGAAATGCGTACGCGCGGGCGGCAAGCACAACGATCTCGACAATGTCGGTTATACGGCGCGCCATCATACGTTTTTCGAGATGATGGGGAATTTCTCTTTCGGCGATTATTTCAAGGAAGACGCCATCGCTTTCGCATGGGAGCTGGTAACAAAGAATCTTGCCATGCCCAAGGACAAGCTTCTGGTCACGGTGCATTCCTCGGACGAGGAGGCCGCGGCGATCTGGCGCAAGGTGGCAGGCTTGCCGGATTCGAAAATCCTGCGGATTCCCACCAACGATAATTTCTGGATGATGGGCGATACCGGTCCGTGCGGCCCGTGCTCGGAGATTTTCTACGATCAGGGCGATAAACTCGCGGGCGGCCCCCCGGGAAGCCCGGATCAGGACGGCGACCGCTTCCTTGAATTCTGGAATCTCGTCTTCATGCAGTTCGAGCAGGAGCCGGACGGGCAGGGCGGATATATCCGCAAACCCCTGCCCAAACCCTCCATCGACACCGGCATGGGGCTGGAGCGCGCGACGGCGCTGATTCAGGGGAAATATTCCAACTACGATATCGACCTTCTGCGCTCGATCATTGAGCATGTGGCCGATCTGACCGGGGTTTCCCCTGACGGAGATCAGGCCGCGGCGCACCGCGTGATTGCCGACCACTTGCGCGCCTGCTCTTTCCTGATGGCGGACGGCGTCATGCCGTCCAATGAAGGGCGCGGATATGTCCTGCGCCGGATCATGCGCCGCGCGATGCGTTATGCCCATATGCTTGGCGCAAAAGATCCCGTGATTTATAAACTGGTGCCGACGCTGGTGGCGAAGATGGGCGAAGCCTATCCTGAACTCAAGCGCGCCGAAGGTCTTGTTACAGAAACCCTGAAGATCGAGGAAAGCCGCTTCAAGCGCACGCTGGAAACGGGGCTGCGTCTGCTGGAAGACGAGACGCAAAAACTCTCCGGCGGCAAAAAGCTGGCGGGCGATGTTGCTTTCAAGCTCTACGATACTTACGGCTTCCCGCTTGATCTGACGCAGGATGCCCTGCGCGCCAAAAGCATCGAGGTCGATGTCGATGGTTTTAACGCCGCGATGGAAAAACAGCGCGATCAGGCCCGCAAATCATGGGCAGGGTCCGTCGATTCCAAGATGGACAAGATCTGGTTCGATATCCTCGATCAGGTCGGCCCGAGTGAATTCCTTGGCTATGAAACGGAAAGCGCGGAAGGGCAGATTCGCTGCCTCGTCAAGGACGGCAAGGTCGTCGATGCCGTGAACACGGGTGATGATGTTCGCCTTGTGACCAATCAGACTCCGTTCTACGGCGAATCCGGCGGACAGGTCGGCGATATCGGTGTGATCCGCACAGCGGACGGCGCGGAAATGCGCGTGACTGATACGCAGAAAATGCTGGGCAAGCTGTTCGTCCATGTCGGCACGGTGGAAAAGGGCAAGTTCAAAACCGGCGATACGGTGGAGATGCGCGTCGATCATGCCAACCGCACGGCTATCCGCTCTAACCATTCTGTCACACACTTGCTGCACGAAGCCCTGCGCCGCGTTCTGGGGCCTCATGTGGCGCAGAAAGGTTCCCGCCAGGATGCATCGCGCACGCGCTTCGACATCAATCACCCGGCGGCGATCACGGCAGAGCAAATCGACGCGATTGGCGCGTCGTATCGATGGGCACGCAGGAGAAAGGCGCGAACAAGCCGTTCTCGGTCGAGCTGTGCGGCGGCACGCATGCGCGGCGCACGGGCGATATCGGCCTTTTCAAGATCGTAGCCGAAGGGGCGGTTTCTGCCGGTGTGCGCCGGATCGAGGCTGTGACCGGCGAAGGGGCTCTGGCGTGGTTCCGCGAACAGGAGGCGCGCCTTAATGAAACCGCAGGCTTACTGAAGGCCTCTCCGTCCGACGTGGTGGAGCGCGTCCGGTCGCTGGTCGATGAGAAGAAGCGGCTGGAGCAGGAGCTCTCGGCCTTGCGCCGCCAGATGGCGACGGGGGGCGGGTCTGCCGCCGCTGCGCCCGATGTCCGGACGATCGGCTCGGTCAAGTTCACGGCCCGCGTCCTTGAGGGGTTCCCGGCCAAGGAGCTGAAGCCGATGGTCGATGATCTGAAGAAAAAAATCGGCTCCGGCGTGGTGACGTTGATCGCCACGGATGACGGCAAGGCCTCCATCGTCGTTGGTGTGACCGACGATCTGACCGCGAAATTCAGCGCCGTCGATCTGGTACGGCTTGGCGCGGAAGCGATGGGCGGCAAGGGCGGCGGCGGGCGTCCCGATATGGCGCAAGCCGGCGGCCCCAACGGGGCAGCGGCGAACGATGCGGTCGCTGCCATTGAAAAAGCGCTGGCGTCATAGGGCGGCAGCGCCCTTTAAGGAAGAATCGGCAGCAGGTTAACAGCAGGAGAATGCCGAGGGTTTATGCCCCGTATTCCCCGGGGCGGAAGAGTCGTTCGCGGCCTTCACGACCGGCAGCGGAAAAGGAATAACGCTGGATGCGCCTTTGATTCTCCGCGAAGCGAGCTGATAGGTAAACTGGATATCGCTTTCGGGAATGTCGGTGCAGATGTTGCGTTGGGCGCAATAGTGCGTGAAGGCGTCTTCGGGCATGAACCGGGATTGAACGTCGTTTTCAATAATAAAAATGTAGTCGTCATCCCGCTGCAGCCGTTTGGCCCCGTGGTTGATGTACCACGCCTGCAAGGGGGTCCGGTTTTCCGTCATGACCACGACGATCGGCTGATGTCCGACGAGATAATGTTCCTTGATAAATTTTGTCATAGTAAACCTTTGTGGCGATGCACCAAAAAATCATCGCCTTCATATAAGGTTTCTTTGGATTTTGCCAACTTTTATGTCATGCAAAAACTGCATGACTGGGCATCGGGCCTTTCGGGGCAGGTGGCGCCACGATGGTTTTTCCATCCTTGCGCAGTTCATCGAGCCCGCAGCTCAGCGCGGCCTCAATATTCGTCTTGGCGCGGTTATGACGGGCTTCGCGGTAGGACGCCGTGTTGTCGTCGTATTCCTGATACAGGGCTTGCTCCTGATCTTCCAGAGCAATGATTTTTGCCGTACTGCTCTCAAGCCGCGCTTTGTTCAGGTCGTTCATGGTGATCTTGAGGGATTCCTCGATCATCTCCGCGCGCTTGCGCGCGAGGCGCTCCGTTTCCATGTCGATGTGGGATTGCTTGTAAGCGGCGCGGGTGCCCTCGTGAATAAACTGGAGCTCGCAGACATGGTAGGAGTCGTTCCCGAGCGGCACGGCAATCTTGACGTCGAGATTCCTGTATCCCGGCTTTTTTTCATCATCCGGGTAGCTGAATGTGTCATGGGTGTCGCAGATCAGGAATTCCATCGTCTGATCGTTATGTTCAAGCGCGGCAAAACCGCGGCTGCCGAAAACCTCGATGGCCTGACGAATCTGGTCAAGGCTGCGCAGGCCAACCATGGCGCGGCTGAAGTCGCAGTTGTCGGACAGGTCGGCGCGTTCTTCCTCTGTCAGCGGGGCGCCCTTTTGCTCTTCCAGTTTTTTGTTTTTGGCGCCGATTTTGTCGATGGCGCGGTCGGCGTCTTTGGGCGGGCCAACGTTAAAAACGGATCCCGGGAAGTTCTGGCCGATCAAAGTTCCGAGTTTTCGCAGGAATGTCTGGGCGATAAAGGCTTCCGCAAGAAGGCGATGGCCGTCGGAATGAGGCTGGCGCGGAGATAAACCTTCTTGCGCGCGGGCTGCTGCGTCATTAAAGGTCAGGGTCAGGGACGGGGGTGTGCCTGGAAGCTGCGGGCCGTGCTGCTCCACGAAATCTGAAAATTTATAAACGCGGCCGTTTTCGCCGTTCATTTCCGAAATTTTCCCTCTATCTTTGTATTTCGTATATTAGCATCATATATATTGAATTGCCGCAAATTTTACCTGTTACCGGGTGAATTTTTGAAATAAAATTTCGCTTTCAGGCAAAAGGCAGCGGTTTTTCTTGTTGTTGCATTCCGGCAGGCAGCCCTTTATAACAAGGGCCACTTTGGAAAAACTTTCCAAAAATGCCTTCAATTCTAAGAGGATAACAACAATGGCTGTCGAACGTACCCTGTCTATCATCAAGCCCGATGCAACGCGCCGCAACTTGACCGGCGCTATCAACGCCCGTTTTGAAGGATCCGGGCTGCGCATTGTCGCTCAAAGACGCATGTGGCTCACCGATACTCAGGCCGGAAAATTCTATGAGGTCCATAAAGAGCGGCCATTTTATAAGGACCTGGTAAAGTTCATGACCTCCGGCCCGGTCGTGGTCCAGGTTCTGGAAGGGGAGAATGCCGTCCTGAAAAACCGTGAGGTGATGGGCGCAACCAATCCGGCCAACGCTGCCGAAGGGACCATCCGCAAGGATTTCGCCGAGAGCATCGAAGCCAATTCCGTCCATGGTTCGGATTCGGCTGAAAATGCGGCGAATGAAATCGCTTTCTTTTTCAGCGGCTGCGAAATCGTCGGCTAAGCCTCAAGCCACGTGGCGATAGCCTGCTTGGCGCGGCTATTGGCCTCGGGCAGAAGATCAATAATTTCATCAAGGCCGTCGAGGGTGTTGCTCTTGGCGGCCTTTTCAATGCTAAGACCTATATCGCCGAGTTCCTTGAGGCCGAAATTGCCGCACATGCCTTTCAGCTCATGCCCGCGCGCGGCCAGAATATCCGTCTTGCGCTCTTGAATGGCCGCTTGCATGGCGGCGATGATTTCGTCCGTTTTTGTCGTCAGGCTATCTATCATCTCCTTAAGGTCGTCGCGTTTCATGCTCTTTTTAAGGTCGTCCAGAATGGCATGATCGAAGATCTGACGGGTGCCTGCTGTTTCTTCGGCACTGCTGATCGCCCCGGCAAATGTATCTTCATCAAGATCATCGGTGCTCAGTTGAAAATCCGGTACTGACGGCGCCATGGCATAGGCGTGTATGGGCGCTGGGCCATGATCCTCCTGCATCTCCTCAATTTCCGTCTGCTCCAATGGCATTTTCGTCAGACTCTCTTTATCGTTGAGCAGGACCGGGGGCAGGGGGTCGTCGATGCGGATCTCCTGGAACGATGATGGGCTGGCGGTTCGGCTGCTCAGGTCTACCGGATTGTCGAGCGTCCCCCGAATGACCTTCTCGATCTGGAGCTTGAGCTTGTCGGGGTCGATCGGTTTGGCCAGATGGCCGTTCATATTGGCGGCGTAGCATTGCCGGATGTCTTCGTCGCGGACGTTCCCTGTCAGGGCAATGACCGGCAGCGCGGCCTTTTTCTCATCCTTGAGGCCGCGGATGGCTTTGGTCGCGCCCATCCCGGATATCCCGGGAAGCTCTACATCCATCAGGGCCAGGTCGAAATCCTGCGCCTTTATTTTTTCCAGCGCGTCTTCCCCTGTCCCGGCGAGGACGGCCTCATGCCCCATGCGGCTGACAAACTCTTTCAGGAGCTTGAGGTTGATATCGTTGTCATCGACGCAAAGAATCGTGAGGGCGCGTTCCGGTTTTCCTGAGAGGCTTCGGGATTGTACAATTGAGGCGTCTTCCGCCTGATCGGCATGGCCGTCATCCATTGTAATGGTGAAATGGAATGTGCTGCCTTCGCCTTCGACGCTGTCGATGGCGATTTCCCCGCCCATAGCCTGAATGAGACGCTGGCAAATGGTCAGGCCAAGGCCGGTGCCGCCGTATTTCCGGCTGATGCTGCTGTCGGCCTGAGAGAAGGGGTTAAACAGATTCTTTTGCGCTTCTTTGGAAATGCCGATACCTGTGTCCCGAACGCCGAAATAAAGATTGTTCGATCCGTCCTGAATGGCCTTATCAGATGTAATTTTTCGAAGAGTCAAAGTCACGCCGCCTTCTTGCGTGAATTTAAGCGCGTTCCCGGTGAGGTTCAGCAAGACCTGACGCAAGCGCACCGGGTCGCCGCGAACATAGCGCGGAATGTCCGGACCGAAATCGGCCTTCAGGAAGATTCCTTTCTGGTTTGCATGCCCCGACATCAGGGTCATGATGTCGTTGACAAGGCGCGGCAGGTCAAAGTCGATGTTTTCAAGATCGAGTTTTCCGCTCTCGATTTTTTCAAAATCGAGAATGTCATTGAGAAGCGCCAGCATGGCATCGCCGGAATCCTGAATGGTGCGTGCATAATCGCGCTGCTCCTTGTTCAGTTGTGTATCAAGGATCAGGCGGACCATGCCCATAATTCCCGACATCGGGGTCCGGATTTCATGGCTGATCACAGCAAGGAACGCCGATTTTGCGCGGTTGGCCATGTCCGCGTTCTCCTTGGCCTTGCGCATGGCTTCGTTCTGCTCGATTTCGCGGTCGCGCAGTTCCTGAAGCATTTGCCGTTCATGCTCGATCACCTTGAGCAGACGTCCATTTTCCGAAGTATCCTTGATCTGCCGGATTTGGGAGAGGTTCTTTTCCTCCTCTCCTTCAATCTTGGCACGGGATTCGGCCGTTTCCGTCAGGAGCCATGATCGCATCAGGCAGGCCGCAACAAGAATGGGTATCTGCACCATCAGGGCAATCCAGTATGCCCCCGCAATCATCGGCGACGCGGGGGTCATTCCTGCCATTGATAGAATCGAGGTGGCCGCGCCGACAAGAAGAACAAGCCATGCGATAGCAAAAACCCACGCGGCAGGACTCCGGTCAAAATGCTTCACGATCGAGAACAGCGTCACGAACAAAAGCCCCGCAATTGGCAGAAGGATCAGCAGGGGAGGGCGGAAGATCGATTGTTCAGGTATAACAAAAAGGGCAGCTCCCGCGGAAATCGCGATAGCGATGGAAAGACCATAGGAAACCCTGGTGCTGCGGCTGTCGCTCTCCCCGGGGTTAAGAAAGAATCGCGCGAGAAGAAGGGCGCAGATCATGCAAAGCCCGAAGAGGGCCCCGGACGTTTCGCTCGAAAGGGGAAAGCTGGAGTAAATCCTTTCGTTCTGGGCGCTGTACAGCAACAATTGCGCTGCAAGATAAAGCGTGAAGGGAATGGCGATGAGTGTGCGGCCTAAAATCAGGTAACCGACAAAAAATCCGATTGCCATGAAAATGGTAAGGAGAACGCTGGCATTGCGGCCCATGCCGCCTTGCATTTGCCAGAAGGTTTTTTCGGGGAAGATCGAGGGGGTGATTGTCACGGGCATCCCCGGCTCCGGCACGACATAGAACGCCATCAGCGCCTGTTCGCCGGGCTTGAGCGTGAAGGGAATGCCCGATCCGTAAAGCGGCAGCAATTTCTCAGGCGGGTAAACGCCTTTTTTATCCGGCATCGCATAGATGGCGTAGCGCTGGGAGAAGTGTTCATAAAGAAAAAATTTCTTCAGTGTTCCGTAGCGGCCGTCGGCGTGGGTGCCCAGCGAGAGAACCCAGTTTTCTGTATTGCGCGTCGAATTTTTCAGGGAAAAGATAAGCCATGCGGGCGTGGCCTTGTGCCCGAGAGATAGTGTTGTGTTGCTGGTCGTCTTGCCGCGGCGTGCGTTCAGATGGCTTTCGATCAGGGTGCCGTAGGCGATCTTTCCAGCAGGGTCCGGGGTGACATAGATGCGTGGGCCGATCAGAATGTGGTCGTTGGAATCGGTCAGGAGGATGAGGCCGGGCAGCGGCTTTGCATCCGCCGGGGTGGCGTTTTGTGCGCGGGAGGAAGATGAGGCGGCACAGAGCAGGGCCAGGATGATTGCGAACAGGGCGACCCTATGCCGCCAGCCGGATCGGGCTGCGGTGCTTCTGGCTCTAAAAAAACGCAGGAGTAACAAAGGCATAACCGTCTCGGGCCTGAACTGGCCCGCCCCTGCCTTATGATGCAGGGAAAAAGGTTACGGAATCGTAAAATCCTGAAAAGAGTGAAGGGCTTAGGCGAAAATCACAGCAGGAAGACAGCCATCAGGACCAGAATGCTGACCGAGACGATAATGGCGTATTTGGTGAAATGCGCGAAATCCTTCCACATGGCGCGCGCGCGCGCCAGTTCCTCAGGGTTTACGCTGACGTTATGGTTTTCCATGGACAATCCCTTTTGCAACGCTGCCTCCGTTTTATAATTTGCGGTTTTGTTTTTCAAGAGCCTTTCCGCCATGACGCGCACGGCTTCGGGGTAAGCCAGATGTTCCTGCTCTAAAATCCGGGCCGACAGGGTTTCGGTATTGTCCCCGGGCAGGATGGGCACGCGGCGCTGGACCAGAATCGGGCCGGCATCCATCTCCGGCGTAACAATATGGACCGTGCATCCACTTTCTCTCCGGCCATCGGCGAGGGCGCGGGCTTGCGGCTGCAATCCGGGGTAGTCGGGGAGCAGGGATGGGTGAATATTTACAATACGATCCGTCCATTTTCGAACAAATCCTGCCCCCAGAAGGCGCATGAACCCCGCCAGACAAATCAGCTCGACCTCGTTTTGAATCAAGTGGTTGTGCAGGTTTTCTTCAAAGGCGGCTGTGCCGGGGAAGGCCGTATGATCGATGACGGCGGTTGGAATGCCTGCTTTTTGCGCCAAAGCCAGCCCGGGGGCCTGCGGGCGGTTGGAAATCACGGTAACGATACGGCCTGGATAGGCAGGATCGGTACAGGCTTCGACCAGAGCGTTCATATTGCTGCCGCGTCCGGAAATCAGAATGCCGATGCGGATTTTTCGTATCATCCCGGCAGCGCCCAGACGGCGGCGGCATCGGGGATCAGGACAGCAGGAGGCAGCGTGCTGCTGACGACGTCCCCGATTCTGAAAACGGTTTCTCCGCAAGCCTCAAAATGGCGCTGCAGGTCGGATACCCGGCCTTGTTCACAGATAATGGTCATGCCGATCCCACAATTAAGGGTGCGGGCCAGTTCGGTTGCGGAGAGCCCGCCTTTTTGGGCCAGCCAGCCAAAAACAGGAGGCAGGGGCCATGCGGCCGCGTTCAGGCGGACAGATGTGCCGTCCGGCAGCACGCGCGGGATGTTTTCCAGCAGGCCGCCGCCGGTGATATGGGCAAGGCCGCGAATCCCGAGACCGGCGCGCAGGGCGGCCAGAACCGGTTTTACGTATAACTTTGTCGGGGCAAGCAGAATATCTGCCAGCGTCCGGGCAGGATCAAAGGGCGCAGGGCTGGCGAAGGTCAGGTTCTGGTCGGCCACGATCTTTCGGATCAGGGAATAGCCGTTG
>JACPDM010000052.1 GCA_016184045.1 Micavibrio aeruginosavorus | reverse complement strand
TCGCCCCGCTCGCCTTCATGCGCGGGCGCACCCTGACCAACGCTTTTGTCATTCTGGACGAGGCGCAAAATACTACATCAATGCAGATGAAAATGTTCCTCACGCGTCTTGGCGAGGGATCGCGCATGGTCATCACCGGCGACCCGTCGCAGGTCGACCTGCCGCGCGGCGAAACTTCCGGCTTGCTTGAAGCCGTGGAAATCCTGCGCGGCGTGCCGGATATCGGCGTCATCCACTTTACCGCAAAGGACGTCGTGCGCAGCGATCTTGTCGCCAAAATCGTCAGCGCCTACGACCGGCACGATTCAGAGCAAGCCGGGAAATACAGAACGTGACGCTTTCGATTGATACGGCGATTTCCGACCCCGCATGGGAAGAATCCTGCGACGATTGCGAAGCTGTCGTCGAAAAGGCGATTCATGCGGTGTTCGCGCACGCACCTGTCGCCAAGGGGCTTTTGAAAAAGAAAGTCGCGCCAGAAATTTCCGTGGTCCTTGCCAATGACGATCTGGTGCATACACTTAATCGTGACTACCGCGACAAGGACAAGCCGACCAATATCCTGTCTTTTGCCATGCTCGACACCGATGACGGCTGGCAAGCCCCGGATCACCCCGGCCCCTGCGCTCTCGGCGATCTCGTCCTCGCCTATGAAACGGTGAAACGCGAAGCCGAGGTGGAAGGCAAGACGTTCGAGTCGCATTTTACCCATCTCCTGATCCACGGAACCCTGCATCTTCTGGGCTATGACCATATCGAGGACGAGGCGGCTGAGGAGATGGAAACCATTGAAATTCAAATACTTAATGAGTTCGGTATCAAAAATCCTTACATAACGGCCTAAATTAACGCTAAGATGCTAAAATGATGACCATGACCACAGAATCGACCGGCAGCGAAGACCCCCTCAGTCCAGGCGCGCGCGCACCACATCTCCATCTTGTAACGGAAAGCGGTATCGCCGCGAGCAACGGCGAGAACAAGGACAAATCCTTGTTCGGATTCATCCGCGGCATGATCAAGGGCAAAGCCGAAAACGAAATTCACGACGCATTGAAGGAATTCGCCGACGATTACGAAAGCGGCGTGACCGAGATTGCCGCCGACGAACGCGCGCTCCTCGAAAACATCCTTGCCCTGCGCGGCATGCGCGCCGTGGACGTTATGATCCCCCGCGCCGACATCATCGCCATCGACAGCAGCATCTCGAAACAGGAGCTTTTCGCCCTGCTCTCGGAAAAGCAATACAGCCGCTTTCCCGTTTACCGCGAAACCCTCGATGACGTGATCGGCACCATTCACATCAAGGACATTCTGGCGCGTATGTCGCGCAACGAGCCGATTGAAATCGAAAGCATGGTGCGCGACGTCCCTATCGTTTCGCCCGCGATGCACGTTCTCGATCTGGTATTGGAAATGAAACAGACCCGCCGCCACATGGCGCTTGTGGTTGATGAATACGGCGGGATCGACGGGCTTGTGACAGTCGGCGACATCCTTGGCGCGATTGTCGGCGAGATCGAAGATGAACACGAAGTCAACGACCAGCCGCAAATCTCCCTCGGACCGGACGGCACGATTATCGCCGATGGCCGCGTCAGCGTCGAGGAATTCGAATCCCGCTTCGGCGATTTCCTGCAGGAAGACGAACGTCAGGACATCGACACGCTGGGCGGTCTGGTTTTCTCCCTCGCCGGGCGCGTTCCCGCGCGGGGCGAAGTCCTCAGTCACGATTCCGGCATGGTTTTCGAAGTGCTGGACGCCGACCCCCGCCGCGTTTCTCGCCTGCGTATCCGCAACATCCCGAAAGAACAGCCGACGGAATAGTGTAAAGTCGCGCCTCCGGCTTGCCCCGCGTTGCCTCCCTCCGGCGGAGGGGATATAAGGAGTCATGAAAAAACTGATCCGGCCATTGCTGATTTTCCTGTCCGGCGCGGCAATGGCCTTTGCCATGCCGCCTTTCGGGTTATGGCCGCTGCTGTTTGCAGGTTTCAGTCTTTTCTATGCGCTGACCGCCGGACAGACGGGATGGCGCGTTTTCCTTTCCGGCTGGCTGTTCGGTTTTGGATATTTTCTGGTGGGTTTGCTCTGGATCGGAAATGCCTTGCTGGTTCCCGGCAACCCGTTCAAATGGGTCTGGCCGCTGGCGATTGCGGGGCTTCCCGTGCTGATGGCGCTTTTCACCGGAGCGGGTTGTTATACCGCCGCGCGTCTTGCGCCGCTGCGGTCATGGGCGGGGTTTTTCTCTTTTATCGCCTGCATCGGCGTGGCTGAATGGCTGCGCGGGCACATCTTCACGGGCTTTCCCTGGAACCTCTACGGGTATGGCTGGGCGCGCAGCCTGTCCATGGTGCAAAGCGTTTCCGTGATCGGCATTTACGGCCTCAGCGCCCTGACCGTCGCATGGGCCGCGCTGCCGGGTTTCCTCTACGCCATCCGTGCAGGACGCAAAGCCGTATCGCTCTCCCTTCTGGCGCTGATTACAACGCTCAATGTCGCTTTGATGTGGGGGATGAATCGGCTGGACAACAATCCGACCGTCCTGCATGACGACATTATTGTCCGCATCGTGCAGCCGAATATCGCGCAGGAAGACAAATGGAGCAGCGACAAGACCGCCGATAATCTTCACGCCTTGCTGCGCGCTTCCGCCGCGGAAAAAATTCCGGGCCTGACCTATGCGCTGATCTGGCCGGAAACCGCGGTGAGCGATTTTCTCATGCAAAACGAAAGCGCGCGCGACGTCATCCGCGATGCGGTTTTCGGGAATGACAACGGCAACAAGACCTATATCCTGAGCGGCGTATTGCGCCACGCCCTGCGCGGGGAGGATGAGCCGCTTTATTTCAACAGCCTCATTGCCTACGATTCCCGCCTGACGCCGCTGGCCACATTCGACAAGGCGCATCTGGTCCCGTTCGGAGAATATATTCCGTTCCAGCACATCATCCCGCTCGATCCGTTCGTCGATTTTTCCGGGTTCACGCCGGGGACAGGTTTGCAAACCCAGAGTGCCAGCCCCTTGCCGCCCTACAGCGCCCTTGTCTGCTACGAAATTTTATTTCCCCACGCCGTCGCCCTGCGCCAGCCGCGCCCGGAATGGATCGTCAATGTCACCAATGACGGCTGGTACGGCGACAGCCCCGGCCCCTACCAGCACCTCACCAAAGCCGTATTCCGCGCCGCGGAAGAAGGCCTTCCCGTCATCCGCGCCGCCAATACAGGCATCTCGGCGGCAATTGATCCTTATGGCCGAATCCTCCAAAAAATCCCTTATGGAATAGCAAGTTACGCGGATATTCCCCTGCCCCGCAGCCACCCGGAAGCAACCCCTTATGCCCGGTACGGCGACACTCCCTTTCTGGCGATTCTTGGTGTCGTCATCCTCGGCCATCTTTTGCTGGCGATGCGAAAACGCCGAAACTTGCTTGCCTATCCTCAAGGATAAGGATTCCCCATATTGCAAATCGCGGCATAGTTCTGCTACACACGATAGTAAGGAATATTGCTCTCTCTTTAATCTCTGCTAACCAAGGTTCACCAAGATGGCTACGAAAACAATGCTTGCGAAGGTTACGCCCCGCTCCAATGCACGTTCCTCCGCAGCAAAAAACGCGGGATTGAAGCCGCGCTATTACGGCAAGGGCAGCTCCGAGAATCCTGATGCGATCGACATTCACGTCGGCGCCCGCATACGTCTGCGCCGAAGCGTCCTCGGTCTCAGCCAGGACAATCTGGCGGAAGCTCTCGGAATCACCTTCCAGCAAATCCAGAAATATGAGCGCGGCACCAATCGTGTCAGCGCCAGCCGCCTGTACCAGCTAAGTCAGCTCCTCGACGTCGCGCCGAATTTCTTCTTCGAAGGCTTCAACGAAAAAGCCCCGACCCGCGCCTACGGCCTGTCGGACAACCGTCAGGAAGATTTCCGCTGGCTGGAGGACGGAGAGGGCGATCTGATGGAGCGTAAGGAAACCATCGAACTGGTCCGTACCTACTATCAGGTGCAGGATGAAGCTACGCGCCGCAACTTCGTCAAGATGCTGAGATCGCTGGTCGCAGCGCAAGGCCTGAAGGACTAAAAGCTTCACGGTTTACCCCCAGAAACATCGGAAAAGGCGCAATATCGGACTTGATATTGCGCCTTTTCCCTTTATTCTCGCTGGGTTGAATGTTTTTTAATGCGGAGATCCTTACATCATGCGTCAAGCAACCGGACAAAGAATGACCCCTATGCCTTCCCCCCATGCACAGCTCAAGGATTTCCTGTTCACCAGTGAGTCCGTATCCGAAGGCCACCCCGACAAGGTCTGCGACCAGATTTCGGACGCCATCGTTGACGCGTATCTGAAGGAAGATCCCTATGCCCGCGTCGCCGCCGAAACCGTGGCGACGACCGATACCGTCATCATCGTCGGAGAAACGCGCGGCCCGGATTCGATCACCCATGACCTGATCCGCGACATCGCGCGCAACAAGATCAAGGAAATCGGCTACGATCAGGAAGGCTTCAGCTGGAAGAACGTCAATATCGACGTCAAGCTGCACAACCAGTCCGCCGATATCGCCGTCGGCGTCGATGCCGCCGCAGGCAAGGATGAAGGCGCGGGCGACCAGGGGATCATGTTCGGCTATGCCTGCCGCGAAACCCCGGCGCTGATGCCTGCCGCCATCCATTATTCGCACAACATCCTGCGCGCCCTCTCCATGGCGCGCCATGCCGGTGTGCTGTCAAAGCTGGAACCTGACGCGAAATCGCAGGTGACCCTGGAATACCGCGACGGGCAGCCCGTCCGCGCGACCTCCATCGTCGTTTCGACGCAGCACGCCGAAGGCCTCTCGCAGGCCGACGTGAAGGAAATGGTGCGCCCCTATGTCCTCAAAACCCTGCCCGAGGGCTGGATGTGCGATGAGAGCGAATTCTACGTCAACCCGACCGGACGCTTCGTCATCGGCGGTCCCGTCGGCGATTCCGGCCTGACCGGGCGCAAGATCATCGTCGATACCTATGGCGGGTCCTGCCCGCATGGCGGCGGCGCATTCTCCGGCAAGGACCCGACGAAGGTCGATCGTTCCGCCGCCTACGCCGCGCGTTATCTGGCGAAAAACATCGTTGCTGCCGGCTATGCCGAAAAATGCACGCTCCAGCTTTCCTACGCTATCGGCGTTTCGAAGCCGCTGTCCCTCTACGTCAACACCCACGGCACGGGTGAAGTCGATGAGGCCCAGCTTGCCCGCGCCATCACGCAGGCGATGGATTTAAGCCCGCGCGGCATCCGCGAGCACCTGAAACTCAACCGCCCGATCTACGCCCGCACGGCAGCCTACGGCCATTTTGGCCGCGACCCGGAAGCGGATGGCGGTTTCAGCTGGGAAAAAACCGATCTGGTCGAAGCCCTGCGGCAGATTTTGGGCTAGCCAGAAAGATTTTTAGCCACTAAGACACAAAGGGCGTCAGAAAATTCCTGACGCCCTTTTATGTTTTGGCGTTTAAGAAGCGAATAAAGAATGCACTCCGACACCTCTGCCCTCCGCGAAATTCGCCGCGTTTATGGCCGCCGCCATACGCGCTCGCTTAGCACCGCGCGGCAAGCTGCGTTTGAAAACCTGCTGAATGTTCTGCATATTCCCAAGGAAACGCTGGATGGCGGCAATCTCGCCGCAAAGGACCTGTTCGGGCAGGATTTTTCCTCCCTCTGGCTGGAAATCGGCTTTGGCAACGGCGCGCATTTGAAGCAGGAAATGGAAGCCAATCCCGGCACTGGTTTTATCGGGGCGGAACCCTTCGTCAACGGCATGGCCGCCTTTCTGGATTCCATCGAAGACAGCCCAAAGGAGAATATCCGCGTCTATATGGACGACGCGATGACGGTCGTCGATGCGCTGGCGGATGGCGTGCTGGACGGCATCTATATCCTTAACCCCGACCCGTGGCCGAAAAAGCGCCACTGGAAACGCCGAATCGTCCAGCCCGAGCATGTCGAGAAATTCGTCCGCGTCCTGAAACCGGGCGGCAAGCTCATCATGACCACGGATATCGACCCGCTGGCCGAATGGATGCTGACCCACGCCATCAACAACCCCGCCCTGCGCTGGACTGCGGGCAAACCCGAAGACTGGCAAACCCCGCCCCCCGGCTGGAACCCCACGAAGTACGAGCGCAAAGGGGCCGCCAAGGGGCGGCGGCAAAGCTATCTGGTGTTTGAACGCCGGTGCTGAAACCGGTTATTTAATATCCAGTATATTTAATAACAATTTCCGCATTATCCCTTGCCTTCCGCAGCGAATCTGCGATATAAGTCCTTCAATACAACCTGATCATGTTTGATAGGGTGGGCTCAACGGCCCGCCTTTTTTGTTGGAAACGATGCGGCTTTCGCCACTGGAAGAAAAGATTACGGCGCTGATCGAACCCACTGTGACGGCAATGGGATACGACCTGATCTGCGTCCAGGAAAGCGGCGAGAACGGCTATACCATCCAGATCATGGCCGAAGATGCAAAGACCAAGCGGCTGGGGATGGATGACTGCACCAAGCTCTCCCGCGCCATTGCCGCGATCATGGATGTGGAAGACCCGGTCGCAGGAGCCTACAGGCTGGAAATCAGCTCGCCCGGCATCGACCGGCTGCTGGTGCGGCAAAGCGATTACGCCGATTATATCGGCATGGACGTGAAAATTGAGATCGATCCGCCGATCGAGGGGCAAAAGCGCTTCCGCGGCCGGGTAGCGAAACTGGAAGAGAATACGGTTTATCTGGATATCGCTGACAAGGACGAGCAGGCCGCCCTGCCCTTTGACCGTATCCAGAGAGCCAAGCTGGTGATGAACGATGAACTCATCAAAATCACGCAGAAACGAATGAAAGAATTGAATCCGGAACCAACGAACCAAGACCATAACGAGGTTGAAGAGAATGGAACTGCTGCAAGTCGCTGACGCCGTTGCGCGTGAGAAGAACATTGAACGGGACATCGTCATCGAGGCGATGGAAGAGGCGATCCAGAAAGCCGGGCGCTCCAAATACGGCTTCGATCACGACATCCGCGCCATCATCGACCGCAAAAGCGGCCATATCGACCTGAAGCGCTACCGCGAAGTGGTCGAGGTTCTCGAAGACGAAGCCAAGCAGCTTACGCTGGCCGAAGCCAAGCGCATCAAGCCCGACGCCGAAATCGGCGAATTCCTGATCGACACCCTGCCGCCGCTCGATTTCGGGCGCATCGCCGCGCAGACCGCGAAGCAGGTGATCGTTCAAAAAGTCCGTGACGCCGAGCGCAAGAAGCAATACGAGGAATTCAAGGACAAGGTCGGTGAAGTCACCGTCGGCATCATCAAGCGCGTCGAATACGGCAACACCACCGTCGATCTGGGCGGCAAGGCCGAAGCCCTGCTCCGCCGCGACGAATCCCTGCCGCGCGAGAACCTGAAAGTCGGCGACCGCGTCAAGGCGCTGATTTACGACGTGCGCGAAGAAGTGCGCGGCCCGCAGATTTTCCTCTCCCGCGCCAAGCCGGAATTCATGGCCAAGCTGTTCATGCAGGAAGTGCCGGAAATCTATGACGGCAATATCGAGATCAAGGCCGTTGCCCGCGATCCGGGCTCCCGCGCCAAAATCGCCGTTGCTTCCCGCGACGGCAGCGTCGACCCGGTCGGCGCCTGCGTCGGTATGCGCGGCTCCCGCGTTCAGGCC
>JACPDM010000002.1 GCA_016184045.1 Micavibrio aeruginosavorus | reverse complement strand
AAAGCGCCCCTGCCCCTGCCGCTGCGTCAACGCCAGCGCCGCCAACGTCCGAGGCCGCAGCGCCCCAGCGTTACCGGGTCGTCGGCTCGCGCGAGCGGGAGCTGAGCGCGCCTGATCGCGGTACATTTAACCGGAGCGCACGCCAGAGGCCGGAGCCCGGTCCGATTCAGCAGGCGAATATGGGGGTTCGCGACGTCACCAGAACCATCAACCAGACGGTCGGCACCGTCAATGGTTTCCTGAATTCCATCGCGCGGGCCAGACGGTCGTTCTAGAGCGGCAGGACGTGCAGCGTGAAATCGAGCTTGAGGCCCAGCGTTTTGTAAAGATGCTGGGCGTCCTCGTTCCCGGATTCCGCAAGCCAGTAAAGTCGCGCCCAGCCTTTCTCCGCGCCCATTGTCGCAAGGGAAATCACAAGGTTGCGGGCGATGCCGCGGCGGCGGAAGGCCGGATCGACATACAGATCCTGCATATAACAGACCTGTTTTGAATTGCCGGTGGTGTAATGCAGGACGTAGTGGCAGATTCCCGCGATCGGGTCGTTTTTATGTTCCCGCGCGCACAGGCCGCCGATAGGAAAATCCTTGTCGCAGATGCGTTGCCATGTTTCGGCGGTCACATCGCCGCTGACCGCGTGGTCCATATTGGCCTGCCACAGCGGCAGCCACTGATCGTAATCGGAAGGCTGGAGGGGCCTTATAATCACGATCCCGTCGCCATGTTGGGGCGGTCGAGCGGGTCGAAGCCGTAATGCTTGAGCCAGCGTATATCGGCCTCGAAAAACGTGCGCAGATCGGGAATGCCGTATTTCAGCATGGCGATACGCTCGATCCCCATGCCGAAGGCAAAACCCTGATATTCATCGGGGTCGAGGCCGCAATTGCGGATCACACTGGGGTGCACCATGCCGCAGCCGAGAATTTCAAGCCATGAATCGCCTGCCCCGATTTTCAGGCCGCCGTCCTTGCGCGAGCAGCCGATATCCATTTCCGCGCTGGGTTCGGTGAAAGGAAAGAAGCTGGGGCGGAAACGCACCGGAAGATCGTCCACCTGAAAGAAGGCGCGGCAGAAATCGGTCAGGCAACCTTTCAGGTGCCCCATATGCGTATCCTTGTCGATGACAAGCCCTTCGATCTGGTGGAACATCGGCGTGTGCGTCATATCGTAGTCGGAGCGATAGGTGCGGCCCATGGTGATGATGCGGATCGGCGGTTTTTGCTTCGTCATCGTCCGGATCTGCACGGTCGAGGTATGAGTACGGAGCAGTTTTTTCGCGGCTTCGCCTTTTTCCTCCGGATCGTCGGGCAGATAGAACGTGTCGTGCATCTCCCGCGCCGGATGGCCGGGGGGGAAGTTGAGGGCGGTGAAATTGTGGAAGTCGTCCTCGATGTCCGGACCTTCCGCAACGACAAAACCCA
This sequence comes from Micavibrio aeruginosavorus, assembly GCA_016184045.1. Taxonomy (GTDB): domain Bacteria; phylum Pseudomonadota; class Alphaproteobacteria; order Micavibrionales; family Micavibrionaceae; genus Micavibrio; species Micavibrio aeruginosavorus_C. The sequence continues at coordinate 19,804 of JACPDM010000002.1, read as the reverse complement.
TGTCGGCAAAAATAGCCGCCAGTTCTTCCATGGTCTGGCTGATCGGGTGGATCGTGCCGCGCCGCTCCGGACGGGGGGACAGGGTGATGTCGATCTGTTCGTTCGCCAGCTTCTGGTCCAGCGCCTGTTTCTTAAGCGCGGCTTCCTGCTTCTCGATCAGGGCGGCGATTTCATCTTTCAGGACATTGAGGGCCGCGCCCGCGGTTTTGCGCTCTTCCGGACTCATCGCGCCCAAAGATTTCATCAGCGCCGTGATTTTTCCGTTTTTGCCCAAAGCCGCCACCCGTGCGGTCTCTATTGCGGTTAGGTCGGTGGCGGATTCCACCAGCGCGGTCAGCTCGGATTTGAGGGCGGTCATCGTGTCGGTCATCTCTGGCACTTTCACTATCCTTTAAAAACAGGACGGTTTTAGCACTTTCAATGCCGGAGATCAAACGCTCGGGGTGGCCGCGCCAGCCGGGGCGGGGCCTTGCGGGCGCATGAAAAATTCAAAGGCCTCGCGCTGCAGGCGCAGCACGGCCAGCGTCTGCGGGTGGATGTCTTTGATCTCCGCAAGGGCTTTTCCGGCCAGAGCGTAGATCATGCCGGGGGTGGATCGATCGATCGGGTGCCGCGGCTGGTCGATGCGGGCAAGGATGGCGGCGGCGTCCCGATGCGCGCGGCGGGATTCCTCCTGCGTCATTGCCGGGCCGCCGAAAAAGCGATGATTGAGGATCGGCCCCATAATGTAAGCGTGTTCGCCGCCCTCCGCCGTGGCGCTGAAAGTATGGGCCATCGCCGCCAATAGAACGCGGCCATACATGACAGAGCGCGCAACGTCGCGGTTGCCGCCATGGCGCAGATAATCGTCCAGCGAGGCAATATCGGCGCCGGTTTCCTGCGATGCGGTGTCGGCGGACGGGGTCTGGCTGCAATGGTGCAGTTCATGCAGCAAAAAAATCGTCTGGTAGTCCTTGATCGTGCCGGGGAAATTGGCGACCTGCCGCGGATCAAGGCCGGTAAACAGGCGCTTGACCTTGTCGATCTGCATGGCGTCGGAAGAAACGACGATATTGCATTGGGAGAGTTTGCTGGCGGCGTGGAGGGTCATTCTGTCGAAGAATCCATTGTAGCCGAAGAACGGATGTTTGAGGGCAATGCCGTAAAACTCGTAATCCCCATCCCGTTTCCGTGCGAAAGCGTTTTCGTTGCGCATCTCGGCCCCGATGTCAAAAAAACCTTGCAGCATCGGGACAAGATAGGCGGCCTTGTCCTCCGGGTAATGGGTGTTGAACGCTGCTTTGGCGATGCTGCGCAGGCGCGCTTCTTCAAGGCCGAGGCGTGCGGCTTCCTCCGCCGTGCGGTCGGTCGCCATGCCGATCAGCGTGGAAGCGCCGAATTGCGCCGCCAGAACAACGGCGGCAGCGGCGGCAAAGGCCCGGCGGAGTTTGCCGGGCGGATTCTTGTTTTTGCGTGAAAACATCCCTTGTCCTGTGATTTTATTTTTTAACATACGGGGCTGCGGCAAAAGGCGCAAATAGAAAAAGCCCCCGGATTCCGGGGGCTTTTCGGGAAAGGCGTTCCAGAAACCCTTAAGCGGCCTTCTTCAGCGCGGCTTTGGCTTTTTCGGCCAGCAGCTTGAAGTCTTCCGGGTTGTGGATGGCGAGGTCGGAAAGAACCTTGCGGTCCAGTTCGATCCCTGCGGCTTTCAGGCCGCCCATCAAAACGGAATAGGTCAGGCCGTTTTCGCGGGCGCCTGCGTTGATGCGCATGATCCACAGGGCGCGGAAATCGCGCTTCTTGTTCTTGCGGTCGCGGTAGGCGTACTGGCCGGCCTTGTCGGCGGATTCTTTCGCCGTGCGGATGGCCTTGTGGCGCAGGCTGTAATGGCCTTTTGTGCGCTTGAGGACTCTCTTTTTACGGGCCCGGTTGGCGGGACCTGCGGTTACGCGTGCCATGGTGTGTTCTCCTTACGCCGCTTTTTTATCTGTGGGGGTGGTCTTCTTGACCTTCTTCTTGCCGCGCAGATAGGGCAGGAAGTTTTCCATGATGATGCGTGCATCGACGTCGGCCAGAAGCTGCATGCCGCGGATTTTCCGCTTCATGGATTTCGGCTTGTTCATCATCATGTGGCGCGCTTTGGCGGGCTTGAACTTGACCCCGCCATTCCCGGTGACGCGGAAGCGTTTTTTGGCTCCCGACTTGGTCTTCATCTTCGGCATTTTCTTCTCCTTAAAAGAAGGGGTTAACGGGTGACGGACAGGCAGCCGAATTATGTCAAAGCCAGCCATCGACCAATAGAAGGCGGTATATAGACAGGGCGCAGGTCCTGAATCAAGGAAAATGTGGATAAGGTCAGCGGATTTTCTTCAGGAAATCGCGGGTTTCGCGCAAAAGCTGCTCCCGGAAGGCCGCATTTTTAAGGCCGTGCCCGCCGCCGCTATAGGTAACGAACTCCAGCCGGTCGGTACCTGCTTCAAGCCGCAGGATCTCCATCTGGATTGGCGGGGCTTTTTCGTCTGCCAGCCCGTGATGGATCATGACCGGCATGGTGATGCGCCCGAGCAGGGGAGCGAGGTTGTAGTTTTCCACCTCGCGGATGAAATCGAAACCGACATTGGCGTTGTCGAGGACGATATGATCCCGGCCCTCTTCCCGCGCCTTGTCGGCCATGGGCGGGAACGTCGCCAGCCATGATTGTTTCATGTCGAGGATCGGCCACAGGAAAACCATTCCCGCGATACGGGGGCGAAAGACATCGGTCAGGGCGGTGACGGCGATCGTTGCCCCGAGTCCTTCGGCGATCAGATAAAATCTTTTGTACCCCAGCTTTTCCGCCCAGCGCAGAACGCTCATGCAGTCTTCATGCGCGGATTTCAGGGTAAAGAACTGCGCGGCCTTGTTGCTCTGCCCGCAGCCGCGCAGGTCGAAGCGCAACGTGTGGAATCCGCCCTTGACGATCTGTGCCGACAAGTCGCCAAAGACATTGCCATAGGAACGGCTGTCGCCCGGAAAGCCGTGAATCATCACGACCAGCGGCGGCTCCGGCGTGCCGGATCGCGGCGCGTCGCGGTCATGCGTGGCCCAGACGAAATCGTATTTCCCGACGGGAATAGTCAGATCTTCGGCGGTCATGAAAAAAGATCAGGCTTTCTTCTTCGCATCCGCAAGCGGCGTGCTGTAGCGGGCTTCCAGATCCCACGGGAAATGGATCCATGTATCCTGCGACACTTCCATGGTGAAGGTATCGACCGTCGGCTCGCCCTTGGGCTTGGCGTAGATTGTCGCGTAATGCGCCTTCGGCATCATTTCGCGGGCGAGGCGGAAGGTGTTGCCCGTATCCACCAGATCGTCGATCACCAGCCAGCCTTCGCCGTCGCCGACGTCGTCCGGCACTTTCAGGACCTTGGCCGTGGTGTGGGATTTGTGATCGTAGCTGGAGATGCACAAGGTCTCGACCAGATGGATGTCCAGTTCACGGGCGATGATGCAGGCCGGGACCAGCCCGCCGCGCGCCACGCCGATAATCCCCTTCCACGGGCCCTTGTCCACCAGCTTGCGGGCAAGGGATTTGGTGTGGCGGTGCATTTCCTCCCAGGAAATCGGCATATCCAGATGGTCGTCACTCATGATTTTTTCTCTAAGCGCTGCGGGGGTCGAAAAGACATCTATCTCTAGCATATGGCGGAAAAAAATCGAGGGAAAACACATAAAAGCCCGAAAATTGCCGTTCCCATGCTCCGGCGCGGCGCTATGCTTGCAGAATGGTTCCTGTTTTACGCTGGCTTGGTTGCGGGGTTTTGGGGGTCGCGTTCGCTCTGGCGCTCGCTGCCGCGTCGGTTTCGGCCGCGGATCAGGCCGCCGCGCCCGCGGCAACGCCTGCTCCTGCTGCCGTTCCCGCTCCTGCGGAAAAGGCTGTTTCCGGGCCGGGCAAGCTGGCTTTTGTCATGCTGTTCAGCGCCGAGCGCTGCCCGTTCTGCCCCGAGGCCGAGCGCAATTTCAGCGATATTCTTGCCGACCCCGCAATTATAGGGTTTACATGCATGGTCGATTATTTCGATGTCGGCCTCAAGGATGAAATCTCGCAAGGATTCTGCACGGCGGAGCAGGACCTCTACATCAACAGGATCAAGGGCAGCTCCCGTTACACCCCGCAAATGATCATCAATGGCCGGGTGCAGATCCCCGGCAACAATTTGCAGATGACGGCAGAAACCTTGCGGGCGGAGCGGGAGAAGGCAAGACAGATCCTCGACCTTGATATCCGTCCGGCGGCAGGCAAGGTTGCGGCCTTTGACGTCGTTTTGCCAACGATGCCCGACGCCCAGCCTGCGGAAACGGCCTCGGGCGAAGAAAAATATGTCCTGCGCCTCGTCAAAATCCAGACGCAGGCTGCCGCTGAAGGGGAGCGCAAGCCGCAGAACATGGCAACCGCCATAGTCGAAGAAGGCCTGTGGGACGGGAAGCGCACGATCTGGAGCGTTCATCCGCCTGAAAATGCCGCCGGGGATGCCTTCCTTATTCTGGTGCAGGACCGCCGCAGCGGAGAAATTCGCGCGGCCGGGAAGCACGCGCTCAGCGTTACCCAGTAATCGCCTAGATCAATGCGCGTCCGCCCAGTTATCCGCCCAGCCGGCTTCGGCCTCGAGCGGGATGCCGACATTTCCGGCTTCGCGCATCACCGTTTTGACGATCTCCGCGGTTTTTTCAATTTCGGCGCTCGGCACCTCGAACACAAGTTCGTCATGCACCTGCAGCAGCATTCGCGCCGACAATCCGGCTTCGCCTAAGGCGGAAGGCATGCGCGCCATGGCCATCTTCATGATATCGGCGGCGGTACCTTGCAGCGGCGCGTTGATCGCCTGCCGCTCCGCCCCGCTGCGCCATGCGCCGTTCTTGGAGTTGATGTTGGGAATGAAGCATTTGCGCCCGTAATAGGTGCGGACATAGCCGTGCTGCCGCGCCTCCTCCTTGCAGGCTTCCATGTAATCCTGAATTTCATGGAATTTGTTCAGGTAGCGACGGATGAAATCGCTGGCTTCGCCGACGCTGACATTCAGCTGCTTGGCGAGGCCGAAGCCGCTGATGCCGTAGATGATGCCGAAATTGACCGCTTTGGCGGAACGGCGGATCTCCGGCGTCACCTGATCCAGCGGGATGCCGAAGACCTGCGATGCCGTCATGGTGTGAATGTCAACCTTGTCGATAAAGGCCTGTTTCAGCGCCTTGACGTCGGCCAGCGCCGCGGCAAGACGCAATTCGACCTGGCTGTAATCGACGGACAGCAGTTTCCAGCCCGGCTCCGCGATAAAGGCGCGGCGAATCTTCCGGCCTTCCTCGGTGCGGATGGGAATATTTTGCAGATTGGGGTCGGAGGACGACAGCCGCCCGGTCGTCGTCCCGGTCATGTTGAACGACGTATGCACACGCCCCGTCGCCGGGTTGATTTCCTCCGGCAGGGAGTCGGTATAGGTGGATTTCAGCTTCGAAAGCTGCCGCCATTCCAGCACCTTGCCGACGATTTCATGACCCTGCTCGGACAGGTCCTCCAGCACATCGACGGCGGTGGACCAGTCGCCGGTTTTGGTCTTGCGCCCGCCGGGCATGCCCATTTCCTCGAACAGGACCGCGCCGAGTTGCTTGGGCGAGCCGACATTGAAATCATGGCCCGCGAGCGCGGTAATATTCTTTTCCAGCGCGGCCAGTTTCGTGCCGAACTCATGGCTTAAGGATTTGAGGAAGGCGGTGTCGATGCAAATTCCCGTATGCTCCATTCGCGCAATCACGGGAATCAGGGGGCGTTCGATATCCTCATACACCCGCACCATATGCTCGTGAATGAGGCGTGGTTTTAAAACCTGATGCAGGCGCAGCGTGATCTCGGCGTCTTCCGCGGCGTAATCGCAGGCCTTGGCAATATCGACTTTATCGAAGCTGACCTGGTTTTTTCCCTTTCCCGTGACGTCTTCGTAGGAAATCGTCTTGTGGGCGAGGAGGAGCTCGGAAAGCTCGTCCATGCCATGGCCGTGCTGCGTTCCGTCAAGGACATAGGACAGCAACATCGAATCGTCCATGGCGGCCATGCGGATGCCGTAATTCGCAAAAATCTGCCAGTCGTATTTAATGTTATGGCCGATCTTCAGGACCGACTCGTCTTCCAGAACGGGCTTAAGCCTTGCGATGACGTCGGCAAGGGGAAGCTGCTTATGCCTTGCATTCCCGTTATCGCCGAGCAAATCGGCCTCGACCGTGTGCCCGACGGGGATATAGGCGGCGCGTTCTGGTACGATTGAAAGCGACACCCCGACCAGTTTCGCGCGGGCAGGGGTCAGGGATGTGGTTTCGGTATCGACGCAAAGCAGCCCCTTGTCGCGGGCGTCGTCCAGCCATTGTTCGAGTGTCGCAAGATCGTCGATCAGGATATATTCCGCTTCGCCCTTGGCGGGCAGGGCTTTCGGTGCTTCCGCCGTTTCCGGCGGGAGGTCGGCGATGCGTTTTCCCTGATGCGGCGGCAGGGCGGGTTCGTGATTGGCGGGCGCGCCCAGACGGGTCAGGACGCTTTTGAATCCCTGTTCCTTCAAAAAGTCCGCCAGTTTCTGCGTGTGTGGGTCGTGTGCCTTGAGGTCGGACAGCGCATAGGGAACGGGAACATCCTGATGCAGCGTCACCAGCTGACGCGACATGCGCGCGGTATCGGCGTATTCGATCAGGGTTTCGCGGCGCTTGGGCTGCTTGATTTCTCCGGCGCGGGCCAGCAGCGTATCGAGGTCGCCATACTCGGCGATAAGCTGCGCCGCAGTCTTGACGCCGATGCCGGGGACGCCGGGAATATTGTCGGTGGAATCGCCGACAAGGGATTGCACGTCGATGACCTTGTCCGGGGTGACGCCGAATTTTTCAATCACGTCGTTTTCATCGAGATAACGCCCCTTGATCGGGTCGTACATGCGCACGCCCGGACGCACCAGTTGCATCAGGTCCTTGTCCGTGCCGACGATGGTGACGGTCTTGCCCTGCTCGCGGGCCAGCCGCGCATAGGTGGCGATCAGGTCGTCGGCCTCATACCCTTCAAGTTCGATCCCGGGAATGTCGAAAGCCCTTGTCGCTTCGCGGATCAGGGGAAATTGCGGAATCAGATCTTCGGGCGTTTCGCTGCGGTTGGCTTTGTATTCGGGGTAAATGTCGTTGCGGTAATTCTTGCGCGCGGCATCGAAAATCACGGCAATGGCAGGGGCATGCAGGTCGGTCAGCAGCTTGAGCAGCATGTTGACAAACCCCAGCACCGCGCCGACCGGTACCCCTTGCGGGTTGGTCAGGTTCTGCGGCAGGGCGTAATAGGCGCGGAAAATATATCCCGATCCATCGACCAGATAGATTTCATCTTCTGCGGTGCTTGTCTTTAGCTGTGCGTTTGTCATGCGCCTAACATGGCGCAGGGGCGGCGGGCTGTCCAGCGGGAGTTTTGGCGCGTCCCGCCGGGTTTATGTCTTTTCTTCCGGCGCCTTGGCCAGCTTGACGCTCATGCTGCCGTGCGGGTCGGGGCGGTAATAAATCATGCTTCTCCCGCCGACCAGCGTAACCGTATCGCCTTCTATCGACAGTTTATACGGGTCCATGCTGCCCGGCGCGAACATGTAAAGCGTGTCGATTTTCTTCTCGCGCAGTTCGGCGATGTTGAGCGGCACGTCGATCAGGATATATTTGCTGGCCGCCCCGCACCCGGTTTTTTCCGGATTGGGGTGCAGGTTCGTCAGATAGCCCAGCGTGCTGATTTCAAGGACGTTTTCATTTTCGATCATTTTGAAATTGATCGGCGAAACCTCGAAACACCCGTTCAGGGCGACCGGGTAGGAAAAACGCAGAACGACCGACCCGGAAGGGTCGTTTTTGTCCGGACGCAGCGCGATATTGAGGTAAGGCGGCATGTCCAGCGTGGCGCGGTAGCGCGGCGCTTCCGGCTTCCGCTCGGTATTGGATGTGACGGGCGGCTTGCTGTCATAGACGCGCTCGATTATCCATTTCCTTGGAGATGACGCCGGCCATTTCCTGATTGCGCTGCGTCATCATGAGATTGTAGAGGCCCGGCGTTTTTTCTTTCATCGGCACGTTCGTGGCCTCATTCAGGGCGTCAAGGTCGCCGGCGGCCCAAAGCTTCATTCTGGCCTTGAACTCTTCGTTGACCGGCTTGTTGATCTCATTCACGGTGTACATCAGCAGCTCTTTTTCCTCCTGCGGCGAGAGGTTGGCGAAGAGCATCATGTGTTTTTCAACATTCTCGATAGACTTCAGGGGCTTGCCGACGGTGATGCTGCTGGCGATTTCCTCGACGCCGGAATGCAGGGTCAGTTTCTTTTGCTTGCCGCTGTCGACGCTGCTTTGGTAGGCGTATCCCTGCAGGGCCATCGATGCTGCCCACGGGCGCAGATGGTTAAGCTCGCTCATATCCACGCCCGCGCCGTAAGCGGCCTCTTCCAGTGCGGCATATTCCTCGTCACTGAGAATTTTCGAAAGCGAGTCGCGCATATTGTAGCCGGCGCGCATGACCTTGATGCCGAGGATGGGGTTGCTCATTTCCTCGCGTGTCGCCTCCAGCCAGACTTCATCGGCGCGGGCGAGGGCGGTGTCGAACAAATCCGTCCGCCACGCGACGCCGCGCTTGACCTTGTGGGCGCTGCCGAAAATATAGGCGGTGGAATCGCCGTCCTTGACCAGGAACATCGCCGGTTGCGGCGGATAGGCGGCCGGATCGGGCTTTGCGGCATGGCTTGCGCCGGAAATGAGCGTGCAGCACAGGGAGAGCGCGAGAAGGCGCGGAAAAGCCGATTTTTTCATATTATTGTCCCGGGTTAATATCCTCCTCATTATACCCGGAAAAGTGAATTTTTTCCTTAGAATGAGGGAATTGCGGGGCCGGATCGGCGCCCTACCCGCAAATCAGGGCGTAAAGCGCCACGGCGGCGGCGTTGGATACGTTGAGGCTGTTGATCGGCTTGCGTGTCGGCAGGGTTACCAGAACATCGCAATGCTCGCGGATCAGGCGGCGCATCCCGTCCCCCTCGGCCCCCAGCACCAGAACGGCTTTCTCCGGCACGGCGATCTCCGCCAGGGTCGCGGGGGCGTGTTCGTCAAGGCCGATGACGCTGTACCCGGCCTCCTGCAATTCTTCCAGCGCGCGAGAAAGATTGGTTTCATAGGCAACGGCGATATGCTCGGCCGCGCCGCTCGCGGTCTTGGCGGCGACGCCCTCCAGCTCCGGCGCGTGGCGGCGCTGCATGACGACGCCATCCGCGCCAAAGGCGCAGGCGGAGCGCAGAATCGCCCCGACATTGTGCGGGTCCGTGACCTGATCGAGCATCAGGATGACGCTGCGCGGCTTGCCCGCGCCGATGGCGATAATGTCCTGAACGAATACCTCTTCCAGCGGCGCGGCCGCCAGAGCGACTCCCTGATGCACGGCGTCGCGGCCCAGCAGGCGGTCAAGATCGTCCTTTTGCACGATAACGGGGGCCGGGCGATCGCCGCGGGCGGGAAAGGAATCGGCATGATCCGCCGTGACATAAAGCGCTTGAACGTCCCGCGCCGGGTTGGACCAGGCTTCGCGCACGGCATGAAGGCCGAACAGGGTCGGGCGCGGGCCGGAGATTTTCCGGGTATTCTGGGGGGCCGGCTTTGCGGCGGCGGGCCGGTCCCGGCGCGGGGTTTCCGGCCTTTTGTCCTGTTTCCGGCTGTCTTGCTTCTGGCTGTCCTGCTTTCTGTCGGGCGCGCGGCCTCCCCGCCCGCCGCCTTTGGGCGCGGCTTTGCCGCCCGGCCTGCGGGTTTTGTCCTTCTGGTTTTTCGGCGGTTTCCCAATATATTTCATGCCTATACTCATCGCATACTTGACAGGATGAGTAAAATTCTCTTTTTTGTGGCCCGTAAATCCCCGTGGTGGGGTGGCCGAGTGGTTAATGGCACCAGACTGTAAATCTGGCCTCTAGCGAGTATTTTGCGCGGGTGTGGTTTTTGGCACACACAGAGACAGTAGGCGACAAGAGCATTTCAAGGCGATTGTCTCCAGAGGGGGTGTCCGCAGTGTGCCAAATTATCCAACATTATCCTCCGGCATAAAGAGCGCTTGAAGTTGAAGATGCGCCGCTCTACTAACTTAGGCGAAGCTGTAGATCATGTGGGTGACTTGGCGGCTGTGTATTCTAATTGGGAAGATCACGCTAACTCTGAATATTTTTATGAGTTATCGTCGATGTTAGACGAGAAAAATCCCAGTTCAGATAAGCTTTTAGACGCACAGAGATATCTGAATGCTGCTAATAATGCTAGCTTGCTTCTGCGCTCTTTTATTTTCCGAATAGCGCGTTATATCACTTATGTATCATACGCTAGGGAAAGGGTGTATGATGGATTATCACAGTTTCTTCTGAGTGTGCTCCCAACCCGTTTTGGCAGAGGCTGTATGCAGGAAGCGATTTCGTTTACCTGTTCCCAACTCTTTGGAAGGAGTAACGACCATGAGTGATACAATCATCAAAATCAATGAAAAGCAGATGCAGGATAAAAGCGCTCAAATCCTGAGAGAAAGTCAGGAAAACAGAGCGCTGAAATTGAAAAAGGACGAAGCCAGAGTCGCCGGTGACCTCTTGGAGCAGCAGTTGACGCATCCGGGGGATGACATCCGGAAATCAGAGCAGGATGCTGCTCAGGCTTTAAGGCATACACAGGAAGATGCTGCGGAAGCCCTCAAAAAATCCCAAAGCGATGACGCCAGAATTCTTGAAAGCGCAAACAAAAGATCCGCGCAGAGGATAAAGGACAAGGATCAGGTTATTCATTGGGCGACGGGCGGTTATTCGGTGGAAAAAGAACAGGCAGATTAGAGCGGCGCGCGCGGCTCTTGCGGGCGGCCTGTCAATGCGGAGATCAAGGGATCTGCTGTTCTTGCGGTGTTTCTGGGTGGCGTTTTTTGCCAGACTTTTGTATTCTGAAAAATAACTGGAAATTATTTTCCTTCTGCCTTGCTTCGGCTCTGTTGCAGTGCATCTTAATGCACTAATATAAGGCAACCTCACATCCAATCAGAGCTGGCGGCGTTCTCTATGATCAAGCGTTTCATTATCGTGGGCGTTTTTGCGGCGCTTCTTCTTGGCGGGCTGATTGGCTTTGGCGTCTTCAAAAAGGTCATGATGGGCAAGTTTTTCGCCAGCATGGTCCCGCCGCCTTCGCCGGTGGCGATGGTGGTCGCAAAGGCCGCGCCCGTCCCGCGCCTGCTTGAGGGGATCGGCACCATCGAGGCGGTGCGGCAGGTTATTGTCTCGCCCGAAGTCGGCGGGCGCGTCACTGGCATCGCGTTCGAGGCCGGGAACGTGGTGACGGCGGGAGATCTTCTGGTGCAGCTGAACGACGAGCCGGAGCGCGGCGACCTGACGCGTTATCAGGCGCAGGCGCAGCTCGCGCAGCGCAATCTCGACCGCTCCAGCAAGCTGGTCGATGTCGCTTCGACGCGCTCGCAGGTCGATGTCTACCGCAGCCAGCTTGAAGAGGCGAAAGGCGGCATCGAGCGCACCAATGCCGTGATCGCGCAGAAGAAAATCCTTGCGCCGTTCGACGGCGTTCTCGGCCTGCGGCAGATCAATCTCGGCGAATATCTCAATCCCGGGCAGGCGATTGTGACGCTGACCGATCTGAGCGATCTGTTCATCAATTTTACCCTGCCGGAGCAAAATCTGTCGCAACTGTCCGTCGGCCAGAAAGTGCGGATCGGCGTCGATGCCTGGCCGGGCAAGACTTTCGAGGCCGCCATCAACGCTATCGAGCCGCAGATCGGCACGGAAACCCGCACTATCAAGGTTCAGGCGCAGATGTATAATTCTGAAAAGCTGTTGACGCCGGGGATGTATGCCAAGGCCGTTGTTGTCCTGCCCGACGGGCCGGCAAAGGTGATCCTGCCGGAAACGGCGGTCGATTTCACCATTTACGGCGATTCCGTTTTCGTGGTGAAGGACAAACCCGCGGAAGGCGCGCAACCGGCCGGGCTGGTTGCGGAGCGGGTTTACATCAAGACCGGCGAGCGTTTTGACGGGCGCGTGGCGGTGGAAGAAGGCTTGAAGGACGGCGACCGCATCGTCACTTCGGGCCAGCTCAAATTACGGCCCGGCGCGCCCGTGGTCCCCGCCGCCGACGACAAGATCGCGGCCGACGCGCAAATCCGCGCGGCCAACCCGACGAACGAGTAGGACGCCATGCGCTTTACCGACATTTTCATCAAGCGGCCGGTTCTGGCGTTTGTTTTCAACGTGCTGATCCTGCTGATCGGTTTGCGGGCCATCTCCGAATTGCCCGTGCGTCAATACCCGGAGATCGAGCAGGCGGTCATTACCGTGACGACCGGTTATCCCGGCGCGTCGCCGCAACTGATGCAGGGCTTTGTCACCACGCCGATCGCGCAGGCGATTGCGACGGCGGAGGGGGTGGAATACCTTGTGTCGAAATCCGGGCAGGGGCGCAGCGCTGTCGAGGCGCATTTGCGCCTGAACAGCGATTCCGACGCCGCCATGGTCGATATTCAGGCCAAACTCAATCAGGTCAAATACCTGATCCCGCAGGAGGCGAACGACCCGGTTATCCTGAAATCCACCGGCGACGTCACCGCCATCATGTATATGGGGTTTTCCAGCAGCACGCTTCCGACTCCGGCGATCACCGATTACCTGATCCGCGTTATCCAGCCGATGTTATCGACCATTGACGGCGTCGCCGCGGCCGAAGTGATCGGCGGGCAGACCCTTGCCATGCGTCTTTGGATCGATCCGGCGCGCATGGCGGCGCGGGGCATTACCGCGGGCGATGTCGCCGCCGCGATCCAGGCCAACAACTTCCAGTCCGCCCCCGGCCAGATGAAGGGGGCCTATATTGTCACCAATATCGACACCAATACCGATCTCACCGACGTCGAGGAATTCCGTAATCTGATCGTCAAAGCGAGCGACGGCAGCGTCGTGCGCCTGCGCGATATCGGCACGATTGAGCTCGGGGCGCAGAGCTACGACAACGCCGCATTGATGGACGGCGACCGCGCCGTCTATATCGGCGTCAGCGCAACGCCGACCGGAAACCCCCTTGATATCGTCAAGGAAGTGCGGGCGAAAATCCCCGAGCTTCAGCGCGCCATGCCGCCGGGGATGAGGGTCGCGATTCCCTTCGACGTGACGATTTTCATCAATGCTGCGATTCATGAGGTCGCCAAGACCCTGATCGAGGCGCTGGCAATCGTGATTGTCGTGATTTTCCTGTTCCTCGGTTCGGCGCGTTCTGTCCTCATCCCGGCAGTGACGATTCCGCTCTCGATGATCGGGGCGGCCTTTATCATGATGACGTTCGGGTTTTCCATCAACCTCCTGACCCTTCTGGCGATGGTGATGGCGATCGGCCTTGTCGTCGATGACGCCATCGTCGTCGTCGAAAACGTCTTCCGCCATATTGAAAAGGGGCAGACCCCGGTACAGGCCGCCATCAGCGGCGCGCGCGAAATCGTCGGCCCGATCGTCGCCATGACAATCACGCTGGCGGCGGTGTACGCCCCGATCGGTTTTATGGGAGGCGTGACGGGCTCCCTGTTCCGCGAATTCGCCTTTACGCTGGCGGGCGCGGTCATCATCTCCGGCATCGTCGCGCTGACGCTTTCGCCGATGATGTGCTCCCTCCTGCTGAAACACGGCATGAATGAAAGCGGATTTGCCCGCAAGGTGAACGATGCCTTCGGCAAGATCGAGAGGTTTTATGCGCGCCGCCTGCACGGGACGCTGCAATACCGCCCGGTGACGCTGTTTTTCGCGCTGTGTATTCTGGTCAGTTTGCCGATTCTTTATTCCGGCACGATGCGTGAACTGGCGCCGGAGGAAGATCAGGGCGTCGTCCTGACGGCCAGCAAGGCGCCGCAATACGCCAATGCCGATTACGCCATGGTCTTTGGCCGCGAAATGGAAAAGATTTTCAAGGCGACGCCGGAGGTCGCCTCGACCTTCATCCTGATCGGTTTTGACGGCCCCAATAACGGCTTCGGCGGCTTTACCCTGACGGACTGGAAGGAGCGCAAGCGCAGCGCGGCGGAAATCCAGCAGGAGATCCAGCAGAAAGTCGGCGGCATTGAAGGGCAGATGGTGTTCGCGTTTTCCGTCCCCTCTCTGCCTGGTTCGACGGGCGGCATGCCGGTGCAGATGGTGATTCGCAGCACGCAGGATTACGAAACCGTCTGGCGGGTGATGGAGCAGCTTAAAGAGGAAGCGACCAAAAGCGGCATGTTCATGATCACGGACAGCGATCTCAATTTCAACACCCCGGTGGTTGAACTGCGCATCGACCGCAACAAGGCCAACCAGATCGGCGTCACCATGCAAGGCATCGGTGAAACGCTTTCGCTGATGATCGGGGAGAATTACATCAACCGCTTCAACCTCAACGGCCGGTCCTACGACGTCATCCCGCAGGTTCCGCGCAGCGACCGCATGACGCCGGAGCTGCTGACCCAGTATTATGTACGCGCCGCAAGCGGGGAGATGGTCCCTCTCTCCGCCGTGGTCAATGTCAGCATGCGGACCCAGCCGGACAAGCTGGTCCAGTTCAACCAGCTCAATTCCGCAACGTTCTCCGCCATTCCCATGCCGGGCGTGGCGATGGGCGATGTGGTCTCTTTCCTTGAGGGAAAGGCGAAGGAAATCCTGCCGAGCGATTTCAGCTATGACTGGCTGTCGGATTCGCGCCAGTTCGTGAAGGAGGGCAATGCGCTGGCGGTGGCGTTCATTTTCGCGCTGGTGGTGATTTTCCTTGTTCTGGCGGCGCAGTTTGAATCTTTCCGCGATCCGCTGGTGATCATGATGTCTGTGCCGCTGGCGATTTCCGGGGCGCTACTGCCGCTTTATCTCGGCGCGGCGACCATGAATATCTACACGCAGATCGGTCTTGTCACCTTGATCGGCCTGATTTCCAAGCACGGAATTCTGATGGTGGAATTCGCCAACAAGGCGCAGGTCGAGCATAATCTTTCCCGCCGCGAAGCCATCGAGGAGGCCGCGCGCGTGCGCCTGCGACCGATTTTGATGACGACGGCGGCGATGGTGGTGGGGCTGGTTCCCCTCGTTCTGGCGGACGGGGCGGGGGCGGGAGCGCGGTTTTCCATCGGCGTCGTCATCGTCGCCGGGATGCTGATCGGGACGCTTTTTACCCTGCTGGTGCTGCCTTCGGTGTACACCATTCTGGCCAAAGATCACCGCGCCGCCGCAAATTCCGAGCGCAGGAAGCAGCTTGAGGCCGTATAGGGTGGGCTGAGAAGCGGCGGAAAAAGAATGCCGATTCCATCTGGCCTTCCAGAGCGCTTCATGCCATTTTTCTCCTATGACGCAGCAAAGCCAACATCCTGTTTTCAAGCCGAAAATGGCGCTCGTCGCGGGCGGGGCGTCGATTGCGACGGTTGCGCTGCTGATCGCGATCAAGGCTTTCGCCTATATGGTCAGCGGCTCCGCCAGCGTGCTGGCTTCGCTGATTGATTCGCTGGTCGATGCGGGTGTGTCTCTGATCGGTTTTCTTGCCATCCGCCAGTCTCTCAAACCCGCCAGCGCCGATTTCCGTTACGGTCACGGCAAGATCGAGGGGCTGGCTGCCCTGATGCAGGGCGCGTTCATCCTCGGCGCCGCGGTTTTTCTTGGGTTTGAAGCGATTCAGCGTCTGGCCCAGCCGCATCCCGTCACCGCCACGGGGGTGGCGATCGGGGTTATGCTGGTGTCGATCGTGCTTTCCGTTTTGCTGGTGGCGGTTCAGAATTACAGTCTGCGCCATGCGCCGTCCCTCGCGGTCAAGGCCGATCGCGCGCATTATTCATCGGATATCTTAATGAATGCGGGCGTTATCATGGCGCTGTTGACGCAAAGCTACGGCGCGCCGGTGTGGCTTGATTCCGTCTTTGCGCTGGGGATCGCCTTTTGGATGTTCGTTACGGTGTACGGGATCGTCATGAAGGCGGTCGCTATGCTGCTCGATCGCGAATTGCCGCAGGAAACGCGGATGCGGATTCTGGAGATCATTCGCTCTAATCCCGACGTCCATGACGTCCACGATCTGCGCACGACCATGTCGGGGATGCGGCTTGATATCGCCTTTGATGTCGAGATCGATCCCGACATGACTCTGGCGCGGGCCCATGCCGTCTCCAAGAAGGTCGAGGATGCCATTCTGCTGGAATTCCCGAATGCCGAAATCATGATCCACAAGGACCCTGTCGGTGAAATCGACGACAGCCGCCATACCGTCAAAGGGGTGCACCATTGATGCGGATTCTTTGCGATATTGGCGGCACGCATGCGCGCCTTGGCCTGACCGATGGTTCCGGACCTATCGCCGCGGCGGAAAAATTTCGCGCGGCGGAATTTCCGTCTTTTATCGCCATTGTGGAAGGTTATTGCGCCCGCCATAAACCCGGCCCGGCGGAACTTCTGATCGCCACGGCGGCGCGTGACCGCGGTGACGGGGTTCATGTGTTTTCGCATAGCAACGACTGGCAGGTGATCGACCCCGCGGCGCTGGCGGCGGCGGGGTTTCCGGTGCGATGCATCGTCAATGACTTTTACGCGGCAGCCTGGGCGATAACGGCGTTTGACCCCGGCCTTGGGGATGTGCTGCGGGAGGGGATGCCCGGCCCCGGCCTGCCGCGCGTTATTTTGGGCCCCGGAACGGGGCTGGGCCTTGCCTATGCGCTGCCCCTGCCGCAGGGGGAATGGCATGTCAACATGACATTCGGCGGGCATATGCTGGCCGCTACGCTCACCGATGAGCAGCATTTGATCCGCGATCTTGTCGGACGCCTGCGCGGCGACGGCCATACCGTGGCGCCGGAGCATCTGGTCAGCGGCAAGGGTCTTCCCGTCCTTTACCGCGCCGTTTGCATGATGGAAGGGGCGGAGGCGCATGATTTGCGATCCGCCGAAGACGTGCTTTCGAATGCGGAGGATAGGGGCGTGAGGACGACTTTGCGCCTGATGCATGAATTTCTGGGCCTTTTCGCGCATGATGCCGTCATTTCCGGCCATGCTTTCGGGGGGCTGTATCTGGACGGCGGCATGATCCAGCGCCTGCGCGAGCGTGGGCTTTTCGATATTCGGACGGTACTCGATTTTATGACGCTCAATCCCGCGCCCGTGGTAAAAGAGCGCCTTGAACATTTGCCGGTTACGGCCATAACCGACCCGTTTGTCGCCATGCGCGGCCTGCTGGAACTGGACCGGGCCGGAATCAGAAAGGTGGCGGCATGACGACGCAAAGACAGGCTTACCTGACCATCGACGACTCGCCTTCAACGCGCATGGACGATATGGTCGATGCGCTTTCGGCGCGCGGCGTTCCGGCGATTTTCTTCTGCCGCGGCGATTACCTAGCATTGCGGCTCGAAAGCGCGTCCCGGGCTATCCGCAAGGGCTTTATCATCGCCAATCATGCCTATAACCACCGCCGCGCCAGCCAGATTTCCTTTGACGAGATGACGCAGGAAATCGCGGATACGCAAAACCTGATTGATCAGGCCTATGCCAGCGCGGGCGTAAGCAATTACCAACGCCATTTCCGCTTTCCGCATATGGACCGCGGCGCGGGCGGCTGGATCGTCGATTACGATGCCTTGCCCGTTTCTTGCCGTCAGGACGTGATCCGCATGTTCGCGGACGGGATCAATATCAATCTCGACCCGCCGGATCAGGCGGCTGTCCTGAAAAAGGCGATGCTGCAGGACTGGCTCAAGGCGTCGGGTTTCACGCAGATGCCTTGTCCCGATGTCACATTCCCGTGGTTCCGGCAGACGGAGATGGCGGCGGCTATCGACGCGATGTACACCTATTCCACCAGCGACTGGATGATTTTGCCGCGCCATAAGGGGAAATGGCCATGGGCGTCGCTTGATGACCTCAAGGCGAAAATGGACGGCGATCAGTGGCTTCAGCGCACCGATAGCGCCCATATCGTTCTGGCGCACGACAATGCCGAGATTCACGATGAAACGCTGGCGCTGATCGACCATTCGCTGGGGCGCGGCATTCAGTACAAACTCTAGGAAGGGAAACAGCGATCATGGCAGGGAAGGCAGCGGCGCAATCCGGCAAGACGAAGATGTCCGTTTCCTCCCCTGACGGCGCGCGTAAATTCGTGCGCGTGATCGCCGATTATGGGGCGCTTGGCGATCTTGCTTTCGCGGAAGTGACCGACAGGCTTCATGCCGTGCTGCGCGATGCGGGCGTCGCCGATTATAGGATCGATCTGACCAGCGTTCCGGCCTTCGATACCTATGCGACCGGATTCGAGCTGGCGCAGCTTGCGATCAATTCGCCTTTGGGCAAGGATCATATTTTCTACGTCAACACCGCCCCGCGCAAAGACAAGAAATCGGCACGCATCAATAATGAAGGCGAGGGCCTCGTTTACGCCCGCCTGATCAACGGCGTGCAGATCGTGGCGGTAAACAGCGGCTATTCCCTCACCTTTATCAAACCGTTCACCGAAACTATCCGCGCGCTCAAAGTCGACAAGGCCGGATCGCAGTTCCGCTCCCGCGATATTTTCCCGCAGGCGGTCGGCGCGGTTCTGCGCGGCGATGAAAAAATTCTGGGCGCGGATGTTCGCAAAACCGTTCCGGACTCGGTGCCGCCGGGCCGCGTCGTCTATACGGACGGCTATGGCAACCTCAAGACGTCCGTCGATCCACGGGAGCTGAAATCACTCAAAGGCAAGCGGGTTTATCTCAAGGTCGGCGATGCGGAAAATATCGCCGTGCATGTCGGGACCGGGATTTTCGATGTGCCGGACGGGGAATTCTGTTTCGCCGCAGGCAGTTCCGGCTGGAGCTTGCCGGGGCGCAAGGGGGCGGTGCAATTTGCAGAAATCGTCAAGCGTGGTGGCAGTGCAGCAGAGGCGTTCGGTCGCCCGATTGGCGGAAAAAACCTGCAATGGAAAACGATTCCGCGGTAGTTCATCCTTTCCTTTGACACCCATCCCGGTTTCGTGCTTATCTTCTTGAATGCAAGAACAGTCAGCGATTCGCAGAAGCGGAAACACTGGCTAGAACGGGAGTGTACAGCGTGTCTGCGGATCAAAAATCGTATCTTATTACGTCAAAAATCGGCATCTCTTTCCCGGCGGAGCAGGCGCAGAATGCGGCCGAGCTTTACAAGGGCCTCGTAGAGCGCGGCATGAAGCCGGACGAAGATATTTCCATTCAACGCCAGATGACGGATTCCAGTGTTTTTCTGACCATTTATCCGGGTTATGGCGCTGGCCTGCCGGTTGCTGCAAGTTTTATCTCCAAGGTTTTTGCCGAAGGCGGTCATTTTTCTGGAAATTCGATGGCCAGCTTCTTTAACAGCCTCGGCCGGCAGTCCGTCAAGGCACATGGCGAAGCCCATAATTCGCCGCGCACGGCCGCAGCAGGCGGCGGTCGCGGCGGTCGCGGCCCGTCCTTCACGCCCTGATTTTATCTATCGCAAGCGGTTCAGCAGATTGGAGAGAAATCCGGTAAAACGGATTTCTCCGCCCGTGACGCCAACGCACAGGCATCCTGCTTCCGCATCGGCAACGGTTTCGTGAGCGCACCCCGCATCCATCATAACAAGATCGCCGCGGGCGAAGCGATCGCCACCGTCAAAAAACGCTCCCTCCAGCACCAGCATGAGTTCTGTCTCCGTATGCCTGTGATGCGGCAACGTGAAGCCGGGTGCAAGGCGTATCATCCGGACGCGGCTGCGGCGATCGGATACGGGAATATCCATCCAGCGCAGACCTCCGTTCATCGTTCCTTTCCAGC
>JACPDM010000051.1 GCA_016184045.1 Micavibrio aeruginosavorus | reverse complement strand
TTGCTATTCTAGGCTTCTTTATTCGGTGAAGCAACGTCATTCTTCGCCGCCGAATCAACCGGGGGATCGGCCTTCACGATGTCACCCTTCGTGAACAAGTGCTTGCGCTTAGGTGCGGGTGTGAATCCAAACCCCTCGCAGTTCTGAAATCCCTCGACAACGGCAAGACCATACGCGAAACCCGAGACATCAAACGCCAGATCGAGCATTTCGTCACTGGCCATTACAGCGCCGCCAACCGTCACCCGATAGGATAAGCCATGGCAAAAGCTACGGAAAATTTTAACCGGACCTCTGATCTCAGCACGGCTGAAAAATCGGCCATGGATGACCTTGGCCGGAGCCTGCCCTGCCTTGGCGGCAAGACGTTATCGCACACATTTTCAGCCTTCGTGACGATGGGCTGGAAGGGGCGGCATAATATCGGCGCGAACGGCGAAGAGATTGTCAGGTACAATCTCTATACCGCGCTTCCCGGCGGGGACTTTACCCGCATGCCGCAGGTCAGTTTTACATGGAGCGAAAATGTCCACGCCGCCATGAAAGACGCGGCTGTTCACGTCGACTTCATTACCGCCCGCGGCCGCGATGATGCGGAAAACCGGATGATCCCGGTCAACGTCAAGGCGCCCCGCAATGCCGCCGGAGAAATTGACGCCTCCCGGATTGCCAGCCCCGCCGCGCGATCCGTTCTTGGCTTTGTCGCCGCGATGGAAAACAAATCAAAAGAAAATCAACCGAAACCCGCACCGAAACCGTAGGATGATCATGACCAACGTCGCAGAAATCTTTGACAGCATGGAATACGGCCCCGCCCCGGAAGATAAAAAACCGGCGCTGGAATGGATCAAGGCGCGGGATGGAAAATTCACGCCCTTTATCAACGGCAAATTCATCTCCGCCGACAAGGCCGCATGGTTCCCCGCGATCAACCCAGCCACCGGTGAAAAACTGGGGCAGGTTATGCAATCGACGCAAAAAGACGTCGATGCCGCCGTCAAGGCCGCCCGCGCCGCGCAGGAAGAATGGGTCGCCCTGCCCGCGTTCGAGCGCGCCAAATATCTCTACGCCCTCTCCCGCCTCGTGCAAAAACATGCGCGCCTGTTCGCGGTTCTGGAGTCCCTTGACAACGGCAAGACCATCCGCGAAACCCGCGACATCGACGTGCCGCTGGTCGCCCGCCACTTCTACCACCATGCCGGATGGGCGATGCTTGTCGACAAGGAAATGGCGGATTATGAGCCCTGCGGCGTCGTCGGGCAGATCATTCCGTGGAACTTCCCGCTTCTGATGCTGGCGTGGAAAGTCGCCCCGGCGCTGGCGACCGGGAACACGGTCGTCCTCAAGCCCGCCGAGCAAACCAACATGACCGCGCAGCTTTTCGCCGAAATCTGCATCGAGGCCGGCCTGCCCAGAGGCGTCGTTAATATCATCACCGGCGACGGCGCCGTGGGCGCGATGATCGTCGGTCATGACGGCATCGACAAGCTCGCCTTCACCGGATCAACCGAGATCGGCCGCCTGATCCGCAAGGAATCCGCGGGCTCCGGCAAGGGCCTGACGCTGGAGCTCGGCGGCAAATCGCCGTTCATCGTCTTCGACGACGCCGACCTCGATTCCGCCGTCGAAGGCCTTGTCGATGCGATCTGGTTCAATCAGGGTCAGGTCTGCTGCGGCGGCTCGCGCCTTCTCGTGCAGGAAAGCGTTTACGACCAGTTTATCGCCAAGGTCAAAACCCGTATGGACCATTTGCGCCTCGGCGACCCGCTGGACAAATGCGTTGATATGGGCGCGGTCGTCGATGAAACGCAGCTCAAGCGCATCGACAGCCTGGTCAAACACGCCGTCAAATCCGGCGCACAGATATATCAGGCCAAGGGCGGTTGCCCGGCGAAAGGCTGCTATTACCCGCCCACCTTGCTGACCGGCGTCGGCACGGCGGATGAAATCATGCAGGTGGAGGTGTTCGGCCCCGTCCTCGCCGCCATGTCCTTCCGCAATCAGTCCGAAGCCATCGACCTTGCCAACAACACCCGCTTTGGCCTTGCCGCCAGCGTGTGGACCGAGAATATCAACATGGCGCTGGAGCTTGCCCCGCGCCTCAAGGCCGGGGTGGTCTGGGTCAATTCCACCAACCAGTTCGACGCTGCCTGCGGCTTCGGCGGCTACCGCGAATCCGGCTATGGTCGGGAGGGCGGCAAGGAAGGGCTTTATGCCTATATGAAACCCGTGTTTGAATCCGCGCTTGAGACTCCGGCCCGGAAACCCGCCGCGCCGAAACGGCGAGCCGGTGAAGCAGACGCGGCGGAAGATCATGAAGGCGGCATCATCGCCATCGACCGCACCGCCAAAAACTACATCGGCGGCAAGCAAAAACGTCCCGACGGCAATTACTCCATGGCGATCGCCGCACCCGACGGCAAACTGCTCGGTGAGGTCGGCGAAGGCAATCGCAAGGATATCCGCGACGCGGTGGAAGCCGCCGTCGCCGCCTCCGCTGGCTGGGCCAACACCTCCGGCCATGCGCGGGCGCAGATCATGTATTACATGGCGGAAAACCTTGGGCCCCGCGCCGATGAATTCGCCGGGCGGATCAGGGCCATGACCGGCTGCTCCCTCCCCGCCGCGAAAAAAGAGGTGCAGATGGCGACGGAGCGCCTGTTCACCTATGCCGCATGGGCCGACAAATACGATGGCGCGGTGCATACCCCGCCGATGCGCGGCGTCACGCTGGCGATGAACGAGCCGATGGGCGTCATGGGCCTTGTCTGCCCGGATGAACAGCCGTTCCTCTCCTTCATCTCCCTCCTCGCTCCGGCGATGGCGATGGGCAACACAGCGGTGATCGTGCCTTCGACTCTGTATCCTCTGGCCGCGACCGACTTTTATCAGGTGCTGGAGACCTCGGACGTTCCCGGCGGCGTCGTCAACATCGTCACCGGCGAGCGCGACACTCTTACCAAAACGCTGGCGGAACACGATGCCGTCGATGCGCTGTGGTATTTCGGCTCTGCCGAGGGCAGTAAAATGGTCGAGGCGGAATCCGTCACCAACCTGAAGCAGACATGGGTCAATCACGGCAAAATCCGCGACTGGACCAATCCCGATCAGGGCGAAGGCCGCGAATTCCTCCGCCGTTCGACGCAGGTCAAAAATATCTGGGTTCCCTACGGTGAAACCAGCGGCGGCGGCGGCGGTTACTGATTTTTTAGAACAAGGAAAACGACAATGGACAAATACGAAAACCTTCCCCCGGAATGGAAAAAACCGGAATTTCTCGAAGCGAAGATCGATGAAAGCAGAAGGCTGCGAAACACCTTCGGCGTTCTGGCCGCCCTCGGCTGGACAGCCACGATTGCAATCGATAAACGGCCCGACTCCACCGAACTGCAAGGCGTCTACAAGGCAGCCTTTACCGGCGCATGCTTTAGCACAGGGCTGGCCGTTCTGGGGACGGTCGCCATCGTCAAAATGAAAAAATTTCTTGCGCAGGCCAAAGCCGAGCAGAAAAAACCCCCTGAAAACAAACCGTCCTGAACGGGCGGCGCGGCCAGACTGATGAAATGAGTATGCATACAAATCTGCCCTGCAAAAATATGGCATCCTGCGCGCTGGTCTTATCCAGCGTGTTTTTCGCCGCAAGCCCGCTTCAGGCGGAACCGCCGGCCCCGGCACCAAAAAACACCATGACAGTTAAATGGAGCCGGGATAAAGCGATCATCGAAATCGGCGATACGATAGCCGACATGCCGCTCGATGCCGTCATCCGGCAATTCAACACAGCCACGGACCCGGTCGAACGGAATAACGCCGCAAGGTCGCTCGGCATTCGCGCCGTTGAAAACGCGCCTTTGTGGCCAATGGTTGTGGCCCTGTTCGCCGAACGGCAGAAAACGGAAACCGATCCCGGCGCGCGCTGGCAAATGGTTTACTGGCTGGGGCGGATTGGCGGCAATCATCAGGCTTCCGCCGTTCCGGTCATGGCGCTGCTTGCAGATATCTTTTCGGAAGAAACGGACGCCGATACCCGGGCGGGAAGCCTTATCGCCATGGCGATGACGGCGGAGAGCTTTAAAACGGTACTGGCCCCCGCCCTTAAAAATATGCTGTCTGCCGGATTGGCT
Source organism: Micavibrio aeruginosavorus (assembly GCA_016184045.1). Lineage (GTDB taxonomy): Bacteria > Pseudomonadota > Alphaproteobacteria > Micavibrionales > Micavibrionaceae > Micavibrio > Micavibrio aeruginosavorus_C. Next base: position 16,895 of record JACPDM010000051.1, on the reverse strand, counting down.
GATCCGCATGAAAAAGTACGCAAGGCTGGTGTGCGCGGTCTGGTCTGGCTGGCAACGGAATGGCCGGCGGAATCCCGCCGCATACTGGACGCCATCCTGCCTCTGGCCTCCGGCGACCCCGCGATCAGCGTGCGAAAAGAAGCGATCGGCGGGATCGGGACAATAGGGAGCGGCGTACCGCAAGCCCTCGGCCCATCGCTGAATGCCCTTGAGGCTCTGGCTGCAAACGATCAGGACCCGGAAATCCGCACCCTGTGCGAAGAAACCGCGCACGGGATCAAACCGCCGCCCCAGGCCTCGCGGCAGAAGCCCCAGCCGCCTAAAAAAGGCTGACCCGCTCCGCCCGGCTCAACCCCTTGATTCACCTTCGTTTCCCTTTATACTTTTTGCGATGGAACAGGGGCAGGATTATTCAGGGAACTATAGCGCGCTGCGCGAGGCCGTCATGGCCGAAACGGGCGGCGCCTATCGCGATTTTTTACAAGGACTGAAACCCGACTATCGCAAGATCCGGCAAGACCTCGCGCTTGGCTATGCCATGCTGCTTGCCGCTCTGGCGCTCGTCAACCTCAGTCACAATCTTCTCTGGCTTGCCTTTACGGTGCCGGTCGGCGCGATCCTGATCGGTTACTGGATTGCCTATCTGCAACTGTTTATCCATGAGGGAGCTCATTACAACCTTGCCGCAGACCGGAAAATGAACGACCGGCTGTGCAACGCACTGATATGCTGGATGGTCGGAACGACAATCAAGGATTACCGCGTCATCCACTTCCAGCACCACCGCAATCTCGGCCATACCGACGACAGCGAAAGATCCTACTTCAACGCCCTCAATAATGAATTCATTATCGGCATGCTGCTGGGCGTTCACCCGATCCGCGTTTTTCTGCTGCGCCGGAAATTGCGGCAAAAACAGGAATCCGGAATCGGAACCAATAAGGAAATGCGACCGCTTGTAACCGGCATTCTTGCCCATCTTGCGCTGATTGCCGCCCTGACAATTGCCGGGGCGTGGCCCTCCGCCCTCGCCTGGATCGGCGGCATGGGCGTTTTGTTCCCGTTTTTCGGCACCATGCGCCAGTTGCTGGAACACCGCTCGGCCATTGCAGACCCGGCTGCGGATTATGCCACAACCGATCATGGCGCGCTGACGCGCATTTTCGGCAACGATGCCTTCTCCCGCACCTTTGGCGGCGCGGGCTTTAACCGACACCTGCTGCATCACTGGGAACCCCTCGTTTCCTATACGCGGCTCGGCGACATGGAAGCCTATCTGATGAACACCAAAATTGCCCCGGTCATCGAATCCCGCCGGACGACCTATTTCAAAACATTCATGGAATTATATAAAAATGACAACCACCCCTGAATGCCTCGCCTGCGGCAGCCGCGACCTGGGCCTATGGGCCCGTGCGCATGACATTGAATATTACAGCTGCGCCGACGAATTCAGCTATTTCAAATGCAAAACCTGTGGCGCGCTGTCCATCGCCCCTGTCCCGGAAGACCGCCTGTCGCAAATCTACCCCGCCAGCTACTACAGCTTTTCCGGACATACAAAAACGCTGGCCGAACGGGTCAAGCAGGCCCTAGACCGCCGCCTGTTCCGCAAACTTTTCAGCATGATCGACCCTGATCATGGCAAAGCATCATTCTCGGCCCTTGATATCGGCGGCGGCTCCGGCTGGCTGCTGGGCGAAGCGAAGGCCGTGGAACCGCGCCTGCAAAAAACGGTTGTCGTCGATATTGACGACAAGGCAGAAGCTGCGGCAATCGCCGCCGGGCACGGTTATTTCCGCGGCCGGATCGAGGATTTTTCTACCCGCGACACTTTCGATCTGATTCTGATGCTGAACCTGATCGAACATGTGAAGGACCCCGTCGGCATGTTGAAAAAGGCTGGCGATCTGCTGACCCCCGGCGGACGTATCCTGATCAAAACACCCAATCACGACGCGCTTGATGCCCGGCTTTTCAGGAACCGCAGCTGGGGCGGCTATCACTGCCCGCGCCACTGGGTGCTGTTCGATCCGGAAAGTTTCCGCCAGGCCGCGCAAAAAGCCGGGATCGAGATCGAAAGCCTGAACCTGACGCAAGGCGCGCCTTTCTGGACATGGTCGGCCCTGAACATGCTGAAAAATCTTGGTCTGGTAGAAATCAGCGCCGCGCGCCCCGCCTGCCGCCACCCGCTCGCCCCGTTCCTGATGCTCGGCTTTGCCGCTTTCGATTTTCTGCGGATGCCCTTTATGAAGACATCGCAAATGTTCATCGTTCTAAAGCATAAGTAATACTGAAGACTCAGTCTTGCGCCCCATGTGTCGCAAAACCCCTGATCCGCTCCACCATGGCGAAAAACCCGTTCCGGCGGTTCGGGCTTAAATGGCGGTCGAGGCCGAGATCGCGAAAGGCCCTATCGATATTCAGCGTAGCGATTTCCTGCCGGGTTTTCCCTTGATAGGCAAGGTCGAGAACATAAATGAGTCCACGGATGATTTGCGCATCGCTGTCGGCCTGAAACTTGAGTTTTTCCCCATCCCACGCCGCCACCAGCCAGACCTTGGAAGTGCAGCCCCGGACCATATTTTCTTCGGTTTTCAGGGCATTATCCATCTCCGGCAGGCGTTTGCCGAGGTCGATCAGATAGCGATAGCGGTCCTCCCAGTCGCTGAACAGGGCAAAGCTTTCGGCCAGATCGTCTAGACTTTGGGATGTCATCTTCAGGGTTCGTTAATACTATCAAGGCATTGATTATATTATATAGGGGCTTGCACAGTTTGTCCCCTGTTGGCTAAATTAATATATAAGTGATTCCCTCTGTGTTCAAAGACAGGACTTTCCGCACATGACCAAATCCGGTTCATCCGATTCCAAAAATACCCTTTACTGCTCCTTCTGCGGGAAGAGCCAGCACGAGGTCCGCAAGCTGATTGCGGGCCCGAACGTCTTTATCTGCAACGAATGCGTCGAGCTTTGCACGGACATTATCCGCGAAGAGGATAAATCCTCCATCGTCCGCAGCGGCGAAGGGATTCCCACGCCCAGCGAAATCAAGGCCGTCCTTGACGAATACGTCATCGGCCAGGAACGCGCCAAGCGCGTTATGTCGGTCGCGGTCCACAACCACTATAAGCGCGTCGAACAGGCGACTGGCGGCAACGACGTCGAAATCTCGAAATCGAACATCCTTCTGGTCGGCCCGACAGGCTCCGGTAAAACCCTTCTGGCGCAAAGTCTTGCCCGTATTCTGGATGTCCCCTTCACCATGGCCGACGCCACAACCCTGACCGAAGCCGGTTACGTTGGTGAAGACGTTGAAAACATCGTCCTGAAACTTCTGCAGGCCTGCGACTATAACGTCGAACGCGCCCAGCGCGGCATCGTCTATATCGACGAGATCGACAAGATTTCCCGCAAGGGCGACAACCCCTCCATCACCCGCGATGTGTCGGGCGAAGGCGTGCAGCAAGCATTGCTGAAACTGATGGAAGGCACGGTTGCCTCGGTTCCGCCGCAAGGGGGCCGCAAGCATCCGCAGCAGGAATTCCTGCAAGTCGATACCACCAATATCCTCTTCATCTGCGGCGGAGCCTTCGCCGGGATCGAGAAAATCATCGCCCAGCGCGGTAAAGGCACGGCTATCGGCTTCGGCGCCGATGTGCGCGGCCCGGACGAACGCCGCGCCGGGGACCTGCTGAAGGAACTGGAGACCGAAGACCTGCTGAAATTCGGCCTGATCCCCGAATTCGTCGGACGTCTGCCGGTCGTGGCAACGCTTGAAGATCTGGACGAAGCCGCCCTGATCAAAATCCTGACCGAGCCGAAGAACGCGCTGGTCAAGCAATATGGCCGCCTCTTCGAGATGGAGGGCAAAGCCCTGCGCTTCACCGACGGCGCGCTGAAGGCGATCGCCAAAAAGGCTATCGACCGTAAAACCGGCGCACGCGGCCTCCGCTCCATCGTCGAAAACCTGCTGCTCGACACGATGTACGAAATTCCCGACAAGGAAGACATCGAAGAAGTGGTGGTTGAAGAAAAAACCGTCCTTGAAGGCAAGGCTCCGACCTATGTTGTCGCCGACAAGAAAAAGAAAAAGGCAAAGCTGGACAAGGACGCCGACGAAAAAGAAACTGAAGCCGCTACAAGCTGATGATGTCCGGCGCAGTCCCCGAATCCACGCCCGTTGCGGCGCTGCCCCGGGGACTGTCTGTGTTGTACGCTGGAATTTTCGCCGCAATCCTCTTGCCTTGGGCATGGCTGCAATCGCGGCAAGCGTCGCATTCCGACCTGCTTTGGCTTTGTGACTCGCTCCGGCGTCTGCTGGACGGCCACAAAATGACGGATTACATCTACGAAACCAATCCGCCGCTCAATCTTTTCACCTATATCGTTCCGGTCATGCTCGATAAATGGGCGGTTCTTCCGCTGCATTACGGGCTGTTCGCCTTTTCCTGCGCCATGGTCGCCCTGTCTTGCGCAGCGATTTACGCCATTCTCAAAGACTGGCCCTTCCTAAGGCGGCATGATCTATGGATCATGATCAGCGGCTTTGTTCTGGCCAATACGGTCATGACCGGGTCGCAATTCGGTGAACGGGACCAGTATGTCGCCCTCGGTCTGATCCCTTTCATCTTGCTGCAGATAGCAACAACCTACGGACTGCCTTACCCGAAATGGATGAAATGGCCGGTTTTTCTGTGCGGGGCGGTGCTGATCCTGATGAAACCCCATCACGGCCTGATTCCGACCCTGCTGCTGGCGCACAGGATGATCACGCGCCGCCGCTGGGCTATCTTTTTTGACCCTGATTTTATCGCGCTGGCCGTCACAACTTCGCTGTATATCGCAGCGACGTGGTTTTTCTTCAATGACTACGCGACAAAAATTATGCCCAACGTCGCCCTGCTCTACACAAACATGCGGGAAGAAAAAACTTCGGCGGTTCTCGCCCTGCTTTACCTCTCCATGCTTGTTGTCCTCCTGCTTTTTCCCTTTCTTTCGACGGGAATGGACCAGCGTAAAAGAAATCTAATTCTGTTCCTGACGATTTGCGCAATGATCAGCCTTGTTCCATTCTACGTTCAGGGCATGGCCTTTGCCTATCACCTTTTCCCGGCAATTTCGTTTGCTGCCTGCGCTTTTTCCCTGCAAATCCTGTGGTTCGCGCAAAGATTTCTGCCGCATGCGCCGGGTTTGATTGCGGCGCTGATAGCGCTGGGCTGCCTCTTTTACAGTGTGGTGCCCCTGAAGCCGGATTTCCCAAGACACAGCGATTATGCCGCATTCCCGCTTACAAAGCTTGTCCAGCGCTGCAAGGGGCAGGAGCATTGCAGTTTTTTCATGTTCCATCCGAATATGGGCGTTGTCCATGAAACGGCCCATTATTCCGGCATTCCCTATGCCTCGCGCTTTGCCGCCCTATGGTTCGTGCCGCCCCTGTTTGCAGCCGAGAATGCCGCCGCCACAGGCCATCCTCCCCCTATCCCGCTCGAAACCGCGCGCAAACTGCGGACGCAATTTTCAGAAATGATGGCGCAAGACCTGATGACGCAAAAACCGCCTTTGGCGATCATCGCCAAAGACATTGAGATCAGAGGCAAAAGTTTTGATTTCGTCGCATGGTTCTCCGCCGACCCAGCCTTCCGGGCAGAATGGGCGCATTATAAAAAGACCGACACCGTGGAAGTGCGGTACAGCGATTATTTCACCGGGTCCGCCTATGATAACGGCACAGTCATCAAATACGATGTTTATGCCCGGAAAACCGCGGATTAGCTTATGTCAATTTCAAATTAACACCTTATTATCACTTGCAAATTTATACTGGACCCTAGATTCTTGAATCCACCACAACGTCATCAGCCATCAAGGTCCCACCATGACACAAACGAAAATCCAGCCCGAGCCGAACAAAAAATACCGCCTCATCACCCGCAGCGACATGGACGGCCTTGTCTGCGCGGTTCTGCTCAAGGAGCTTGATCTGATCAACGCCATAAAGTTTGTGCACCCCAAGGACATGCAGGACGGCCTGATCGATGTCGGCCCGAACGACATCACCACCAACCTGCCCTATGTACGCGACGCCTATCTGGCCTTCGACCACCACGCCAGCGAGATCGAACGTCTCCAGTTCCGTCCCGACAATTACATCACCGATGTTAAAGCCCCTTCCGCAGCCCGTGTCGTCTATAACTACTTCGGCGGCAAGGAACGCTTTCCCGATATTTCCGAAGACATGATGCTGGCCGTGGACAAGGCCGACTCCGCCAATTTCACCAAGGATGAGATCCTCCACCCGCAAGGCTGGGTCCTGCTCAGCTTCCTGATGGATGCGCGCACGGGCCTCGGGCGGTTCCGCGATTTCACCATTTCCAACTACGATCTGATGATGAAACTGATCGACGCCTGCCGCGATCATCACTCGATCGAGGAAATTCTGAAACTTCCCGACGTCATGGAACGCGTCGAGCTTTATGAATCGCATAAAGTGAAAGCGCGCGCGCAGATCGAGCGCCGCTCCACGGTTCATAAAAACCTTGTCGTTCTAGACCTGCGGGACGAAGACACCATCTGGGCGACGAACAGGTTCATCGTTTACGCCCTGTTCCCCCAGTGCAACATCTCTGTCCATGTCCTCTGGGGCAAGGAGCGTCAGAACACCGTTTTCGCCACCGGCAAATCAATCCTCAACCGGACCAGCAAAACCAATGTCGGCAGCCTGATGCTTGAATACGGCGGCGGCGGTCATGAGGCCGCGGGCACCTGTCAGGTGGACAACGACCGCGCCGAACAGGTCTTGAGCGAGCTGATCGCGAAAATCACCAAAGACGGCTAAGCCCGCTTTTTTGTGATTAAAGCCCCCGCCCCCGTTATCCTCTGGCTCCGGCAGGATTTACGCCTGTCGGACAACCCCGCTTTGCTGTCCGCCGTTCAGTCCGGCGCACCCGTCCTGCCGGTTTACATTCTGGATGACGGGAATGCCGGGCAATGGCGGATGGGCGGGGCCAGCCGCTGGTGGCTGCACCGCTCCCTGACCGCCCTTGACCGCTCCTTTACAGGGAATCTCTCCTGTTATCGCGGCGATGCGCGGCGGATTCTGCCTGCCCTAGTCAAAGAAACAGGTGCCAGCCGCGTTTACTGGAACCGCTGCTATGAGCCATGGCGCATGACGCGTGATGCCGACCTCAAAAAAACACTCGAAGAAAACGGGACCGGGATTGAAAGCTTCAATGCCAACCTTCTCTACGAGCCTTGGACCGTGAAGAAGGACGACGGCACGCCTTACCGCGTCTTCACGCCGTTTTTCCGCAAAGGCTGCGCCAAAGCCGGGGAGCCGCCGCATCCCGCCCCGCCGCCCGAAGCCATCGATTTCGCGCCGAAACCGGAAGACAGCCTTGGCGTAGATGCCCTCGCCCTCCTGCCGGAATCGCCGCGCTGGGATAGAAAAATGGAACAATACTGGACGATCGGGGAGGACGGCGCGCAAAAACGCCTGAACGATTTTCTCGATCATGGGCTGAAGGGTTACAAGCAAGGGCGCGATTATCCGGCGCGCGCGAACGTATCGCGCCTCTCGCCGCATCTGCATTTCGGTGAAATCTCGCCGCGCGCGCTCTACCACGCCGTTCGCCGGCGCATGGCGGCGGACGGGCTTGAAACCGACGGCCAGCATTATTTAAGCGAACTCGGCTGGCGCGAATTTTCCTACAGCCTTCTGTACCACAATCACACCCTTCCGGCTGAGCCGCTGCAACCGCGTTTTAACGCCTTCCCGTGGGATGATAACGATGCGGCCCTGTCGGCATGGCAACGCGGGGAAACGGGATACCCTATCGTCGATGCCGGAATGCGCGAATTGCGGGAAACCGGATACATGCACAACCGCGTGCGGATGATCGTCGGATCGTTTCTGGTGAAGGATCTTTTGCTGTCCTGGACTGCGGGTGAGGAATGGTTCTGGGATTGCCTTGTCGATGCCGACCTTGCCAACAATGCCGCAAGCTGGCAGTGGATCGCCGGATGCGGGGCCGATGCCGCCCCCTATTTCCGCATTTTCAACCCGGTCAGTCAGGGCGAGAAATTCGACCCCGAAGGCGATTACGTGCGCCGCTTCGTCCCCGAGATCGCAAAACTGCCCGATGCCTGCCTGCACCGGCCATGGGAAGCGCCGCCGCTGATCTTGAAGGAGGCTGGCATCACTTTGGGCAAAACCTACCCGCGCCCGATCGTCGATCACAAACAGGCCCGGGAAAAAGCACTCGCCGCGTTTCAGGCAACGAAACTCCATACCGGCCAGTAGTGGCGACGCCATAATATTACTTATTTTCCAATAATCTTGACTTTTTATATTCCATAATATAAGATATGGCTAATAATAATGCCTTTATGGGGGTAAAGGGTGTGAAACTGAGCGATCTGGGCAAATCTGAACTGGCCTCCGTGAAAGAGCGTTTTGCGGTCGCGAGCGATGCCTATGAAGACACCAGACACACATCGCATGCGCTGGCCGGGGGCTGGCAGCGCATTTTTGATTCCTCTGAGATACCGGGGCTGAACGACGGCGGATTTTACGGCTCCTTGTACAAGCGCACAATCAACGGCCGCGACGAACACATTATAGCCTTCCGCGGCATGGACGGGATCACCGATCTTGACGATGTTGCCAATCTGGCTTTGGGCCGTATTCCCGGGCAGTTTGTCGATGCCTATAAATTCACGAAAATCGCCGCCGAGAAATTCAATCTCGATCCGTCCAGAATCGAATATGTCGGCCATTCAATGGGGGGCTATCTGGCCAAGGCTGTGGGCGTATTGAATGAATCGGAAAAGATCTATTCCTATAACGGCCCCGGATTGTTTCATGATGACCTGCACGGACTTCCCGCCAGCGTCCAGAAGGAATTCGGCGAAAATAAAGCTGATATCACACAAGACCGCATCGAACGCAGCATTACATCCATTAACTCAAAATTCGATGTCGTGAGCTGGATTGGCGAAATGAGCGGAAAGACAATCAAGATCCCGACCCATGGCCACCAGCATCGATTGACCTCTCTTGAGGAGAGTTTTAATCTCGCCGCGCAGGGGATTCTCGGTGGCTTGCAGCCACAGCGCGTTGTGCCGATTGCCGTAGCCCCCTTGAGAGCCCCGACCGCAGTGCTATGACCCTCGCCGGGCTTCAGGCCTCAAAGCGTGAAGACGGCCGGGACACCGGCATGACTTTACGAATGCCCTCCGGCGGACTCCAGTCATAGAAGGTATTATAAATCACCGGGCAGAGGGTTTTAAAATTGTCCGGATGCGGAACGCGGATATAAACGCGCCCGCCCTGCTCTTCCGGGCGCACCAGCGCGTTGGCCAGATGAACGGCTTCATGCTGCCCTTGCGGGATGAAACTCTTTTCAATCGTCGGCCAGCCGATCAGGTCATGCAGCGCCCGCCGCGACGATTGCGGCAGGCCGCGCACGGCGGCGACGACTTCCGGCGCTTCGGGCTTCAGCCACGTTGAATCGGCAATAGCCTGCGTCCAGCCATGCGGCATGTAGCTGCCGCAAAACGCGATCATCGTCAGGCGCCCGTCAAGATCGGTCTTGTATTCCATCTGCACCGCGCGGAAATACGGCGGCACGACCGTATCCAGAAAAGCCTGCCGGGCGTCTTGCGCTATCCTGTCGGCCTCCATCCATGACCGGAGCTCTTGCGCGACATCGGGATTGTCCACCGCAAACGTCACGAAGTGCATTTTATCGACCGGGTGGCGCTGGCTGTCCGCCATCATGCGCCAGAGCGCGGTCAGGGTCGTGATAATCATGCTGCGCCCTCCTTTTATGATTGTGCCGTTTTTTGTAAACGAAAAGCCGCCTTAAGGTCACGATGAAAAATGTTCTTGTTTTGTTCTTTTTAACTGTTACTGTGGATAACGCCGGAACATAAAAGGATCGTCGTCATGGAAACCCTCGCCCCGCAGAATTCCGGGCTGAAATGGCTGTTCCTCGACCTCAACAGCTATTTCGCCAGCGTCGAGCAGCAGGATAACCCCCGCCTGCGCGGGCGGCCCGTCGCCGTCGTACCGATGGAAACTGACTATACCTGCGCCATCGCCGCCTCGGTCGAGGCGAAAATGTACGGCGTCAAAACCGGAACCATGATCCACGAGGCCAAACGCCTGTGCCCGCCGCTGATCTGCGTTCTGGCGCGGCACGACGCCTATGTGCGCTATCACCACAAGGTCGTCGCGGAAGTGGCGCGGCACACGCCGATCAACAAGATCTGGTCCATCGACGAACTCTCAAGCCGCCTGCCCCCGAACAAGCGCAACCGCGACTCTGCGGCCGCCCTCGCCGCCCGCATCCGCGAAGGCATCTGGAAGAATGTCGGAGCGAAGATCAACTGCTCCATCGGCGTCGCCCCCAACAGTTTTCTTGCCAAGGTCGCCACCGACATGATGAAACCAAACGGCCTTGTCATCCTCGAACCCGGCGACCTGCCGGGACGGCTGTTTGACCTCGATCTCATCGACCTGCCGGGGATCAACACCGGAATCCTCAAAAGGCTGCGCCGGAACGGCATTTCCACCGTCGAGCAATTGTGGCGCACATCGCCCAAACACGCGCGGCGCATCTGGGGCAGCGTCGGGGGCGAGCGCTTTTGGTACAATCTTCACGGCTACGACCTCCCCGATCCGGTCACCAGCCGCAGCACCATCGGCCATAGCCGCATCCTCGACCCCGAACTGCGCCGCCCGGAGAGCGCGCGTCTGGTCGCGCGCCGCCTGACGCTCAAGGCCGCGAGCCGCCTGCGCCGCGAGAACCTGTTTGCGACGCGGTTCTATTTCACCACCCGCGTCATCGACGGCCCGCGCTGGGGCATGGAGGCGCATGTTCAGCCCGCACAGGATAATTTTACCTTTCTTGAGGCGCTGGACGATCTCTGGGCACGGATGCTGGATGAATGCCGCCCGGCGCGCCTGAAAAAAATCGCCGTCGGATTCCTTGGTCTTAAGGAATCCGGCGACATCACCCCCGACCTGTTCGACACGCCCACCCGGCAATCGCGGCGCAACGACGCGCTCTCCGCCGTCATCGACGCCGTGAACGAAAAATACGGCGCCGAAGCCCTGCGCCTTGGCGTATCGCCCCGGACGCAAGCCGGCTATGTCGGCACCAAAATCGCCTTCTCCCGCGTCCCGGATCTGGCGGAATTCAACGAATAAAGACCCCTATATCTTTGACAAAACAGCCCTCTTTGTGTATATGTTATGTCAATTGAGGTGATAATGACGTCCGATTCCCGGGTTACGACACTCCATGCGCTCTATGACGCCGCCGCCGCTGACCGCGCGCGGACGAACAGCCGCGACATCCTCAAGGCCGATTTCGGCGGCGACTGGCCGCCGCGCGGCCTCGCCATCGCGGCGGGGCCGGATATTCCCGTCGAATTTCGCGCCGACAAATACTTTTCCTTTTTCGTCAACGCCCATGTCGATAACAGCGAACATCGCAACCGCATCCACATCAACAGATTCTGGAGCCTGACCCGCGCCTTCAACAAGGCCTCCTTCGCCGACACCCTCGCGCATGAAAATATTCACATCCTGCAAAAGGACATGATGCGCAGCGGTATCACCGACCCGTTTGGCCGCAATCGCCGCTACGGCACGGAAGCGATGATCGGAAAATCGCACAGCGCGTTTATCCGCTACCTTGCCGCCGAAGATGAAATACAGGCCCGCCTGCATGAAGTCACCGCCCATCACTACCGCGATGTCCTTGCTATGCTTCACTGCGAAGGCGTCGCAATCGATCCCGTCTGCATCAGGGGTCTGTCCCGCGACCAGGCCGGACGCGCGGCGCTTGCCGCTTTTTCTGTTCCATCCTATCCGAAAACATGGCTTGCGCCTGAAGTCATCCGCGACCTGAACAGCGTCATCCGCGCCGTCCCGAAGGAAAAACGGATTTCCTTCTGCAACAACGTCATTCCCGCCCTTTATGGCGGCCTGCTCGAACTCTACGGCGACCGCGAAGGATCGCGCCGCATGGGGGCCGCGCATAACATCGTCATGACCGACCGTTTCTTCCGGCAGGCATGGCGGCTCCAGCACGCCCTTGAAAAAAAATCCATCCCCTCCACCGCCGGGATCGAGGCTGTTATCAATGCCATGCCAGAAAGTCAGGCCGCCGACCTCCTCGGCCATATCACCCGGCAGGAATCCTTCAAACATCCCTTGAGCGGGCGGGAATTAAAGCTCAATCCGCAGGCGGCGGCGCTGGTCGCTCCGCTTTTTCTCAAGCGCGGCGGGCCGGATGCGAAAGGCGGGCTTGAGGAAAACGGCCCGAACCCCTATACACTCTCTCCATGACGACCCCGGACATATTGATCTATCAGGACTACGTCCATAACAACGGCCTGCTGCACCGGGCGCTGGCCCCCTTTGGCCATGTCGGCTTTTGCGATGCCGCCGATATTTTCAATGGCATTCTGGATGACACTATACGCCTGTTCGTCATGCCCGGCGGGGCCGATCTCTATTACTGCGAAAAGCTGAACGGACCCGGCAACGCCGCCATCCGCCGCTACGTCGAACGGGGCGGGCGCTATCTCGGCATCTGCGCCGGGGCTTATTACGCCTGCGCCGCGATTGAATGGGCGTCCCGCACGCCGCACGAAATTTCAGGGCCGCGCGAGCTGGCCTTTTATTCCGGCATAGCGACCGGCCCTATCGCCGCCCTCATGCAGGGCCTCGAATCGTCGTGGCTCGGGGCTGCGCCTGTCATTTGCGACGACGGCACGGAAACAACCCTTTGTTACGAGGCAGGGCCGGAATTCTCCGAACCTGAGAACGGCGAAACAATTCTCGCCCGCTATGAATCCGGAGCGCCCGCCATTCTCGCCTGCCCGGTCGGGCGCGGCCTTGCCGTCCTCTCCGGCCCGCATATCGAACGTGTCATGCCGGATGCCGCCGCCCTGCTCTATGCCAACGCCAATCCGCATTACACCCATGACAAGGCCGTGATGGATAAACTGGCTCCGCACGCGGCGGGGCAAAAAGCAGTATGGGAACAGACAATCCGCCGCCTTCTGAATAGCGATGCAGGGAAACTGACCGATGCAGCCTGAAATTCTGGTGTTTTCCGAACACCCGGCAGCGACAGGCTCGCTAATCCCGGCCTTGAGAACCGCGTTTGACGCAGCGACCTTCACCATCCGCATGGTGGAATCCAAAGACCTCCGCAAGGGAATTCTGAAGCGCCCGGAATCGCGCATTTTCGTTCTCCCCGGGATCATCGGCGAAGACAGCGCCTATCCCGCGCAGCTGGACCGCAAGGCGCATGATGAAATCCACAATTTCCTGCAAGGCGGGAAGAATGTCGTCCTCACCATCTGCGCCGGAACCTATTTCATGTGCCGCGATACGCTCTATGCGCCGGCATGGGGGCCGCGCCGGGAACACAGATCGATTGCGCCGCTGTTCAACGCCGCGGCTCGCGGCCCTTTGTCGCCATACAGCCATATTTCAACACCGGATTCGGAATATTCCGATGTTTCCATCGTGCCGATCCGCTTCAAGGGGCTGGATAAAAGCTGGCATAAAACCGGGATCTGCTACGGCAACGGCCCCGCGCTTTACCCCGTGCGCGAAAACGACCCTGACACCGAAATTCTGGCCGTATTCGACAATATCCCGGACAACCCCGCCGCCATCGTCCGCCGCCGTTTCGGGCAAGGGGCCGTCTATCTCTCCGGGGTTTTGCCGGAGATGGGCTACGCCGCCATCGCCCCCGCCCCCGGCCTTGAGCGCGTCGCGCAGCTTATGCAGGATTTAAAACCGCATGAAATGGCGCGCCGGATGCTCTGGAACGGCCTGACCCGCCGGATGAAGGCCGATCTGGCATAAAGATTTGCCTTTCCCCTGCAAGGTTGCTATCACCCTTCCCATGACTCATAAACCCGTTCATATCATCGGCGGCGGCCTCGCCGGATCGGAAGCGGCATGGCAGGTGGCCAGCGCCGGGGTTCCTGTCGTTCTGCACGAAATGCGCCCGGTGCGCCCTACTGACGCGCACAAGACCGACGGTCTGGCCGAGCTGGTTTGCTCCAATTCTTTCCGCTCCGATGATAAAGAGCAAAACGCCGTCGGCCTTTTGCATGAGGAAATGCGCCGCTGCGGCTCGCTGATCCTGCGCGAGGGCGATAAAACCGCCGTCCCCGCGGGCGGCGCGCTCGCCGTTGACCGTGACGCGTTTTCAGAGAATGTGACGAAGGCGCTGCGCGAACATCCGCTTGTCACCGTCGAACGCGGCGAGATCGCGGGCCTGCCGCCGCAGGACTGGGACAGCGTCATCATCGCCACCGGCCCCCTCACCTCTCCGGCGCTGGCGCAGGCCGTGCGCGAACTGGGCGGCGAGAACGAACTGGCGTTCTTCGACGCGATTGCGCCGATTGCCTATAAAGAGTCCATCAATCTGGACAAGGCCTGGTTCCAGTCGCGCTACGACAAGGAAGGCCCCGCCGGAACCGGCAAGGACTACATCAACTGCGCAATGAACAAGGAGCAGTATTACGCCTTTATCGACGCCCTGCTGACAGCGGAGAAAACCGAATTCAAGGAATGGGAAAAGGATACGCCCTATTTCGAGGGCTGCATGCCTATCGAGGTCATGGCCGAACGCGGCCCCGAAACCCTGCGCTTTGGCCCGATGAAACCAGTCGGCCTCACCAACCCGCACACGGGCGAGCGCCCCTATGCCGTCGTGCAGTTGCGGCAGGACAACGCCCTTGGCACGCTCTACAACATGGTCGGATTCCAGACCAAGATGAAATACGCCGAGCAAACCCGCGTCCTCAAGATGATCCCGGGGCTTGAAGACGCCGTGTTCGCGCGGCTCGGCGGGCTGCACCGCAATACCTTTATCAATTCGCCGAGGCTGCTCGACCCGTTCCTGCGGATGAAGGCCATGCCGCGCCTGCGCTTCGCCGGGCAGATCACCGGCTGCGAAGGCTATGTCGAAAGCGCCGCCGTCGGCCTGATGGCCGGGCGCTTTGCCGCCGCCGAGCGTCTTGGCGCGCACTTCACCGCTCCGCCTTTGACCACGGCGATGGGCGCGATGCTGAACCACATCACCGGCGGCGCGAACGCCGAAACCTTCCAGCCGATGAACATCAATTTCGGCCTGTTCCCGGAGATCGACCTGAAAGACGCGCGTGGCCGTCCCCTGCGCGGCACGGACAAGAAAAAAGCCGTGACCTCCCGCGCCCTTGCCGATCTCGATTCATGGCTGAAAGCCCAGGAAAAAATCGCGGCCTAGGTTTGAAAAGCCCTCTCCCGTGCATATCTTAATATTCCGGAAAATAAACCATTTACGCCGCTCCCCTTTTCCGCCAGAATCGCCTGACCTTTCAAACCCCCGGAGACCGACATGATCCGTTCGATATGCGCGCTTTTTCTAGCCGCCCTGCTGACCTTCAGCCCGCTTGCCGCGATGGCGCAGGATGCCCCCATCGGCGCGCTGGTCGAGGTCGAAGGGGACGGCGCTCTCATCATGCGCGCCGCCGAACAGGGCAAAGCATACCCGGCCAAGGCTGACGATCCTGTCTATGCCAACGATGTCCTGCAGACCGGGCCCGGCGGACGCATGCTGGCCCTGATGATCGACGACAGCCAGTTCACGCTGGGCGAAAACAGCCGCTTCAAAGTCGATGAATACGCCTATGACGATGAAGACAACACCAGCAACATGGCGCGTTACAATGTCCTGCAAGGGACGTTCCTTTATGTCAGCGGCCTTGTCGCCAAAAAGGAAAACCCCGATGTGAAAATCGCCACGCCCTACGGCGCCATCGGCATTCGCGGCACCACCGTCTGGGGCGGCGCGCTGGAAGATGAATTCAGCGTCTTCACGTCCGAAGGCGAGGTCACCTTCGAAACCAATCGCGGCCGCATCCGCATCCCGCAGGGCGAAGGCTCGGTCATCCGCAATATCAATTCGATCCCCGAGCGCACCAAGGTCTGGGCCCCGGAGAAAATCGCAAAGGCCACCGGCACAGTCGGCTTTAAAAATGTCGAGCGCGTGAAGCAGCGCATCGCCATCCGCCAGCAAACCCATGCCGCCATGGTTGCCAAGCACCGCGACCTCATGCGCGCCAGACGCGCCGCCACCCCCGGAGTCCCCCGCGCAGGCAGCACCAAGGAAATCCGTCCGATGCACCAAAACACGCCGCAAGGCGTTCCCCCTGGGCAAAAACTTCAGGAGAAAACGCCCTCCCCGGCCCTGAAGGAAAAAATCCGCGAGAAAGTGCTGGAAGAGAAACCGCAGGGCCTGCCGCAAAAACGCGACGCCTCGGCCATGCCCTTCCCCAGGCCGGATGGCCCGGTCGAAAACGTGCTCCCTGACAACCTTCCTTCAGATCCGGCAAAACGTCAGGAGGCGATCGAACGCCTGCGCCTGCAAAAGCAACAGCAACAACAGCAAAAACCCGCGGTCCGCCCGCGGCAGCAAAAGCACAGCCCGCTATAAGACGCGGGTTGCCTGAAATAACAGGTGGTTTGATTGCTCGTGCGTCAGGGGTGTAACAACCCTTAGGCTTCTGTCGTCATCCCGAGCGTCACATCAGGATTCGCGGCAAGATCGTCACGCACATCCCCCGCCGTCTGGCGGGCCTTGTCGGCGGTATCGACTTTGGTGGCGTTGATAGCATCAAGTTTGCGCAAGGCTTCTTCTGACAGGCTGACCGTATCCCGCGCGGCGGTTTTCTCCGGCGCGGACGGTGCCTGTGGTTCATGGGCGGGCTTGGACTGCGCGCCGTTCAGGACCTTGAACAAAGGCGAATTGGTGATGATGGGTGGCAACGCCATGATAATCCTCCTGCAAAGCCCTTATAAGCTAGTATACCCT
>JACPDM010000001.1 GCA_016184045.1 Micavibrio aeruginosavorus | reverse complement strand
GCGGCGGACGCTCATGCGCTGGTGGCGCTTTACAGGGTCACGGCCATCGATCTGATGGATATTTTTCCGTTCTTGTTCGGGCAGACAGTCTTTTTCTTTCTGATTTCCTATGTTCTCGGGCGTAAAGTCAGGAACTCCGGATGGGATGTAAATCATACGCGGAAGATCACCCAGATTTTGCTGTTTTTAACGCCGGTGGCGCAGGCTTTTTTCCATACGCCATTTTTTAATTCTCAGGTCGGAATGACCGGGTATCTGGGCATGAGCGCCAATTCGAATTTGGTCATTCTTGCAAAAAACCCCATTTCGTCGCCACCGGATATTCTTGCGGAACTGTGTTCTGTTGCCGCCATGGGGATGGTTGTTTTTCTCTGGACGTTCTTGTTTTCCGGCGTGATCAGGAAAAGGATCGGGTTTTTTGATACGGCCTATGCCTCCATTGATCGCCCCGGGGATCGGCCAAGGACTCTCTTATGGCTTCGAACGGAAATTGCCGCGACCTATCTTGTCATTCTTTCTTTCCTTTTTTTCAGCCGGGCGGCGGATGTGGTGCTGGTCGGGAAAGTCTTGATGGTATGTCTTGTCGTTTCAAGCATCGGCGATGCGCTTTCCGGCATCATCGGCTTCCGCTATGGCAGGCGTCATTACAAGGTCCGGGCGTTGTTCACAAAGCAGGAATATACAAGAACGTGGGAGGGCAGCGCCTGTATTTTCATGATTGCGGCTTTCGCCATATCGTGGTTCTTCTTTCCGCATAATGGCGGGGAGGCCGCTTTGTATCTAACGCTCCTCGCCGTCGTCCCCGCAGCCATGACTCTGGCCGAGGCGAAATCGCCGCATAGCTGGGACAACCCGTTTATTGTCCTGTCGGGGATTGTGTCGATCAGTCTGGTGCTGTTCTGGTTTGGGCTGATTTCAGGCTGAACCGCAATTTTGTAAAACAAAAGCGCCGCCGGATTACTCCGGCGGCGCTTTTGTTCGCGCAAGGCGATCAGGAAGCCTAGCGGTTGAAGAGGTAGGTCTTGACGCGGCCCATCAGGCTTGGACCTGACTGCGTTCTCAGGTAGTCGTGGCCGGTGAGGAGCATGGCATCGAACGCATTGACCAGTTTTTTATCCCCGGTGTTGCGCAGGAGGCCCAGTTCCGCCTGGAGAAGCTCCGTGCCGCCGTTTTTGCGGGCGGCGAGGTAGGCGGCGATATTCTCCGGTGCGGCTTTATGATTGCTGCATGCGTTTTGCAGCGCCGCCTGATAATCTTGCATACTGCTGATCATGATTTCGGCTTTGCGGTTGGATGTGCTGTCGGCGCGGGCGGCCGGGCGCGCATCGCAGACGCGCTGCATCAATGACAACAGCTTCGTATCGTCAAAACGTTCCAGCGCAGGACTTGTGGCGCCGTTCCAGTGATTGGATATCGTCTTCATGATTACACCCCTTTCTTTTGTTGCTACGCGAAAAATTCAGGCGCGGACTATGAGTCTTTCGGATTCCCGCGTCAATAAAAAATTCGCCTTCCGTGCGGTTTTGTCGCCGCTTTGTCCCTGTTTCCGAACAGCCGGGCCATGGGGGCATTCAAGGCGCGGGAATAAGCTTTCCGCGCCTTGATAATATGGAAAATATAAGCAAATTGTGGACAAAACGCAAGAAATAATGCGCGGCGCGGGTTTCAGGGCAAAAAGTTAACGTTTTTGGCCAAAACTAACCCTTGCAGAATTATCGCAACAAAGACAGGATGCTTCGCAACCAACCAATAAAAACAGGGAAAAATCGCCATGCCGCGTCCGCTGGGTCATATTCGCATTCTGATGAGTTCACGCGTCCTTCTGGATCTGGAGGAAGGCGACCGCGTCTTCAAGGAAAAAGGAGTCGCGGGCTATACCGATTACATGCTCTGCCGCGGCGCGTATGAAAAGGATATGGACCCGGAACTCGGGTGCCGCCGCCTGAACAAGGGGCCGCTCTTCGATTTCGCGCTGGCGATGAACCGGCTGAACGTCCTGTCCAAGACCCCGATGGTGGAGATCGGCATTTCTTGCAAGGATGAAACCGATACGGCGCTGGCGATCTTTCGCAACCTCAATGCCAGCCCGCTGAGCGTCGCGCTCGAATACCGCATCACGACATCCGGCAAGCCGGTTTCGGCCCGCACGCACCGCGCCTTTAAAACCGATTTGTTCCTGACCCGCAGCGAGGCCGACGCACAGACGGCGATCGACCTCGACATCGCCGCCGCCGTGGTGAATTTTCCGCCCAAGGGTGCCTATGCCTGCGACCATGACGCGCATCCGATCCGCATCGTCGTCGATGGTGATGCTGTTGCTTTCGGCGACAGCGCCGAAGTGCGCTACCGCGAGGCGATCGACAGCGGCAAGACCTATGAAGAAGGGCTCCGCGCCTATAAGGAAGCGGAAAAGCGCGACGTCAACGATCCGGTCGAATCCGGCCCCTTTACGCCGATTCTAGCGAAAATTTCACAACTCAACAGCCAGTTCCCCAAAGACGACGCGCCTTTTGAGATCAGCCTTCTGACGGCGCGCGGCGGTCCGGCTTCGGATCGCGCGCTCTCGACGGTGCTGAAGCACGGCATCAAGTTCAACGGCGAATCCGGTTTCATGGGCGGCGCGGCCAAGCATGAATGGCTGGCCGAACACCAGCCGCATGTTTTCTTCGACGATCAGCAAACGCATCTCGAGCACAGCGCGGAATTCTGCCCCACGGGCCGCGTGCCCTACAAGACCGGCAGCCCGATGCAGGAATATCTGCTGCGGAAACGCCGCGAAGCGGAAGCCGCTGCCGCCGCCCCGGCTCCTGCGGCCGGAACGGGCGGAACGCAGTCCGTGTTCGCCGCCGCCGCAACGGGCGCCGTTCCGGATCAGCCTCCCGCAAACGATACGCCGCGCAAGCCGCGCGGTCAGGCCCGGCAGCCGAAGTAATCTTAATCTGTCGTGATGGAGCATAGGCGGAAGGTCACATGACCCATTCGCTGCGGTCGAGCTCGCCCGTCTGGATGCGGCGCTCGACTTCCGCCGCCAGAGAAGTGCGGGCAAAGGCCTGCGCGGAGTCGATCATCTCCCCGAAATCGGGGCGCTCGGGGCGGTAGCTGACATCGGCAAGGTTTTCGAATTGCTGGATCGCGCCGTTGAGCCGCGCGAGTTTCTGGCTGGATTCCCGGGCCTTGGCCGATTCCGGCGAACCGGGCTCGATCATCTCGAACAATTCTTTTTGCTTGACCATCCCGACCTGAAACGCCAGCTGGATGCCTTCAAGGAAGGCGGCGGCGACGCTCAGGCATTGTGAAATTTTTACGGACCGTCCGGCTTTTGGCTTGGCGATAAAGTTGAAGGTGGTGGTGCGGTTGGGGGCGCGCACGATGACGCCACAGCGCACTTCGCCGGGCTCCGTCGTGATAACGACGGCGACGTTGGAGTCGTGCTCGATGGTGACCAGTTTTCCGGCCTGCTTGAAGGCATCTTCCGCTACCGTGACCGCCCTTTCATAGCTGTCGCGGTTGCGGGCGTCGCATTGCTCGATGATGTCGAGGAAAGGATGGCGCTGAACCTCTCCGTCCTCGAAGATAGCCCGGCCCTTGTGATAGATGGCGACCCAGCGATTCGGGTTGAACTTCGTTTCATAGCCCTTGGTGATCGACAGCCATGCATAACGCCAGTCGAAGGGAACCCTGCGGTCGAGGATCGATCCGGTGTCCTGAAACTCTTGCACGATGCGCGCGGCCATGCGGGCGCAGCTATGCATGTTCTGGGCCCGGACGATCAGGGTTTCGGAAATCTGCCCGTCATCGCTGACCAGCGGCAGGACGATGCGGTTGGACAAGGCGATCACCGGCGGCGTTTCCTGCTGGCGCTTCGGGGTGCGCTCGGAAATCGCGTCGCGGATAATGAATTTCTCCCGCAGCAGTGAGGTGTTGAAATCTTTCATAATTCTGATTCTAACATACGAAAAGTAAAGGCAAAACGATTTTGGGCCAATCCTTGCGGATCGGCCCAAAAGATATAGGATTGCGGCGGCAGTCTTTACATAGCCAGCGCCATGGCTTTCGGTCTGGCCCGGTATTCGCCCTGAATTTGCTGGATTTTATAATCCATCCCGGCCAGATCCTGTTCCAGCGTGCGGCGGGCGGGCAGGTCGCGCATATAGATGTCCCATTCCGTCGGTTTCGCCCGCGCCGTCCGTGCGATCCGGTTAAAGCCGCCGCAGATCGCGCCTGTTTCACCCAGTCCATACCCGCCGGTTGCCCGGTCTTTTTGCCCGTTTTCGGAATTCTGGCGGTCGGTCCAGTATTCGTCATACAGGTCGATCGCCGTCGTGTAGTCGAATCCGGCCATGCCGTCCGGCAGGTTCAGCACGTCGCCGATCGCGGCATTGATGCCCGCGCCGAAAAAGCAGTCGATCAGCAGGGACGCCATCATCGAATCCCGGCTGTTGCCTGCGGCGGCCCGGCTTTCGCCGCGCTCCGCCCCGTAAGGGTTCGGCGCCAGTTTATTCATGTCCTTGCGGACATCGTTCATTGCACCCGTCAATTGCACCCACCGTTTGTCCGAAGCGACCTGCTGGAAATCATGTTTGTGAGAGGTCATTTTTTTATCCCTGCGTCGCTTTGTGGTGATGTTTTCGTTACCCCCACTTTACGCATGACCGGTAAAAAGGCGTTTAAGAATGCATGCAATTTTATCAATTAAATCAGTGACATATAAAATTTATCTAAAATTTTAGGGATCGCCGGTTTCTGCTGTTTTTTGCCGCGGAAAGGCTTTAACCCGGTCCCGGAATGACCTACACTGCGGTGCCTGTCTGCGCTTTTAAAAAAGAAAGGGTAACCCTATGGGACATGAGACGCATCATCACGGCCATCACGGCAACGCCGGGGCCAGCGCCCGGCTGGTCGTTTCCTGCCTGATCCTGTTTTTTACCCTTTCGGCGGTAGGACACTATGTTTTTGTCGTGCGTACCGCCCATCACGAGGCCCCGCCGCACGCGGCCGCGCAGGAAGATCATGCTGCTCCGGCAGCGGAAGAGAGCGGCGAAAAAACCGGGAAGCGACCGGAAAGCAATACGCCGCACAAAAAGAAATACTAGGACAACAGAGTAGCAAAGGCCCTTACCATGCCGCGCGAAGACCGCCGGATCATTTTTGAATTTCAGGAAACATACAAGGCGCTCTATGCCCTGTGCGTGCAAAAAGAACTGAAGAAACCGCCCCCCGGACTGGTCGGCGCGGTCATCCAGCACCCGACCGATACCAGCAAGGTTCTGGTCCGGATCGAAAATCCGCACAGCAATATCGCGCAGGATGTCGAGTTTACCCGCGATTTCCTTGCGGCGGCGCTGATGCTGTATTGCCGGACTTGCCGTATTCCCTTGCCGAAGACCGCGCATAAATCGGTCGAGCTGGGCAGCGATAATGTCGTTCTGCGGGTGCAGATATAGACGCTTTTAATCCTGGGTTTTTTCGGATGAGCCATGTCCGGCCCGAGTTTCTTGACGACCACGGGCTCGATTTTTTACAGATCGCGGCAGAGCTTGAGGCTTTTCTCCGGGTTGGAGACGGTCAGGGCGCTTTTCTCAAGCCGCGCGCCGACGGTTTTCGACTGCGCTTTCATGGCAACGGTGAAATTCTTGCGGACGCGGTCGCGGGCGGCCTTGTCGCCGCGGCATTCCGGCGCGACGACCTGCGGCAGGCGTTCGTCGAAAACCGTCTGCACGACTTTTTCAGCGTCGGCGACATCGCGCCTGACCTGACGGCGCAGGAGGTCGGCGCTGCCCTGCAGGGCGGCGATTTCATCCGGGTAATGGCGCGTGCAAAGCTGGTCGTAATTGTCGAACATTGTATTGAAGCGCATGATGTCGCTGACGATCAGCCAGTAATCATGCGCGGCGCTTTCATATTCCTGCAGGCAGGAATCGCCACCCGCCGCCCGTGCCGCGCAGGGCGGGAGCAGTATCAGCGCCAGAGCGATGGCGGCGATCGGCAATCCGTTCTTCATCATTCCTATCCCGGGGTGGAGGAGAGGTTAGCATAATTCCGGCAGGGAAGGCAAAGGGCCAAAGACGCCGCGGGATATGGCGGTTTGGGACGGAAAAGCCACATTTCTTCGTCAACATTTCACAATTGCTCCCGATTTCACCCATATTCGCAGCCTATATAAGAAAGCGTGGCGGGGACTTGTTTCCATGAATGAAAGGATCGGGCCATGCTATTGCGCGTTTTTCAAAATCACTTCGTGCTTGTCGCCCTGCTGGCGGCGGGCATGATGTTTGCGCCGGGGATGGCGCGGGCGCATGAGCGGGATCGCGGTTTCCGGACTGATGCGCTCGAGCGCCATACCTGCCGCAATTATACGAGGACCATTTTCGAATTCGGCAATCTGCGCGTTGCCTACGGTACGGCCTGCCTGCAGCGCGACGGCAGCTGGCGCGTGGTGGCGGAGGGGCCGCGCCCGGTTTACCGGCTGGACCAGCGGCGCGTGCGTTACGTCATTCCCGGCTACCGCTATCCGGGCGGTTTCATCCATAACGACCGCCGCCATGACAGGCATGATCGCCATGATGACCGCGATGACCGCCGCGACCGTCACGAGCGTCATGACCGCGACTAAAGCGGGACAGGAAAGGGCGAGAGAATAAGCACTGAAACCTCCACGACCATGGGATCGCGGAGGTTTCAGTCTTTTGGGTGGGGCTTACGTTCCAGAAACCATGCGAAGGGGGTCTGGCTCTGCTGCTCCATCCGTTTATCCAACGCGGCGGGTTCGGCTATGGTTCCTGATTCCGGAAAAAATTGACGGCGCGGGCCTGAAAATGAAGAAACCTTCGCCACCAAGAAAGCGAAGGTTTCATCACAGGGCAAGCGCATCCGGGGGAGAGGCCTGCCTTGCTGGAGTAAACGTGCAGCGCCCCGGAAAAGTTCCGTTGCGCGACAGAAAATTCCGGAAGGTAAAAGAACCTTTTTCTCCGCTGGCGGTTGGCCTATCGTCGTGGCCGGGCAAAGGAGGCTGTCATGTTTTTTCGCCGTTCACGGATTTCGGCCTGCGGGACTGTGCTGTTTTTTCTTGTCGCGGCCTGCGCGCCGCTGACCAGCACGACGGGCAGCAGCGTCACCGATCCGGCTTATCGCGGCGGCGCCTTTCATGCCCTTGCGGTCGAGGCGGAGACAGGCTTGCAGGAGCGCGATTCCATCGAACGCAGCGCCGCTGCCGCGCTGAACCAGGCCGACGTGCAGGCGCGGATCAGCCTTGATATCCTGCCGCCGACCCGCGATTACGGGCAGGCCGGGCGGCGGCGGGCGATGATCGCGTCTGGGGCGGAAGGGCTGCTGGTCATCACGCCGGGGCGCAAGCAGGTGATCGAAAACTATATCCCGCCCAGCTATTTCCCCCGCTACGGCGGCTATGGCCATTATCACCCCCATGACCGTTACGGCTTCAGCGCGGGGTTTTACGAACCCGGCACAATTTTGCGCCAGCCGCAGGCGACATACACGGCGTCGATCTATGCGCTGCCGGGGTTCGACCGGGTCTGGACGGCGGAGCTGACGACGCAGGGCAGTTACGACATGGATTTCAACACGCTGGGCGCACGCTTTGCCGAAGGACTGGTCGCACGCCTTGTGCAGGACGGGATGATCGCGGGGCGGATCATTCCCCCGGAAACGCCAGCGCCCTCTCCGTGAGGAAGAGGGCGCAGCAATTTACTCTCTTTGTCTGACAAGACAAATCGCCGATTTACATCGTGCGGGCATGCGTTCCTGTATCGCCATGAATCCGGCGCTCTTCGCCGCGCAGGATAGGCCAGTACAGATAAAGGCTGTAAAGCCCTGCCACGCCGACGATGACATTGACGATTTTCGTGGCCATTGTTCCGACCCCGAACAGGGCCGTGACGACATCGTAGTTAAACAGACCGACAAGGCCCCAGTTTATGGCGCCGATAATCAGCAGCGTCAGGGCAATGACATCGAGGGTTTTCATGATACACCTGCCTTCTTCTTTGAATAATTAATGGACACATAGCCAACAATTGTCGTTTGCGCGCGGTTCCTGATTTGTTTCCCTTTTTCTTTTCCCGTGAAAAAAGCCCCGCCGGATGGCGGGGCTTTTTGCTTTTGGAATGAAGCGGTTCGCGCTATTGCTGGGCGTTGATGGTCTTGATCATCAGCGGCAGGCTGCTGTTGTCGATCCAGACTTCGCCGTTGCCGATCATGACGCCGTCGATATTGGTGAACAGCGTTTCCGGCGTCGCCTTGGCGATGGCGTCTTTCACCGCCGGGGTGAACAGCGTGTCATAGGCCGCGATCAGCGCCGCGGCATCGGCATAGCGCGCGGTTTCCACCCCGTTGTTGTAGGTGACCAGCGGATAGCGCACCAGCGCGGCGACGGCGTTGCGGTCATCGGCGGCGACGGCGGTTTGCAGCGTGGAGAGGAATCCCGGAACGGCAGCCACGGCTTAAGGCGAGGCGATGGACGCGGCAGGGGCATCCGGCGCGGCGGGGGCGGCGGCCGCTTCCGTCGTGGCAGGAGCGGCAGTCGTCTCAGCCGTTGCGGGCGCGGGGGCAGGCGTAGCGTCAGCCGGTGCCGCCGGAGTTTCTGCAACCGCGGGGGCTTCCGTAACAGGGGCCGGTGTTTCCGCCGCCGCAGGCGCTTCCGCAGCCGGGGTTTCGGCGGCAGGGGCTTCAGCGGCAGGCGTTTCCATGGCGATGGGGGCGGTCATTTCGGTCGCCGGAGCCTCGGCGGCTTTTTTGTCGGCATCGGGCTTGCAGGCGCTCAAGGACAGCGCCAGCGTCAGGGCCAGAACGGGCAGCAGGGCAGGGGTTGCAAAACGGAAAAAGGCGTTCATGGGGCGGGTTCCTTCTCAAATTCAAATAAGGGGGACAGGAGTAACGACCGGGGGATTATAAAACCCCGGTTTTTTTTTGCAACTCGCTCTCGAAATCGCGCTGGATGGCTTCTGTGGCGAAAACGATCTCGGGCGGGCATTGAAGCTGGCTGCGCAAGGCGGCGACATAGTCGCGCAGATTGTCGGCATAAAGGATGCGCGATTGCAGCGGAATGGCGATGAGGCGGTTTTCCCCCGGTTTCTCCGGCGCGACCTGATCCTCCATCCCCGGTATCCGCACGTTTTTCCTGTGGACCAGATCAACGGCGTAGGGGCCGCGCCGCCCGGTGGCATGGCGGATATAAAGATGATAGTCGGAAAGGGCAAATTTGTATTTCCGGCGGCGGCTATAGACCACCATGCCGCGCGCAGCGTTGAGATAGACCTTGCACGGGCGCGGCGGCATCATCAGCGCCCCCGGCACGCTGCTGAACGCCAGCAGCAGGATAAAAATATTCCCCTGAAGATCCCGGAGGGAGAGCAGGAAGACCAGGCCGAACATTCCCAGCGCCAGACCGGCATTTTCCCACTTGCTGCGCCCGCGCCAGACAAGGCCGGGAAGGACGGGCGGTTTGACGCGGGAACTGAAATGCATGACGGCTAAAAACCCCATTTTGAATTATTGTACCGCATTCCCCCGGCAGGCGGCTTTTTCTTTACAGTTCGCCGGGCGCATTTTTTTGAATTTTCTGCAAGGCCCTGATTTTTATAGGGGTTTATATCAGTCCGTTTT
>JACPDM010000049.1:995-4639 GCA_016184045.1 Micavibrio aeruginosavorus | reverse complement strand
GTCGGCGTCGTTGAAGGCGCTGGCAGCTTCTTCGATGGCGGGGACACCTATACCCTGATCGGCACGGCGTTCGTGCTGCTGGTATCCAGCGGTATATTGTTCAGCAAAGGCCTGAGCAACGATTTGTTTGCTTTTGCGCTGACGATACTCGCCGTTTATCTGGCCTGGGATAACAGTGTTCTGATGGGGATGATCCCCGTCGCATTAATGAGCACGTTCGACGCGAAGAAATAACGCCACAAGGAAGATGGCAAGGATCGAAGCCGGAGGTCCGCGGGCCTCCGGCTTCTCCTTTTTTCTTTTCTTGACTCATGGCCCATGAACCTTCTAAAAACCCTTTATTCACAGCATTTTTACGCAATAGGGTTTTGCCATGTTCAAGGATCTTTTTAACTTCGCCAAGGCGCGCACTCTGAAAGAGTCGATCGGGTTTTATATTTTTTACTGCGGAATCGCGCTTGCCCTGACCGGGTTCGCGAGCCTGTTCGGCTAGAGGCCGTTGCTCCGGCGGGTTATCAAAATCGCCCCCAGAATGCCGTAAATGCCCATCCCCAGGCTCAGGATGGCATTGTATCCAGCCATCGAAATTCCAAACAGGGACCACGGGATTTCATCGCAGCGGACGGCGGCAGTCTGTTCAAGCCGTTGCAGCAGGTTTCCTGATTTCGGGTCGACCGGGGCGGTGCAGGCTTCCAGAAACGAAACCCACCAGTGCTGCTCGACGCCGGCGTGATAAGCCGCAAGAGCGCTTTCGCCCAGCGCTGTAATCCCGGCCAGAAAAATCAGCAGCGCTGCCGGTTTTACTTTTCCCTTGTAGGCCAGAATGAATGCGGCCAGCCCAAGCGCGGCGATCAGCGCATGGGGAACGCGCTGGAGCAGGCAGAGAGAGCAGGGGGCAAGGCCCACGACATACTGAAAGAAATACGCCCCGGCGAGCGCCGCCAGCGACAGCCCCGCGAGCAGCAGCGCCGCGAATCGCGCATCGTGCAGAAACAGGTCTGTTATTTTACAGAAATGATTGCAGCGCATGGAGCCCTTCCTTCCCGAAATAGATATACAGGCTCGTCAGCGTGACAACCCAGGCAAGGCCGAAAATGCCGCCAATGATGATTGCAAGCCCGTCACGCATCACCAGCCCCAGCGACATCAGGGCCAGCCCCATCGCCGTGATGGTGTTTGTCCCGGGCGCGGGGATGGTGATGAAAAAGGCCAGCATCGCGCCGACCGCCCCGGACAGGCGCGAGAGCTTTCCTTGCGTCACATGCTCCATGCGCGGGCGCAGGAAAGGCTCGATTTTGACTACCCAGGGGATCAAACCGTCCAGAGTTCTGGATAACTTGGCCCGATCAAGCGTTTTTCGGCGGATAAACCCCGGCATCCAGACCGTATGGCGGCCCATAGCGACCTGAAGCGTTAAAAACAGCAGGGGAAGGCCGAAAATTGTGCTTATTCCCGGCGGTTTCGGCACCGGAAAGGCCAAAGGCAGGGCAATGAAGGCCATGATGACCCCAAAGCCGCGTTCGTGAAAAACCTCGAGAATCTGGTCCATGCTGACCCGCTCCGGCGCGGAGGCAAGGCTGGAGCGGAATTCCGCGAGCAATGTCGAAAAACGGCGAGTTGTCATATGTTCGTACTTACCGGGCTGTAGGGTTCTGTTGATTCATCTTGAAAAATCAGTAAGATAGATATCGGGTTTTATATCCTCCCTCAAGGGTCTCTCGTTCCGGGCGGGCCTTTATTCATCCAAGAATACCATCCGCATCCTACAGGTGGCCTGCGACTATGAACAGGGTTTCCGACCATTTTTCCGCAGCCGGAGCAGAGGCTGCATTGAAGGCCCGTTTAGCGTCAAAAAGCGCTTGTGGGACAGTCATTTATCCACAGGAAGGGCGGGGGCAGGATTATCGTTTTAGTAATACTTTTCTGCAAGAATCAATGATGTGCGAGTCTGACTGTCGGGGCGCATAGGAGACGGGGGAGAGTCACAGGCTATGCCGGGGCGCGGCAAAAATAGGGAAAGCGGTAATATCTTCTTCATGCTGTTCGGCGCGGTGGCGCTGGTCGGCGTGATCGGTGCCGCGACCATGACTCTGGTGCGCGGCCCTCTCAGCACGGTCTCCGCCGTGAACCAGCGCGCCAAAGCCGACTCGCAACTGGCGATCGCCACGAAACTGGCGACGATCGCAGCGGCGCAGCAGCCACTCAGCGGCAACTGCGATGCTGCTGCTGCCGATACGTTCATCGAACCCGTCCCCGCGACAGTCGCGACGCCTGCCCCGGCCGGCGGCGGTCAGCTTCCGACATCGTTCGGCGCTTCGCAGGTGGACCCGTGGGGAACGCCCTACGGCTATTGCGTGTGGGACCTCGGGCAGGCGGTGGGCGACCCTGCGTGCGATGATGGTAACGCAAGCACCGCACCTTACCTGACAGGCGGCAACAGCGGGGCGCAGCCGGTGTTCGTCGTTATGTCGGCGGGTCCGGACAGGATATTTCAAACGCAGTGTAATGCGTGGGCTGATGCGGTTCCCTCAAATGCCACAACTCTTATTGATAAGCCCGCAAGCTCCGATGACGTTCTTGCCGCGCTGACCTACGAAGAGGCGCAGAATGCCGCTGACGGGTTGTGGTCGATCAAGACCGGCGATCCGGGGACGATCACGACGGACAAAAATGTGGAATTCGCCAGCGGTTCTACCGCGACCTTTCAGGGGACCGCGCAGTTCGCGCCCAACAGCCGCCTCGATCTTGGCGGTGTAGGCGGGGCCGGTCTGTTCCTGCTTCCAAACCAGATGGAATTGCTTGATGCCGATTGTACGGGCGCCAATAGCGGCGCATTGCGTATCAATACTACAAGCGGCTTTAATGTGCTCGAAATGTGCGACCCGGCGGTGCCGGGCTTTGTTGCTCTTGGCGGTGCCGGAGCGACGGTGTCCGCGATTGACGATTTGAGCGACGCCGCATCCGGTACGGCGGATAAATTCTTGTTCCTTGGCGATGGCGCGGGCCTGAATTTCGATTCATCTTCCGGCTTCAACAATATTGGAATCGGGATCAACGCGGGTGCGGCGTTGATCGGCGGCTCCGGAAATATCGTGATCGGTAACGATGCCGATACGAACCTTGCGACGACAACGGACAGCATCGTCATCGGTAACGGCGTCACGGCGACCGGAAGCAATACGATGAAGATCGGCGAATTCCTCTACGGTTCCAGCGTGTACAGCTCCAGCGGCGGGATGCTCGGTATCGGAGCTGCTCCGTCGGTTACACTTGATGTCGCGGGAGCGGCGGAAGCAAATCGCTTCCAGATCGATAGCAACACCTATATGGACGATTCTTCCGGCAGCCTCATCCTCGGCGCGGGCGGATCGACCCGCGTGACGATTGAAAACGCCGGGAATGTCGGTATCGGCGTCGCTGACCCGAGTGTGGCCCTTGATGTCAGCGGCGATGCGGAAATTTCCGGCGATGCGTTTGCCGATCAATTTATCTCGACGGTGCTTGGAAATGCCGGGACGCCGAATTTCACTTTCAACACGGCAACGAATTCCGGTCTTTATTATCAAAGCTCCGGCATGGGTTTTTCCATCGGCGGCCTGAATGAAATGACTCTGACGTCAAGCGGTCTGACTGTGGACGGTTTT
>JACPDM010000049.1:0-977 GCA_016184045.1 Micavibrio aeruginosavorus | reverse complement strand
GGTATCGGCGACAGCACGCCGGAGGTCAAGCTGGATGTCGCGGGCGCGATCCGGCCGGGAGATACGGCGGTTGCCTGCGGCGCATCTATTTATGGGGCGATCCGTTACGCCAGCGGCGACATGCTCGAGATGTGTTCTTCCATAACCAATGATTGGGAAACCATCGGCACGTCCGGCGGCGGCGGCGGCGGGTCGGGCAGTTTGTGGACCAATAATACCAGTTACATTACGCGCGGGAACTTTAACGTCCTCAATATCGGTGCGGCTCTCCCTGCCGGTCTGGCCGGTGCAGGCGCGCGTGCTTTCTGGTATCCGGATAAATGGGCCTTCCGCGCGGGGGCCGTATCGGGTACGCAGTGGGATGATGCCAATATCGGCAATTATAGCGCAGCGTTCGGTCTTGATAATACGGTATCGGGCGCGTACGCCTTTAGCGCGGGCCGTTTGAATACAGCATCGAATACCCAGAGCATGGCTTTGGGCTATGGCGTCACCTCCAGCGGCGATTCCAGCCTTGCGACGGGCTCGCTTACATCCGCAACGGGCAGTTACAGCACGGCGATGGGCCTGAAGGCGACGGCTTCCGGTCTTCGTTCATTCGCTTTCGGCCTTGGCGATCCGGCGGCGAACCCGGTGGTTTCCGGAGCAGGGTCTTTCGGCATTTTCATGGGCGATCAAAGCGGGGTCAATATCAATACCGCGAACCTGATGGCGCTGATGGGCGGAAAGTTGATTATCGATCCGGATACGACATCGGCGGCGAATACCGTCCCGAGTGGCAGCCTCACGGTGGATGTCGAGGGCGGCGTCGGGGCGATGCAGTATTGCGATGAAGACGGCCTGAACTGCTTTACGGCCTACGATATTTCCAGCGGCTCCGTCGGCGTCCCCGGAAACGACCGTGAACTTATTTTCAACAGCGGCGGCAGTTTGTGGACGGATGTCAATCTGGTGTTCACCTCCGCCGGGCGTTTCGG
>JACPDM010000046.1 GCA_016184045.1 Micavibrio aeruginosavorus | reverse complement strand
GGGCATCGACCTTGACGCTGACCGGGCTGCGCATGATGACATGATCGGACACGGCGGCGACGGGATCTTCGACGATCTCGGCGGCGCCGATCGAATATTTCGCGGAAAGGACTTTCGACTCCGCCTGAATGCCCTCAATCATCCGGCGGGCCTCGACGCGGTCCTGCGTGGTGAAGAATTTCGCCCTGTCGAGATCGCCGAAAAGATTTTTTTGCTCCTGAATCTGCTGGTACTCGGTTTGCAGGGTCTGGATCTCGGTGCGCCGCGTCTGTACGGCGGCGCGGGCCGAGCGCAAGTCCATCTCCGTCCTGCCGGTCTGCGGAATCAGGATGCCATAAAGCCCCCCTGCCAACGCCATATTGACCAGCAGCAGAATAGTCAGGGTCAGAACCCGCTTGACACCAAGAACCTCGATCATTCTTCCAGCGGCCCCTTGATTGTGATTTCAGCCTTGAAGTCTTCAGCCTGCTGTTCCGAGCTGACACCGACCTCGCCGACCGTGTTCTTCGAGTAATCAAGGTTCGCGACCTGCTGCGTCACCTCAACCTTATACGCCCCCGGCAGGCTGGACGTCAGGCGGCGGCTCAGATCGTTCACCTCCCTGACCCCGATCTCGGGATCGATCGTCGGCGGGAAACTCAGAACAATGACAGCGTCTTTGAAATACCCTGCAGCAAGGGCAGCGGTCGCAGCCCCCCGCCCTCCAGCCCCTTGAACGTGCCGAGGGAACTCTGGATCAATTTGACATCGAAGCCGAGCGCCTGCATGCGTTGCAGCTCGGCCTGATATTTGACTTCGAGATCGGCCTGCGTAGTCCTTTCGCCGCCGAGATCGCTGCGCGCGAGCAGCAATGTCTGCGCCTGCGACATGACGTTCCACGACAAATAAGCCGCGCCGCAGAAAAGCAGCAGCGCCGCGACCATTGCCGCCTGACGCGGGCCGTAGATTTTCTTGATGTCCGGCGCTTCCATTGGCAGGACAAAGCGGCTCTTGCGCGCCGCCCATGCCGCGTGCAGCGGGTCGGCATGGTACTGGTCGTCCTGCGGACCGATGCGGAAGCCCAGAGCCTCGGCGGCCTCGGTCACGGTATAGCTGGTATAGTTGCACGGCACATCGATCAGGTCGCGCAACTGCTCGCCCGCGGACGGGGTGGCGATGACGAAAACCTCGGTGCCGTCATCCGGCGAATAACCAAAGCGCGACAGATAGCTGATCGTCGCCTTGAATTCCTGGGCAACCTCATTCACCCACGCACCCGGATCAGCCTGCAGATCGGTGACCGGCGTCATCCGCGTCATGGCCAACTGGCCGTCGCGGGTAATAACCTGGCGCAGTCCGCCCCCCATATGCTGGCCGATCAGGACCGCCCAGCGGGATCTGCTTTGCTCGCGCTTCATCGCCCTTTCGGCCAGAGCGCGCACCATGTCCGAGGACTCGACCGGCAGCAGCGTAAAACCCGAGATCGACGCCAGCGATTGCCTTGCGGCGGAGAGCGTCTTGGACACGGGTTCCGACATCGGCACGGCAGCAAACAGGAACAGCCCGCCGGAGGCATTGGCCTTCAGCGCGGAACGCGGCAGCTTGTCCTTGATCGGCAAGGCCCCGCGGATGGGGTAATTCGGAAAAGCCGCCATCAGCTTGCGCTGAAGCACGGGCAGCCTGTCCATGGCGCCGACCTTGGGCATGCGCTGGCCGCCCTTGAAATGCTGGTCCGTCATGTCGTTGAGGATCAGCAGGGATTTTCCCTTGCATTCGCGGCGGATAATATCGGCAACGGCCTCTTCGAAATCCTTGGCCCCCCATGGAACAGTATCGATCAGGCGGGTTTTGCCCCCGCCGGAATCGTACAGATACAGCGCCTCATCCCCGATGAGCAGGACACAACGTGCTGGCGTGAGGAACGAAACGTTGGACATATTTTCTAGAATTCCATGGTTTCAAAGCTGGCGTAGATCGGCCCGAACACGGCCACAGCAATCCAGAGAATCATAACACCAAGCAACATCGTCAGCAAAGGCTCAATCATCGCGATCAGCCCCTGAACCGCCTCGTCCACGTCCTTGGTATAGAAATCGGCCACCTGATCCAGCACCACGGTCAGCCCGCCGGATTCCTCACCCACCTTGATCATGCGCACGACCATGCTGGGGAATTCGCCGGAGGCGTTGAAGGATTCGGAAAGAGGACTGCCGGCGGCGACCTGCTCTTCCACCCCTTCGAGCGCATCGATAAGGTAAAGATTGTTAACGGTCTGGCGGGCGCTTTTCAGCCCCTGCATCACATCGACACCGCTGGCGAAAAGCGCCCCGAAGGTCTGGGCGAAGCGCGCGATGCTGATTTTCCGGATAAGATTGCCCGCAATCGGCAGCTTCAGTGCGATACGATCCGTTTCAAAAGCAAACGGGCGCGAACCCTTGCGCAGAACCTTGAACAAGACAAAGAGGACGATCGGGGTCGCCATCACCGCCCACCAATAGGCCTGAAAGAACCTGGATGTCGCGATCAGCGCGGTCGTATAGATCGGGAGTTCCTGATCGAGGAACTCGATAAATCCGACGATCTGGGGCACGACATAGCCCATCATCACGACGATGGTCAAAATCACCACCACCACCAGAATGGTCGGATAGCGGGTCGCCTTGCGGACTTTCGTCTGCATCTCATCAACCCACTTCAAGTATTTGATCAGATGGCGATAAGCGGACGTCAGATCCCCCGTCTCCTCACCTGAAGATATAAGAGAGATATACAGGTTATTGAAAACTTTCGGGTGCATCGCCAAAGCTTCGGAAAGCGAACTGCCTTCGGAAACATCGCGGGTGACATCGGCCAGAATATCGCGCAACCCGGGATGGTCTGTGGTATCGCGAATATCCCCCAAAGCCTCAAGCAGCGGCACGCCCGCGCTTTGCATCTGCTCCATGTGCAGGAAAAGCTGGATCAGGTCGCGCGCCTTCACCTTTTTCAGGCTGACATTCGCAAACATCCCCCTTTTGCGGGACAGGGGCGCACACTGAACCAGCTCAAGGCCCGCGCCCTGCAGCTGGTTATAAAGATCGGCCTCGTTCGCGGCAAAAACAACGCCGCGAATGGGGCGCCCCTTGTTATTTATCGCTTTATACTTGTAGCGTTCATTGGCCATGGCATGAGAGTTTCATAAAAGACTGAAAGAAAAGACGGGCGAGAAGAGCAAAGGCACCCTGCGGCAGTTATTTATTGATATCAACAACCGTCGCAAGGGACTGGAGCGTGGTGACTCCATCCAGCACCTTTAGGATGCCATCGTCCTTCATGTTTTTAAAGCCTTTTTCGATTGCCACCCTTTTCAGCTCGGCCTTGCTCTCGTTCCGGGCGACAACCTCGTCCAGATCGTCGTCCATTAACAGAATCTCGGCGACCGCGATCCGGCCCTTGTATCCCTGCCCGTCGCAGGCCTGGCATCCGCCTTGCCGGGCTTCGTAAATCGTCGGCGGATTGGCCGGATCGACTTTCAGAATCCTGCATTCCTCGGGCGTTGCCGGGTGCGGCACGCGGCATTCCTTGCAAACCTTGCGCACAAGGCGCTGGGCGAAAACGGCGATAATCGCTCCCGCGATCATGCCGGGCTTGAGTCCGAGATCAAGAAGACGCGGAATCGCCCCGAAAGAATCGTTGGTGTGCAGGGTCGTATAAACCTGGTGCCCGGTCATGGCCGCCTTCAGGGCCATTTCGGCGGTCACGGGATCGCGGATCTCGCCAAGGAAGATAATATCGGGGTCCTGACGCATCAGGGCGCGAATCCCGTCGGCGAATTCCAGAACGCCCTCGCGCACCGGGGTCTGCCGGATCATCGGCAGAGAATATTCAACCGGGTCTTCCATGGTCTGGATATTGACCTCGACCGTATTGATTTCGTTCAGCATCGAATAAAGCGACGTCGTCTTCCCCGAACCGGTCGGGCCGGTGACGACAATCACGCCTTCCGGGCGGGCCTGCGCCTTGCGGATCTTGGCCAGATTTTCCTGGCTGAAGCCGAGATTTTCCAGAGGAACGATGCTCGCGCTCTGGTCCAGAACGCGCAGGACGATATTCTCGCCATGCACCGTCGGCAGAGAAGATACACGAAAATCCGCGGCCTTGCCGCCGATGGTCAATCCAAAGCGCCCGTCCTGCGGCGTCAGCTTGTCGGCGATGTTCATGCTCGCCATGATCTTGAGGCGCTGGGAAATCCCGCTCCAGTGCTGTTTGTGCAGGATCTGCGCGGTGTAAAGCACCCCGTCCTTGCGGTAACGCAGACGGACGAAATTTTCTTCCGGCTCGAAGTGAAGGTCTGACGCGCCGATCTTGACCGCGTCGAACACCAGCGCATTGACCAGACGGACAATCGGGTGCGAATAGGCTTCGTTCTCGGACAGAGTCGCGACGTCCGGGGCCTTGCCCTCCTCCAGTTCCTTCAGGATCGCGCTGATCGAGCTGGCATAGCCATAGGCGGCATCGATCGCCTCGGAGAGGACCGAAGGCGTTGCCACAAGCGGTTTGATCGCGATGTTTTTCGGCAGATAACGGCGCAGCGCATCGATCGCCATGACGTCATACGGGTCGGACATGGCGACAAAGATTTCATTGGCCGTTTTTGAAATCGGCAGGATCTGGTGCTTGATCGCCACCTGCTTTTCAATCAGGCTTAAAACTTCGCTATCGAAAATCGTCGTTTTGGGGTCAAAAACCGTAAAACCGGAGGATTCAGCCAGAAAACGCGACAGCGTCCCAGCGTCAATAAAACCGAGATCGACCAGCACGGCCCCGAGCATCTTGCCGGTGACTTTCTTTTCCTGCAAAGCGACATTAAGCTGGTCCTTGGTGATAACGCCGCGCGCAACCAGCGTGTCGCCGATACGGCCACGGGAATCGGCACTCTCCCCGAATTCATCCTTTCCGGCGGCAACACCCCGCGCCCCGCGCAACGCGACTTCTTTTGAGGAACTGGCAGCCGCCACACCCGGCGTTTTTGTCGCGGAGACGGGTTGCGCATCATGCACATCATCAGCGATCATATCTTCGTCCAGCACAAGGGCGATCGCCCCGTCTTCGAGATCATCGTCCTGCGGCTGCTGTTTCAGATCCTTGCTGCGGTCCATCATCAGAAAATACCTTGTGAATGCGGGCCTTGCCCCCGAACGGGAACAGACCTTTGCCCTATCCCTAGAATTAAAGGAAAAGATTAAAGAAAAGCCTAATATATTATGACAAAATATGGGCATATCCTTTTGAAAAGCCTTGATCTTCCAATGCCCTCGCCGGGGTTCTATAGCCCGGGACAAGTTTGCGACCCGAGGCTGGCCATAGTTTGCTGTTCCGAATTATGCTCATCTCGGTTACGCTTATAAGTGCAGATTCAAAATTGGAAAACAGGAATCCCCCACCATGACCAAGCATCCTTCCACCGATAGTCTGGTCGAAGCAACGCGGTCCCGCAGCCGTTTTTCAGGCCATGGACAAGCCAAGGGCGCAGCAGGCTACAAGGAATATCTTTCGGAAGAAGGGCAAACCTCGATTCTTTATGCGCCGGAAGGCGGTTTTGGCAAAATCCTCGTTGGCGCGGCCTGGGATAATATCGCCGTCGCCAATACCGGCATGATCGACAAACTCTTCAAGAAAATCACCCGGCAGGGAATCGATATCGATCTCGGCTGCCTTTACGAATTGAAGGACGGAAGGCGGGGCGCGGTTCAGGCCTTCGGCGACATGTTCGGCAATTACGATCAGGCTCCCTATATCTTTCTCTCGGGCGACGAACGCACGGGCAACGCGCGGGGCGATGATGAATTCCTGCGCATCAACGGCCGCCACTGGGGCGAGATCAAGCGGCTTTTGTTCTACGTCTACATCTATCACGGCACGGGCGACTGGTCGCTGATCCGCCCGAAAATCAGCGTCGCGATCGAAGGCGAAGAGCCGCTTCTGGTCATCCCGAAGGCCGAGAAAAGCGAACTGGCAGTCTGCGCCGTGGCGATGATGGACAACGCCGACGGCCATATCAAGCTGACCAATCATACGGAATACTTCCCCGGCCACGCCGAAATGGACCGCGCCTTTGGCTTCGGCCTGCAATGGGACGATGGAAACAAATAGAAACCAAGGATAAAAGAAATCATGCAGGAAGATTTCAGCAATTCGGATATCGACGTCCCTGAAACGCAGGATGAGGGCTCCGGCCCGGTCCGGCCGGTCGAGAATCTTGTCAGCAAGGGCGATTACTTCGATATTCGCCGGAAGATTCCAGGCTTGCAGAACATTGCCATCGGCTCCGGCTGGGACGTCAAGATGTTCGAGGAAGAAGCTCTGGACGTCGATCTGAGCTGTTTCCTCCTGAACAAGGCGGAGCAGACACGCGAGGATACGGATTTCATCTTCTACAACAACGAAAGCACCTGCGCGGGCGGCGTCCGCCACCAAGGCGACAGCCGCACCGGCGCGGGCGACGGCGACGATGAGATGATCAATATCGACCTCAACGCCCTGCCCTTCGACATCATGAAGATCACCTTCGTCCTCAGCATCTATAACGCCGCCGAGCGCGAGCAGCATTTCGGCAAGATCCGCAACATGTATTTCCGCATGATGAACGACGACGACGGCAACGAGCTTTTCCGCTTCGTCCTGAACGAAGGCGACTATGTCAACCAGATCGGGATCAAGGTCGGGGAACTGGTGCGCGAAGGCCCCAAATGGTTCTTCAACGTCTTGGGCGAGCCCATCCCCGGCGGCCTTGCGAAAATCGCCACCCAGTACGGCATCATCGTCACAACGCAGTAGCCTTTTCTACGCCGCCTCGCGTTTTTGCTGCTTTAATGACTTCAGGTCACCGGCCTGAATCGTCGCCTGCGCCGCCGCAAGGCGGGCGATCGGCACGCGGAACGGGGAGCAGGACACGTAATCCAGCCCGATGGTCTCGCAGAACGCCACCGAAGCCGGATCGCCGCCATGCTCGCCGCAGATGCCGAGCTTAAGGCCGGGGCGAGCGCGCCGTCCCTTCTCCGCCGCGATCCGCATCAGCTGCCCTACGCCTTCGGTGTCGAGGGTCGCGAACGGGTCGCGGGCAAAAATGCCCTGACGGACGTAATCGGGCATGAAGGCCCCGGAATCGTCGCGGCTAAGGCCCAGCGTCGTCTGCGTCAGATCGTTGGTGCCAAAGCTGAAGAACGCGGCCTCGGTGGCAATATCATCCGCCATCAGCGCCGCGCGCGGCAGCTCAATCATCGTGCCGGTGGTGTAGGCGACGGCCCTTCCGGTTTCAGCGAACACCGCCTGCGCGGTTTCGTCGACCAGTTTTTTGAGGATCTGCAATTCCTTCGCCGTGGCGATCAGCGGAATCATGATTTCCGGCTCCACCGCAACCATCGCCGCCGCCTCGAAAATCGCCCGCGCCTGCATCTCGTAGATTTCCGGATAGGTGATGCCAAGGCGGCAGCCGCGATGGCCCAGCATCGGGTTGGATTCATGCAGTTCGATCAAGCGCTTTTTCACCTGATCGACGCCGATCCCGGCGGCGGCGGCAAAGGTTTTCAGATCGTCCTCGCCCTGCGGCAGGAATTCGTGCAAGGGCGGATCGAGCAAGCGGATGGTAACAGGCAACCCTTCCATGATCTTGAACAGGTCGGCGAAATCGCCGCGCTGCGCCGGGCGGAGTTTTGCCAGAGCATCGCGCCGCGCATGGGAATTGGTCGCGAAAATCATCTCGCGCACATGCTGGATGCGCGCCGGGTCGAAGAACCTATGCTCGGTCCGGCACAGGCCAATCCCTTCCGCGCCGAAGGCCCGCGCCGCGCGGGCGTCGAGCGGCGTTTCGGCATTGGCGCGCACCTTCATCCGCCGCGCCGCGTCGGCCCAGCCCATGATGGTGGCAAAATCGCCGGAGAGGGTCGGCTCGATTGTGGTCACGGCCCCCAGCATGACTTCACCGGTTCCGCCGTCGATGGTAATCGTATCGCCTTCGCGGATGACATGATCGCCGATACGCATGGTCTTTTCCGCGGCGTCGATCTGGAGCGTTCCCGCCCCGGCGACGCAGGGACGGCCCATGCCGCGCGCGACCACCGCCGCGTGACTGGTCATGCCGCCGCGCGAGGTGAGGATTCCGGCGGCTGCGTGCATGCCGTGAATGTCTTCGGGCGAGGTTTCGCGGCGGCAGAGAATGACTTTTACGCCGCCCTTCGCCTTGTCCTCGGCTTCGTCAGCGGTAAAGACGGCGATGCCGCTGGCCGCGCCGGGCGACGCCGGAAGCCCCTTGGCGATGATCTTTTTATGCGCCGCCGGGTCGAGCGTCGGGTGCAAAAGCTGGTCGAGGGATTGAGGATCGATCCGCAGGACCGCCTCTTTCTCCCCGATCAGTTTTTCCTGCGCCATATCGACCGCGATTTTCAGCGCCGCCGCCGTGGTGCGTTTTCCGGTGCGGGTTTGCAGCATATAAAGCTTGCCGCGCTGGACGGTGAACTCAATGTCCTGCATGTCGCGGTAATGCTTCTCCAGTGTGACGCGCACATCGCAAAGCTGCCGGAAGACATCCGGCATGGTGCGCTCCATATCCTCAAGCGGGCGGGGCGTGCGAATCCCGGCGACGACGTCCTCGCCCTGCGCGTTGATCAGGTATTCGCCGTAAAAATAATTCTTTCCTGTAGACGGGTCGCGGGTGAAGGCGACTCCCGTGGCGCAATCATCGCCCATATTGCCGAACACCATCGCCTGCACGTTCACCGCCGTACCCCATTCTTCCGGAATATCGTGAATGCGGCGATAGGTAATGGCGCGCGGGGTCATCCATGATTTGAACACCGCGCCGATCGCGCCCCAGAGCTGTTCTTCCGGGTCCATCGGAAAGGGCCTGCCCAGTTCTTTTTCCACCAGCGCCTTGTAGGCGGCGACGACGGCCTTGAGACTGTCCGCGGAAAGGTCGTTGTCTTGCTCCGCGCCGTCGTCGCGCTTTTGCCGCTCGAGAATATCCTCGAAATCATGGTGCGGCACTTCCAGCACAACATCGCCGTACATCTGGATAAACCGGCGATAGGAATCCCACGCGAAACGCTCGTCCCCCGAAGCGACGGCCAGCCCCTTCACCGTGTCGTCGTTGAGACCGAGATTGAGAACCGTATCCATCATCCCCGGCATCGACGCCCGCGCGCCGGAGCGCACCGACACCAGAAGCGGTTTTTTGACGTCGCCAAACGCCATGCCGAGATGTTTTTCCATGGCCGTCCGCGCCTGCGCGACCTGCGCTTTCAGTTCGGCGGGATAGGTCTGGCCGTTCTCGTAGAAATGGGTGCAGACTTCCGTCGTGATGGTAAAGCCCGGAGGCACCGGCAGGCCGAGCGAAGCCATCTCCGCCAGATTGGCACCCTTGCCGCCCAGAAGATTGCGCATGTCGGCGCGGCCTTCCGTCTTGCCGCCGCCAAAGCCGTAAACCCATTGCTTTCCCATGATCTCCCCCGATGTGCTGTGAACCGTGAGCAATCTAGCAGATTCCCAACGCCGGAGCCGCCCCGGATGCCGCAATGCGGCAAGCTGTCCCCGGAAAAAAAGTGATTCCCGATCAGGATATGAAAACTAGAGGCGCAACTCATTCAATAGCCCGAAACCCGCCCTCGTCATTCCGGCGCAGGCCGGAATCCAGTGAAATGCCAGCAAGGCCTTGTGCCTGCCCCCCTGGACCCCGGCTTTTGCCGGGGTGACGGCGTTGTTTTTTTGTCAATGCTTCTGTTAGATCCCAAATTTAAGAGGCCCTGAGTCTAAACCAGATCCTTCACCATCATCAGGCACAGATCGTCATCGACCGCATGGATTGCGCCGGGCGCGACCGGCTGGCGGTCATGGGTGATGCCGCTGCCGTCGGGGATGTAGCCAAGGCGCACGTAAAGGCGCTGCGCCGGGCCGTAGGAACGATCCAGCCCGACGGCAAGGCCGATCCGCTCCGCCCCTTGCGCCCGCGCATAGTCCTCAAATCCTGAATCTCCGGGATTTGCAGCCGGATAAAAGGCGGATAGGCGGGATGGTGATTGAGGATAACATACCCGGCAGGCGTTTCCCCGTCATAGCCGAGGAACAGGGTGCGGTTGCCGGAGTCATGTTCCATGAACACCAGATCGGCGAAATCGGGCTCGCTGCGGGTTTGCAGGATAGATTCGAGATAGGCCAGCGCGGCCCTCTCCGCCGCCCCCGCCTTGCGGATTGTGAATTCCATATCGCTTAAAAAACCGTTCCCTTCTTTTTTCACTTTTACATTCCCGGCAAGTTTTTACACGACAAAGTCGCGGCCCTGCCACAATCCGGGCTTTTTTCGCCGCCTATTCTTGCCCCCTGCCCGGCAGGCCCGGAGCCCCAACATAACCAATATAACCAGAGAACAGAACGAGGAGATGATAAATGAATATCTTTGAACTTTCAAAAACCCGCATCGTCACCGTCACGGCAGCGCTTGCGCTCTGCGCCGTCGGCGCAGGTTTCTCCCCGGCTTCGGCCAATGAGAACACCAGCCCCGCCGAAGCCTATCTGAGCGACATGATCGCCGCGACAACGGCGCAAAACGATGACACCCGGAACCCGGATCAGCAAAACCCGGCGCAAAATCCGGCCCATGCCCCGGCGCAGGCCGAAGCCGTCCTCTGGCCCGGCGCGAATGCCGCGCCCGCGGCGAGCGATGCCGAAACCCTCAACAAGATCGACCCGCAAGCCGCGGCGGAAGCCGTCCTTGCGGGCGGGGTCAGGCCCGCGCCGCAGCCCGATGCGAACAAGGCTGATGCAAAACGCGCGGATGCCAATCGGGGCGACCGTGCCACGCGCCAGCAGGCCAGCCTTAACCCGCTTGACGCCCGCCGCGCCAATGCCCGGCCGACCACTCTGGCCCGGAACAATTTCCCCACCGGCCACGGCAATACCGGCATGCATGGCGGCCTGCGCGGCTGGGTTCCGTTTAACGAATAAACCCCTGTATTTACACGCATCCAAAGCCGGGTTATACATATAACCCGGCTTTTTTATTGTAAGGACACGACCCA
Organism: Micavibrio aeruginosavorus; assembly: GCA_016184045.1. Taxonomy (GTDB): domain Bacteria; phylum Pseudomonadota; class Alphaproteobacteria; order Micavibrionales; family Micavibrionaceae; genus Micavibrio; species Micavibrio aeruginosavorus_C. The sequence goes on along the minus strand of JACPDM010000046.1, from coordinate 18,358 downwards.
TGACCCCCGCGCAGGCTCAGGAAAAAGTGATGACCGCAGACGCCCCGATGAAAGACATGAAAGAGATTGTCGCCCTGTGCAAACGCCGCGGCTTCATCTTCCCGGCGTCGGACATCTATGGCGGCATCAACGGCTTCTGGGATTACGGGCCGCTCGGCGTCGAGCTGAAAAACAACCTGCGCGATCTGTGGTGGAAATGGATGGTCACCTGCCCACCCATCGGTCCAGACGGGCAACCCGTAGAGATCGTCGGCGTCGATTCCGCCATCATCCAGAACCCGAAAGCCTGGGAAGCATCAGGGCATGTCGGCGGATTCAGCGACCCGATGGTGGATTGCCGGGAAACGAAACTGCGTTATCGCGCGGATCATCTGATTGCTTATTTACCTTCTACTTTCGACCCAAAAGATGACAGCAACTTAATTCCTGTTTTTATGCAGGGGACGCCTGATGATGAAATTGAGAAAAAGTTTAAAAAAATCGGTTTTCATTTTGCTATTTCACAATGCGAAACTGTCCCATTTGTTGAATTGGAAAAATATGGATATGTAGAAGATTACGGCCTTCTACTTCTGCGAAAAGATTCATCTGCCAAGCACAAAATTCTAAAAGAGCGTACGGTTGGCCCGGACACAAAGACAGTAGGAACTCTGACCGAACCCAAGCAATTCAACCTGATGTTCCATACTTTTATCGGCGCAACCGGCGGAGATGAGAACAAGGCCTATCTGCGCCCGGAAACCGCGCAGGGCATCTTCCTCAATTTCAAGAACGTGCTGGATTCCACCCGCGTGCGCGTGCCGTTCGGCATCGCGCAGATCGGCAAGGCCTTCCGCACCGAGGTCAACCCGCGCAACTTCATCTTCCGCTCCCGCGAATTCGAGCAGATGGAGATGGAATGGTTCTGCCATCCGGACGAGGCCAAACTGTGGCGCGATTTCTGGTTTGCCGAGCGGCAGAAATTCTGGCGCGCCATCGGCCTGCGCTCCGACAATCTGCGCATGCGCGACCACGATCAGGACGAACTCTCGCACTACGCCAAGGCGGGCCTTGGCACGGCGGATATCGAATACCGCTTCCCCTTCACCGCGCCCGATTTCGGCGAGCTGGAAGGGATCGCGCATCGCTGCGATTTCGACCTGACCCAGCACCAGAAACATTCCGGCGTGAAACTGGAATACATGGACCCGGTGACGCAGGAAAAATTCATGCCGCACGTCATCGAACCGGCGGCGGGCCTGACGCGCGGCGTCCTTGCCATGATTACCGAGGCCTATACCCCCGACCCCAGCCGCCCTTCCGGCGTTTATCTCGACCTCCACCCGGCGCTGGCGCCGAAGAAAGCGGCGATTTTGCCGCTGACCGCCAAGGACCAGCACCCGGTGATCGCGACGAAACTCTATATGGAGCTGCGCGGCGAATTCGCCGTCGATCTCGACATCAAGCAGAATATCGGCAAGCGCTATGCGCGGCAGGATGAAATCGGCACGCCTTATTGCTTTACCATCGACGATCAGACCGTCGCCGACCAGACCGTGACCGTGCGCGAGCGCAACACGATGAAGCAAGAACGCATCGCGATTGCGAACGTGGCGGAATATTTAAGGAAAAATATCCGTGCGGTTTAAAGGTTTTCTTTAAACGAAAAGCACGCGGAGTAACGCAGAGGGCATTTATCCTGTCATCCTGAGCGCCAGCGAAGGATCCCGGACAGGAGCGCCCCACAGGGATTCTTCGCTGCGCTCAGAATGACAAAACGGCATTAACCTCCGCGTCGCTCCGCGTGCCCTGCGTTTGAAAATCCCCTAAACCCCGAACCGCCCCCACAGGGCGCGGTCTTCGATGGCGCTGATGGCGTCGTCCACCCACCTCTCCGACACGCCCGGAACGGAAGGCAGGAACGGCAGGCGCTTGTCCGGGGAGAGTTCGATCAGGCGGATATCGTCGCCGTATTTTTCGCGCATGACAGTGCGCACGTCGCCGATCTCGTCCGCGATGCCCATGTCGAGGGCAGAGGAGCCGGTCCAGAAGCGGCCTTCGAACAATTCCTCGTCCGTGCCCTCCAGCTTGCCGCCGCGGCGATCCTTGACCCAGTTGATGAAATGGGCGTGGATCTGCATCTGCACCTCTTTCAGGCGGGCGACGTCGCCGGGTTTTTCCGGCAGGAACGGGTCGAGCATGGATTTCTCCCGCCCCGAGGTATAAAGGCGGCGCTTGATGTCGTAACGGTCAAGGAACCCCTCCAGCCCGAACCCGGCGGAGATGACGCCGATGGAGCCGACGATGGAGGTTTCCTGCACATAGATATGATCCGCCGCGCAGGCCAGCCAGTACCCGCCGGACGCCGCGACATCCTCGACAAAGGCATAGACGGTGATTTCCTTTTCATCGGCCAGTTGCCGGATCAGCCCGGCGATAAGCTGCGATTGCGCCGGAGCGCCGCCGGGAGAGTTGATGACCACCGCCACCGCCGGAGCCTTCGTATAGGAAAACGCCTTTTCGATCACCCGGCGCGTGCGGACATAGGACAGCGCCCCGCGCCGCGTCACCGTATCGGCGATAACGCCGGAGAGACGAATGACCGGAATCTTCGGCCCGCGTTTCAGGAATTTCCCTAAAACAGGATGCTCGACCCACGCGGTCATATCGACGAAGGGAATATCGCTGGCTTTATAATCTTTGTCGGTCATCATGTCCTCCGCTTGAGAGTGTAGATCATCCGGGCAAAAGAAAAACCCCTGAACCACCACACCCCCGGCAGATCAGAATAACGGCTTATGCAATTCTGGCGGCCTCGCGCAAAACCTTCTCCGCTTCGGCGGTATAAGATCCATCCGGATTGTGAATGACGAGGCCGGGGTGGATGCGGGCGGGGCTGCGGCGGTCCTTGCGCGTGCGAACGATGACCCGCTTCGCCGGGTCGCCCGCGCGGGGCCATAGGGGGATGATCTCGGTTTGTCCGAATCTTTTCCCCAGCGCCTGGATGATCTTGTCCACAAAGTCGGCCCGGTGGATCAAGGTGAGCGATCCGCCGGATTTCAGGCTGTCAAAAGCGCAATCAATCCAGTCCTTTAGAACGATGTCCTGATCCGCATGACCAAGCGCCGTGGCCCGCCCCTGATCCGGCGAGGGGGTGTAGGTTCCGGCCTCAAGGAAGGGCGGATTGCAAAGAACGTGATCAACCCTTTGATCCGGCAATGAAAACCGGAATGTTCCGACGTTATCAACAATAAATTCACAACGATCCGTATTGCTGTTGAGCGCGGCATTTTGTCGTGCCAGATCAATATAATCCGGCTGTATATCAATCCCGGTGATGAAGAGGTTGTCCACACGCCGCATCAGGCAGAACGCCGCCCCGCCGACGCCGCAGCCAAGGTCCAGAACCTGGCTCCCCGCCTCCGCCGGACAGGCCGCCGCGACCATGACCGAATCCAGCGACGTCCTGAACCCGCCATCGGGCTGGAGCAGGCGCACGGTTTGATCAAGGACAAAAATTTCTTCGGGCATGGCGGAAGTTTTATCGGATTCATCCGGCAGGCGAAAGCGGAAAAACCCCCTTGCTCCGCCCCGGCCCTTCCTTTAATCCATAAGCCCATGACCTCCGCCGTGAAAATGACAGATACCCCCGCGCATCCGCTGGACCGGCTTTCGGCCCTGCTGGGCGGCGACATGGTTCAGGTGAACGGGGTCATTCTCCGCAATATGGAATCGGACGTGGCGCTGATCCCGCAGCTTGCCGCCTATCTGATCGCCGCCGGGGGCAAGCGCATCCGCCCGCTGCTGACCCTTGCCTGCACCCGGCTTTATAACGATCACAGCCCCCGCCCCTACGGCCTTGCGGCGTCGGTCGAGTTTATCCATACCGCCACCCTTCTCCACGACGATGTGGTGGATGAAAGCGTCGAGCGCCGGGGCAAGGCGTCGGCCAATGTCGTCTTTGGCAATCAGGCCAGCGTTCTGGTCGGGGATTTCCTCTTCTCCCGCGCCTTCCAGCTCATGGTCGCGGACGGATCGCTCGAGGTTTTACGCATTCTCTCCACCGCCTCCGCCGTGATCAGCGAGGGCGAGGTGTTGCAGCTTGCCGCCGCCAATAACGTCGCCACGAACATGGACGATTACAACGCCATCATCGCCGCGAAAACCGCCGCCCTGTTCGCCGCCGCGTGCGAGATCGGGCCGGTGATCGCCGGGGCGGGAGGCGACGCCCAGCGCGCCATGCGCGATTTCGGCCATCACCTTGGCATGGCGTTCCAGATCGCGGACGACATTCTTGATTACACGGCGGATCAGTCCAGGCTCGGCAAGACCGTCGGCGATGATTTCCGCGAAGGCAAGCTGACCGCGCCGGTCATTCTGGCGCTGGCCGAAGCGAGCGACGAAGAGCGCGCCTTCTGGACCCGCACCATGGCGGAGCGCCGGCAGACCGAAGCCGACCTTGCCGCCGCGCAGGCGATTTTAACCCAGCACGATGCCTTCAGCCGCGGCCTTGCCCTCGCCCGCGGCTACGCCGAAAAAGCGCAACAGGCGCTGATGACAGCGCCTGCTGGGGATTTGCGCGATGCGCTGGCCGATGTTCTGGCCTTCAGCATTGACCGCGCCTATTAATGCAGGAATACAAATCTCAGCGGCTTGGGGCCGGAACCGTTTTCAGGTCAACTCCGCGCTCGCTCAGGCAGGCCGCCATGCCGTCCACCGTAGCGCTTTTCATTTTCACGGTCAGCGCCGCGCGTTTTTCCTCCGCCGGGGCCCGCATATAGTCATCGGATTTCGTGTATTCCTGAACCAGCGTCATCGCCTTGCGGGAGGTGCAGCTCTGAAGGCCCATCTGCTCCTGCTGCGAGAGGCTGCTGAAATGGCGCAGGCCTTTTTCAGCCTCGGCCCGGACAGGGGGATTGCCGGGCGCCAGCGAAGGCGACGCCGATGCCGCCGGACCCGTTGCCGCAGAAGACGCAGGCTCGTCGCCGCCGCACGCGGCAACGCCAAAAGCAATCGCAACCGAACATAAAAGAGAGCGGGTCATGGACATGTCTTGAAATCTCCTGTTCAAAAGGCTTTCGTACATTATGGATATTGATGGATATTTCTACGCCCTACCGCCCGGCCCCGTCAAAGAAAATCGTCCCAAAAACCACGACAATTGACAACCTCTCCCGTTTTAGGCTACGAAAGGCCGCAATCGGAGCATAGCTCAGCTTGGTAGAGCGCTACGTTCGGGACGTAGAGGCCGGAGGTTCGAATCCTCTTGCTCCGACCATTTAAAATCAATGGGTTAAATAACCCCCTTCCCCCCTACGCATTCCCGCCAACCCGTGCTATCTCTTTTCAGGATATGAGAAGATTTCTGGCTGCGATTTTGGCTCTGGTGATGCTGACGCCGTCTTTGGCGTGCGCGATGCCGGTTTGCGACGATGCGCTGCCAGTCATTGCGGCGGATCATCCCTGCCCCGGCCACCGGCAGCAGGACAGCAAGGGCGAAACCCCGCACAGCAAAATCACCCTGATGAAGGACTGCATGAAGGTCGAGCTTCAGGCGGCGGATGCCGTTCTTGTCGCCGCGCCGGACATGCAGGTCGATCCCCTTTTCATCGCGCCCGCGCCGCCAGCCGTCATCACGGCTGTTGCCCACGGTGAAAGCGCGGGAAATCGCGGCCCGCCGCCAGACCGGACGCCGCCGCCCGCGTCCCGGCCCGACCTGCTTCTCAGCACACAAAGACTCCGGATCTAGGCACTCCCCCGGCGAGACCGCGTATCGGCGGTTTTCGCGCGTTGTTCATACCTGAACCGCACCCCAAGGGAATGCCATGAGAATCTTTTCGACCGCCATTGTTGCCGCCCTGATCCTGTGTTCCGCCCTGCCGGCCCGTGCGGAGGAATACAGCCTGACCATCACGCGGGAGACCGTGAATATCACCGGCCATCCGGTCCGGAAAATCACCATCAACGGAACCATCCCCGGCCCGACGCTGCGCTTTACCGAGGGCGAGGACGCCGTCATCCACGTCACGAACGCCATGGATGAAGATACATCCGTCCACTGGCACGGCATGATCCTGCCCGGGGCGATGGAAGGCGTTCCCGGCTTTAACGGCTTTCCGGGGATCAAACCCGGCGAAACCTTCACCTACCGTTTCCCGCTGCGCCAGTCGGGAACCTACTGGTATCACGCGCATTCGATGGGGCAGGAACAGGACGGCCATTACGGCTCCATCGTCATCACCCCGAAAGGCAAAGACCCCGTGCGGGCGGATCGCGATTACGTCGTCCTGCTCTCCGATTTCCATGACGAGGATTCCGGCGACATCATCGCCAACCTGAAAATGTCGTCGGAATATTACCAGTACGCCCGCCGCACCATCGGCGATTTCTTCGACTCCGCCCGCGCGGACGGATTCGGCAAGGCGTGGGAGAACGCGAAAATGTGGGGGGAGATGCGGATGCTCCCGACAGATCTTTCCGATGTCAGCGGCTACACCTTCCTTGTCAACGGCAGGACGCCGGAACAGAGCTGGACCGGCATCTTCAAGCCGGGGGAGCGCGTGCGCCTGCGTTTTATCAACGCCTCGGCCATGTCGATCTACGATGTCCGCATCCCGGGGCTGAAAATGTCGGTGGTTCAGGCGGACGGGCAGGACGTCGAGCCCGTCGCGGTCGATGAGTTCCGCTTCGGCGTCGCTGAAACCTATGACGTCATCGTCACCCCGCCGGAAGACGAGGCCTATACGATTGCGGCGGAACCGATCGACCGGACGGGATTTGCCCTTGCCACGCTCGCCCCGCGCGAGGGCATGAAAGGCCCCGTCCCGCAGCCCCGGCCACGCACCCTCCTCACCATGGCGGATATGGGGATGGGCCACATGGATCATATGAATATGGACCATATGGATCATGGCCCCATGGATCACGCGGCGATGGAAAGCGGCTGGGCGCAGGCCGGGACGCCGCCGGGCGACAAGGCGCTGTCTTATGCCGATTTGCGTTATTACGGAACGCAAAAAGACACCCGCGACCCGCAGCGCGAGATCCTCGTCCGTCTGGGCGGGAACATGGAGCGTTATATCTGGACCATCAACGGCAGGAAATTCGAGGATTCCGGCCCGATCAATCTTGAATACGGCGGGCGCGTGCGCCTCAAATTCGTCAACGACACGATGATGGCGCACCCGATGCACCTGCACGGCATGTTCGTCCAGCTTGAAAACGGCCAGCCCGCGGAAAAACTGCCCAACAAGCATACGGTGATCGTCCCGCCGGGGCAGTCCTACTCCGTTCTCCTGACCGCGGATGAACCGGGGGAATGGGCGTTTCACTGCCATCTTTTGTTCCACATGATATCCGGCATGATGAACAAGGTCGTGGTGGCGCAGCTTCCTCCTGGCGCCGTTCCGCCGTCCATGAAACAAGACAAGCAAAAGCAAAAGACAAAACAATCATCTCCGCATGAAGGGCACACAATGCCGATGAATCACGAAGGAATGCACCACGATATGCCCGGCATGGAGGATATGAATGGCATGGACCATTCATCAATGCCAACGCCCCAGAACGGAGAGCATCATGCGCACTAGAACCTTTGTCGCGGCAATGGCGCTGCTTTTCCCGGCCCCCGCTTTCGCGCAAGACCACTCCGGACATGCGGGTCACGCTCCCGCCGCCACGGGGAAACCGGATTCTGTCGCCGTGCATGCGCATGAAAGCACGATCTTTCACGCCTTCCGCCTTGAAACCGATTACGGCGGCGGGACGGACGGCCCGGTCGCCAGATGGGATCTCGACGGCTGGATCGGCGGCGATATGAATAAACTCTGGCTGAAGAGCGAAGGCGAGAACAGCGACGGCGCAACAGAACAGATGGAGCTCTGGGCGCTCTATAGCCGCAACGTCGCGGATTTCTGGGATTTTCAGACGGGGCTGCGGCACGATTTCCAGCCGCAGGCGACGACATACGCCGTATTCGGCGTAAACGGCCTTGCCCCTTATTTCTTTGAGACTGAAGCGCATCTTTTCATCAGCGACGACGGCGACGTCAGCGCGCGCCTGCGGGAGGAAAACGATTTCCTTTTGACCCAGCGCCTCATTCTCCAGCCTTATCTTGAGGCCAACCTGTTCGCGCAGGATGTAGAAGAGCAAAATATCGGCGCAGGCCTTTCTTCCGCTGAATTCGGCCTCCAGACCCGTTACGAGATTACGCGAAAATTCGCCCCCTACCTTGACCTGCGCTATGAGCGGAAATTCGGGGAGACGTCCTCCATTGCCAGACGCCACGGCGAAGATAACGACAATTTCATTACCGCTATCGGCCTGAGATTGATGTTTTAGAAAAGAAAGAAAAGCGAACAACCATGATTGAGATCATTCCCAACTGGCACCCGATCCTGGTGCATTTCACCGTCGGCCTCCTGGCGACATCGGTCGCGCTGCATTTCGCCGCAATCTTGATCCGCAAGGAAACCCTTCGCGCCCAGATCATAACCGTCGCGCGCTGGAATTTATGGATCGGGACGGCGATCACGGCAATTACGGTTCTGGCAGGCCTGCATGCGTTCAGCACGGTCCCCCACCAGCTTCAATCCCAGCATCTGGCGATGCTCGACCACCGCGCATGGGCGCTGGGGACGGCGGCGCTTTTTGCCGTTCTCGCGCTCTGGTGCGGCTTTCTGCCCCACCGCGGGCGGTTTTTGTTTCTGGCCCTTCTGGCGGTCGCCGGAATGGGGTTGGCCGCAACCGGCTACAAGGGCGGCGAACTGGTTTTCCGTCACGGGCTCGGCGTCATGCCGCAGCCTGCGGCGCCGGAAAAGCACCATCATGACCATGGTGGCCATGAGGCGCATCATCACCCTGAAGGAGACTGACAATGAAGACGTTTTTTATCGCCATGGCTCTGGCCTTTATGGCGCTTCCGGTCATGGCCGCAGAACCGGCCCTGCAAGCTGAAAGCTGGCTGAAGCCGGTTGAATCGAAATATATCTGCATGATGAACGACCGGGCCTTCGACAAGGAACAACTGGCCATTACAGTTGAGGGAAAGACATATTACGGCTGCTGTTCGATGTGCAAGGACATGCTGGAAAAAGACGCATCGAAGCGGACCGCCACCGATCCAGTCAGCGGCAAGCTCGTTGACAAGGCTTCTGCCGTTATCGGCGCCGATCCGCACGGCATGACGTATTATTTCGAGAACAAGGAAAACCTCGACAAATTCGCAAGCGGCCCGATGCCGGAGGAAAAGCACGACCATATGGACCATATGGATGGCGAGATGATGCACAATCACGGCGATTCCGGAATGACCGAAAAACCCGCCGCGGAAGCCCAAGGCCATGAAGGCCATCACTAGAGGAAAAAACCATGCCACATCATGAACATTGCGAACCGAAGGGGTTTGTCAAATGGTTCCTGTCCTGGCGCGGGGTTGCGCTGACTGCCGTTCTTGCGGCAGTCAGCGTCTACCTGATGGCGTCGCACAGGGAACATCTTGCGCTGGCCCTGCCCTACCTTCTTTTACTATCCTGTCCGCTGATGCATATATTCGGGCACGGTCGCCATCATTCCAGCCATCATGAAAAGGACAAAAAATGAACAATCATGAATCGCATTGCCATCATCACGGGAAGACGGCTGAACAAAAACCCGCACCTCCGCAAGGCGGCAATGTGATTTATACCTGCCCCATGCACCCGCAAGTGCGGCAGAACGGGCCGGGGAATTGCCCGATCTGCGGCATGGCGCTGGAGCCGGAGACGATCACCGGCGAAGAAGGGCCAAGCCCGGAGCTGGCCGACATGAGCAAACGTTTCTGGGTTGGGCTTGCCCTGACGCTGCCGGCCTTTGCGCTGGAAATGGCCGGGCATGTTTTCAACCTTCATCAATCGCTCAGCGGCACGCTGTCCAACTGGCTTCAACTGGCTTTTGCAACGCCTGTGGTTCTGTGGGCTGGAAAGCCATTCTTTGAACGCGGCTGGGCGTCGCTGCGCACCCGCAATCTCAATATGTTTACCCTGATCGCCATGGGCACGGGCGCGGCGTGGCTTTACAGCGTTTTCGCAACCCTTGCGCCCGCGATCTTCCCGCAGGAATTCCGCCGGGGCGACGGGTCGGTGCCGGTGTATTTCGAGGCCGCCGCCGTCATCACCGTCCTTGTCCTTCTCGGGCAGGTGCTGGAGCTGAAAGCGCGGGAGCAGACGGGCGGGGCCATCCGCGCCTTGCTCGACCTCGCCCCGAAAACGGCGCGGCGCATCCGCAGCGGGAAGGATGAAGACATTCCGCTGGAACACGTCGTTCTCGGCGATCTCCTGCGCGTGCGTCCGGGCGAAAAGATCCCGGTTGACGGCACGGTAACGGAAGGCCGCAGCGCCGTCGATGAATCCATGGTCACGGGTGAATCCATGCCGGTGATGAAAGACTCCGGCGCTGCGGTGATCGGCGGCACGATCAACCAGACGGGCAGCTTCGTCATGCGGGCGGATAAAATCGGCCACGACACCATGCTGGCGCAGATCGTCAAAATGGTGGCCGAAGCCCAGCGCAGCCGCGCCCCGATCCAGCGCCTTGCGGATCTGGTGTCCGGGTGGTTCGTTCCGGCGGTGATCGCCATTGCCGTCATTGCCTTCATCGTCTGGGCGGTTTACGGCCCGCCCCCCGCCTATAGTTTCGCCCTGATCGCGGCGGTCAGCGTCCTGATCATCGCCTGCCCCTGCGCGCTCGGGCTGGCGACGCCGATGTCGATCATGGTCGGGGTCGGTCAGGGCGCGAAAGCGGGCGTCCTGATCAAGAACGCCGAAGCGCTGGAGCGCATGGAAAAAGTCGATACGCTGGTCATCGACAAGACCGGAACCCTGACCGAAGGAAGGCCGTCCGTCACCGCGATCGTCGGCACGGGCGCATTGGGCGATGACGACCTCCTCGCCCTCGCGGCATCGCTCGAACAGCACAGCGAACACCCGCTGGCCCATGCCATCGTCACGGCGGCAAAGGACAAAAACTTGCCCCTGAAAACGGTTTCCGGTTTCGATTCCCCGACCGGGAAGGGCGTTACCGGGATGATCGACGGGAAAACCGTCCTGATCGGCAATGCCTATCTGATGCAGGAGCAAGGTGTCGATCTCTCAAGCCTTGCGGCGCGCGCGGATGCATTGCGCGGCGACGGCGCCACCGTGATCTTCATGGCCGTTTCCGGAACCGCCGCGGGATTGCTCGCCATCGCCGACCCGGTCAAGGCGACGACCCCGGACGCCATAAGGCAGCTCCAGGCGCTTGGCATCCATATCGTCATGCTGACCGGCGACAACCGCCGCACGGCGCTGGCCGTGGCCAAAACCCTTGGCATTGACGAAGTCGAGGCGGAAGTCCTTCCAGAGGACAAGGGACGCATCGTTAAAAAACTGCGCGATATGGGGCGCGTCGTCGCCATGGCAGGGGACGGCACGAACGACGCCCCGGCGCTTGCCGCCGCCGATGTCGGCATCGCCATGGGCACGGGCACGGATGTAGCGATGGAGAGCGCGGGAATTACGCTCCTCAAGGGCGATCTGACCGGAATTGTTCGCGCCCGCCGCCTGTCCGCCGCCGTCATGGGCAATATCCGCCAGAATTTGTTTTTCGCCTTTATCTATAATGCGGCAGGCGTTCCGGTTGCCGCTGGCGTGCTGTACCCCGTTTTCGGTTTGCTTTTAAGTCCGATGATCGCGGCGGCGGCCATGGCCCTGAGCTCCGTCAGTGTCATCAGCAATGCCCTGCGGCTGCGCGGGGTCAAATTGTAAATATTTTCAGCCGGAACCCGGCCCCCCGTGCGCCGTTGGTTGGGTCATGGAATACCGCATCAAGGAAGAACCGAAGAAGGAATGCCCGTGGGCCGTCTATGCCCTGATCGACGGGCGGGAGGTTTTCGAGGTGGCCTTCACCTTCAAGGCCGAGGCGGAGACATGGGTGCACGACTCGCTGCGGCAACATGACAATCTTTTCGACAATCCGGAAACGGACAAGGTTGAACAAGCCTCGATCGAATCCTTCCCCGCCAGCGATCCCCCCGCCTGGATCAAAACCACGACGCTCTGAAAAAAAGCCGCATCCATTACGCCGGAAAACGCCCCTCGCCGGGCGTTTTTTATTCTCCCCTTGCCAATATACCCCCAACAGGTATATTATACCCTATAGGGGTATATCAAGGCGGCAGGAAAGCCATGCATGAAAGCGAACTGGGCAAGTTGAACCGCATTTCCGGTCAAATCGAGGGGATCAAGAAAATGATCGCCGAACACCGCGACTGCCCCGATATCCTGACGCAATTGCGCGCGACCCGCGCCGCCATCCGCGCGGTGGAAGCGAACATCCTTGAGAGCCACCTTCAATCCTGCGTCACGGAATCGCTGGCCAGCGGCAATGCCAGGGCCGCGCAGAAAAAAATCGAAGAGTTGAAAGACCTGTTCAAAAGGTTCGATGCGTCATGAGTACATGCTGCGAAAAACCGGAAATCCCCCCCTGCGACCATGATCACGGATCGGTGGATTTGCTGTTCTGGGGCAGCCTTGCCGCGATCGCTGGCGGCATCGCCGCCGCAGGGCTTGGCGATGCTCTTGGCTTTCAGGCGCCGCACCTTCTTCATTTCGGACATAGCGTGACAGACCTCATCAAAACGATGTGGTGGGGCGTTGCGCTCGGCCTCCTTGTTGTCGGCCTCATGGGCCGCGTGCCGAAGGATTATTTTACCGCCCTGCTCGGGCACGGCGACAGCGCAAGCGGAATCTTCCGCGCGGCGGCGGCGGGCTTGCTGCTCGATCTGTGCTCGCACGGCATTCTCATGGTCGGAGCGAAACTTTACGAGCGCGGCGCCAGCATGGCGCAGGTGATGGCCTTCCTGATCGCCAGCCCGTGGAATTCCTTTTCCCTCACCTTTATCCTGATCGCCCTGATCGGGCTCAAATGGACGCTTGTGTTTATCGCGGGCTCTGCCGTTCTGGCGATTGTCACAGGGTTTTTATACATGTTCCTGACGCGGGCCGGGGTCTTCCCGCCGAACCCGCACGCGGCGACGCTGTCCGATGATTTCGATTTGATCGCGGACGCGAAAGCGCGCCTGCGCGGCTTCCGCCCCGATGGAAAATTTTTCAAAAGCGTCATCGCCGAAGGCTGGCGCGACGGCAAGATGGTCCTGCGCTGGCTGCTCTTCGGGATCGTTCTGGCGTCCTTGATTCGCACCTTTATCCCGCCTGAAGCCTTCGCCGCATGGTTCGCGCCGACACTCGCGGGTCTGGGCCTGACCTTGCTGGCGACGACGCTGATCGAAGTCTGCTCCGAAGGGTCGACGCCGATCGGCGCGGACCTCGTCACCCGCGCCCACGCGCCGGGCAACGGTTTCGCCTTCCTGATGGCGGGGGTTTCGACCGACTATACCGAGATCATGGTGCTGAAGAGCCTGACGAAATCATGGAAACTGGCTCTGTCCTTGCCGGTCTTGACCGTGCCGCAGATTTTTCTGCTCGGCTGGATCATGAACCACTTTTAAAGGACGAATTGGCCGTAGAGAAGAAGGACGATCCCCGCGACCGTCAGCGGCCATGCCGCTACCGCGGGCAGGCCGCCACGGACGAAAAAATAATACTGGATCACGAAAACCGGCATCGTCGCGATGAAGAAAATGCGCAAATTATGGCCGATCTCCCATTCGGGAAAAAGGATGAAACTGACCCCGAGCGTCATGCACATCAGCCCGGCAATCGCCTTGTACCAGACATCCGCCAGCGCCGCATAACGCAGACTGTTGCGGATGATGATCCAGAACAGCGCCGGGACCGTCACCCACAGCGCCACCCACAGCGCCATGTCATAGGCGTAATCGTCTTCCAGAAGATAATACAGAACCGGAGTCTTCTTGAACGCGATGCCGATCACCGAGGCAATATAGGTCAGACTTAAGACCGGGAAAAACCGGTGGCTGAGAATGTCGAAAAAATCGCGCGGCAGCAAACGCACGCCGGTACCGCGCTCGAGATCGATTTCATGCCGGGAGGACATCGGGGGCCTTATTTCTTCTTTTTGGTCGCGCAGGGATATTTCTCATACAGCGCCAGCAAGACCGCCGGGGCTGCGACAAAGCTATCATGCTGCGGGTTTTTTTGAAAATATTTCAGGACGATCAGGTGCAGCTCGTTCATCGTCACGGTTTCCGGAATGCAGACATTGATTTCCGGCGCGATTTTCATCGAACGCAGCATATTGTGATAATCCAGCACCCCGGCGATATAGGACTGGCAGGCCGCGTGCGCCCCCGGCGAGATTTCATTGCCATCCGGACCGACGCCGCAAATCTTGAGCATATAGGCCCCGGAAAACCGCGCCGCCTGCGCGGGAACGGCCCCCGCCATCAGCAAGGCAGCCATCAAGAACGCTGCAATGCCCCGGCGCGCAACCATATTTCCTAACTGTCCTTGTTCCCGGCCTTGAGCTGCTGCAGGACGGCGAAGGGCGAGTCCTCGACATGCTTGGGCCGCGCCTCGAAGCTGACCTGCTTTTTTTCCTCACGCGCGAATTTGTCTCTTTTGTCCTTGTCGCGCGGCTTGAATTTGCGGTCCTTGCCGTGCTCCGGCTTTTTCTCGAATTTCGGTTTTTCAGGGCGCGCTTCACGCGGCGGGCGCGGCGCTCTTGCAGCTTCATTCGCCTTGCCGCGCTTCAGGCGGAAGGTCGCGAGTTCCGGCTTGACCGGCTGCACGGGCGCGGCAGGAGCAGCAGACGCTTCAGCTTCCGCCGCGGGCGCTGGGTCCGTGGCCGCGGTTTCTGCCGCGGGCGTTTCGGCAGGCGCAGCCGTTTCAGCAGCGGCTGGCGCGGGCGCGTCGGCGGGATCGTGGGTCTTTTTGTGGCCCATCGCCTCCAGCACCTTGTACAGATCGGGGATCGAGCAGCCGAGCCATTCGGCCATGGCGTGGGTCGCCTTGAAGCTGCCGTCCTTGGCACTGTCGTAAACGGCGCTGATGACGCGGTCGAGCATATCGACGCGGATGGCGCGGCCCGCATAGAGCGGATAGCCGATCGCGCGGTAATAAAGCGGATCGCTCTGCGCTTCATCGACGACGACGGACACCGCGCCGTCCTTGGGCACGGGCGCGGGCAGCGGGCGGTCATGCCACAGCCACCACAGCAGGGCACGCAAACGCACCGCCGCGGGCTTGTTCAGTTCCGGCACGAAGACAAGGATGGGGCCGAGGCGCACATGACGCTGGCGCAAAACCTTGCGGGTTTCCGGGTCGAGTCCGGCGATATCGGATTCAAGATCCTGACGCGGCAGGATGCCGAGGGCGTCATGCACCTTTTGCGCGATCGCCTTCGCGGGGCCGTCGATGCCCTCTTCCTTCGTCAGACCATGGAGAATTTCAAGGACGGTGGCGATGTGCTGCTCGAGCCATGACTGGATGAAAGCGGCGACCGCGTCCTTGTCCTGCCCTTGCAGGATTTCGGTTTCGATCAGCACGGCCCTAGGCCTGAGCTGGCTCTCGCCCTTTTCGACACGCGCGACCGGCTGGCCGGGCAGCGGGTTGCTGGCATCGGCCTGCCACAAAATCTGCCCGTCATCCTGCAAACGGAGCTGTTTGGGCTGGGAATTCAAAATCATCACACGACCTCTAATCCTGAAACGCCCACTATAGCGTTTCCATAGATATATGAAAGCGATAAGTCTGGCCCCGGGGGTGGATTTTTGTTAATTCTTTGTATCTTTTGACTGTCAGGCAAAGCGGGCGCAAGCCCGGCGATCCGTGGGGGCGATGATGAAAAAGGCGCTGTTTTCGATTGTTCTGGTCCTGCTGTTCTGCGGCATGCCGGGGCAGGCCCGGGCGGCGCTGGACCAGGCCGGGGCCGAGCGCCTGAAACAGGTTTTTACCGATTACCTCGAGCGGCGCAAGACCGCCATGCGTTTCGGCGGGCAGGAACTGCGCGCCGAAGGAGCGATCATGGTCGAGCCGGGCGATTATTATTACGCCGTGACCATGCCGCACCTCTCCGTCCACAACCCGGACGGCAGCTATACCGATATCGGCATTCTGGCGATCAACGCCATGCCGGGGGATACGCCCCGGGAATGGAAGATGACCATCGCCATCCCGACCCCGGTTCTGGCCTATGACGCGGACAAGAAGATCGAATCCCGCATCGACATCGGCGCGCAAACCCTCGCCGGGGTGTGGAGCGAGGACATGCGGAATTTCACCAAGCTCGACGCCCGCTATGAGAATCTTTCCATCCAGCGCATTCAGGAAAAATACGCCATGGAGCAAATGGAGATCGTGCAAGGCGGCGATCCCGGCGTTTCAAAAATCGGCCGGGTCGAACTGAACGGCGCCCTGCATGAATACTCGCCGGAAAACGCGCGCGCTTATGAGGAAAAACTCGTAGCACTTCAGTCCTCCGCGGGCGAAACGCCGGGGCCGGAGCATGTAGAGAGCCTTTACAACACGCTGTTCGACGCCTTCAGCAGCCTGTGGGACGGCTTTGACAGCACCATGACCGTGAGCGATATCGCCTTGAGCCGCCCGGCCATTCCGGGCAGCCCGGCGGGCTCCCTCACCATCGCCAAGGCGGGCATGGGCATGAACGCGCGCGGCTTCCGCAGCGACAGCGTCAGCGCCAGCATGAAAATTTTCTATGACGGCTTCAAAATCGCGCCCGTCCCTGCCGGATTCGGCGCGGCGACGCCCGATCACCTCAATATCGACGTCAGCCTTTCCAAGCTGCCGTTCCGCGAGATCGTCGAGATGAGGCGCGCCGAGATGAAGGCCGTTCCCGCGGGGGCGGAGCCGACGACCGCGCAAACCGCCGCCCTGATGACCAAGGCCCTGCAACTCATGACCCGGGCGGGCACCAGTTTCACCGTCAAGGATTCCGCCCTCGGCAATACGACCTATAACGCCCTTTTGAACGGGCAGGCCCTTGCCGACCTTGAAGCGGCGATGAAGGCGGTCGGCAGCATGCGGCTCGAAGTGTCCGGCCTCGACCGCCTGATCGCCCTTTCCGGCGAGAAGCTGAAAGACAAGACGCTCGACGACGCCAGCCGCAAGACCCTTCAGGACAGCGTTGTCCTGCTGACGGTCCTGCAAACCCTCGGCCAGATGGGCAAGAACGGCAAGGGCGAAGCCGTGCGCGTCTATGATTTCGCCCTCGCCAAGGACGGCAAGATGACCCTCAACGGCACCGACCTCGCCGCCATCCAGGCCGTCATCGGCGCGGCACGGGAGGCGGGGAAGAAATAACCCCCCAGCCCCTGCCGTCATTCCGGCGCAGGCCGGTATCCAGATCGTTTCAATCGAAACTGGCGCCATTGATTTGAATTATATGATGGTTATAACCTTCCCATTATATACTGAAATGTCGAAAATTGATTTGGGTTGATGGAAATGAAACAAAAAACCTTTCAAGGGGCTATAATTCTAACGTGTTGTTTTTGTGTGATCGTCTCCGCTAAAAATGTTACGGCCCAATGGATTCCCAAAAATATGGAGAGCAATGACTCTGTCGAATTTTCTCCAGTCGGTCAGGAAGAAACGCGAACCGGGCGCAAATTCGTTATAGGTGAACAGGCGTTCTTTAGCGGAGATGTCATCGAGGATTTTCTGGAGATCGCATTTTCAGAAAAATTATGGAACGAGGACGCTGCGAATATCCGTCCGGATGGATTTGGACGAATGATTGATTGGTATAGTGTTTATAATTGGGATATTAAAGACCCCTCGGTGAAAAAGCATTATCAAGAAATAAAGCAAAAAATGCCATGGATAGCCGACTATTTTTACTATCCTTCCGGGTTGCCGAAACATAATGCAATTAATAAATGGGAAGATGAAATATCAATCGCCTTTGGTTTGCCGGGGCAAAGGCAGGGGAGCGAAAATCCGGGTAATTATGATTTGGCTTCAAGGAAAATAAAAGAATTGCTCCCGGAAATATCAAGGGCGAGCGGACTCAAAGCTGTTTTTCTGAATGATGCCGATGCCTCTCTAAACGATAGTGCAAAAATTAGAATTGTTTTCGCTGATGTCTGGCCCAAAAGGAATTGGAATAAATCATCAGGTTACAAATATGAGATTTACGATTACGAAGAAGGACTCTTTGGAGGGGTTCTTTTTCAAACTAAAGACGCGAAGAAAATGGATGCCTATATGCTTCCCGACCAGAATAATGAATTGGGCATGGCCATTTGTAAAATCAAGAATGGACTTTCTCCTGATGAAATAGAAAGCCTGATTACAGAATGTATCATACGCTCCTTGGGGTTGCCTGACAGGGCAAAAGGCGGTGCCGTATCCGTTCTTTCCGGAGACCAAGCCCGGCAAATCACTCCATATGACCGATTTATGATCAAGCTCCTTTATTGCAG
>JACPDM010000050.1 GCA_016184045.1 Micavibrio aeruginosavorus | reverse complement strand
CGCGTGGCCGTCAAGGTCGTCCATCGCGTTGCGCAGGACGACAATCGCTTCTGTATCGCCTTCGACAGTCAGCTCGCGGGTAAAGAACAGGGCGTCGCCGTCCAGCCGTCCGTCGATCATCTTGAGGAGCGTGAGGAAGGTGCCTGCAATTCGCGCATCATGGGGGATATTATCCCGGCGGCGGCGGGCGCGCAGGCTTGGCGCAGCCGCATCGGGGCGCAGCACAAGCACAAAGGGCATATTGACCGGATCGATCAGGTAGGTTTTCCGCCGGTGCGGGCCAAGGCGGTTGAATATCTCCGGACGGTTCTGCGCGGCACTGCGGACAATCTTTTGCAAAAGCGGCTGGATCAGGGGCAGCGGCACCGGTGCCAGAACCCTGCGGGGCAGGTTCCGGAAGGTGAAATCTTGTCTTTGCGCGGTTTCCGAGAGGGCCATGATAGAGGTGATTTAGCCTGTTGACGGAGGGGCGGCATTGACTTAAGTCAACTTGATCCCGATCAATGCCCTGAATTCCATACCGGGCTGAAATGGCGTTATGAGCATAATTCTCCTCGTTCCCGCATTTTTGATAACGGCGCTGCTTTACGCCGCGGTCGGGTTCGGTGGCGGATCGACCTATAATGCGCTTTTGGCGCTCGCGGGAACGGACTACCGCATCATGCCGGTTCTGGCGCTGCTGTGTAACCTGATTGTGGTGAGCGGCGGCACTTACAGATTCGTCCGCTCCGGCCATGTCGATCTGCGGCGCCTTGCCCCGTGGGTGATCGCCTCCGTTCCGGCGGCGTGGCTTGGCGGCATCGTCCCCGTGTCCGAAAAGTTTTTTGTCGGTGCGCTCGGCCTGTCCCTGCTGCTGGCGGGGTTGCAGATTTTACTGCATGCCCGCGAGCCCGATGAAACAGATGCTGCATCGCCCGCCGGTCAATACAAATTCCTGCCTTTTGCTGTCGGCGGCGGACTCGGGTTTCTCGCCGGGCTTGTCGGGATCGGCGGTGGAATTTTTCTGGCGCCGGTGCTGTATTTCCTGCGCTGGGGCAATGCAAGGGCTATTGCCGGAACGTGCAGTTTCTTCATTCTGGTCAACTCTCTGGCGGGGCTGGCGGGACAGGTGATGAAATCCGGCGACATGACGCTTCTGGCGCAGATGAACGGGTACTGGATGCTGTTCCCTGCGGTGTTGATCGGAGGGCAGGCCGGGTCGTATCTTGGCGCAATCCGGCTTGATCCGAAAATCATACGCATTCTGACTGCTCTTTTGATATTGTATGTCGGCCTGCGGCTGCTGTATCGCTGGTGGGGAATGGATTAGGAGGAAACGATGATTTCGTACGATGAGGCTTTGAATATTCTCTGCAAGGAAGGCGCAAAAAAGCTGTTGCCAGGCGAATCCGTTGACGTGATGGACATTCCGGGGCGGATTTGCGCCGCAACGATCCGCGCAGCCATCGCCAACCAGCCTTTTGACAATTCGGCCATGGACGGTTTTGCGCTGAGGACGGAGGAACTGCAAAATGCGGCGAACGACAATCCTGTCGCGCTGACGGTTTCCGGCCATATCGCAGCAGGCGAACTTCGCCGTTTCAGCGCTCCCGGCAAGGGGCAGTGTTATGAGATCATGACCGGCGCACCGTTGCCGCCGGGATGCGATGCCGTCGTTCCTGTCGAAAAAATAGAAAAGGGAGCGGATGGAAAAATTCTGTTCCGGGCCGGGGCCAGAGCGGGCGAGAATATCCGCCGCGCCGGGGAAGATTTCAAAACCGGCGATTCGGTCACGGAGAAAGGGACGGTTCTTGCCGCCGGGCATGTTCTGGCTCTGGCGACGCTTGGCGTCGGGCGGGTGGAGGTCGTGCGCCCGGTGAAGGTCGCACTGGTTTCAACCGGGCAGGAAGTCATCGATTCCTTCGATATGCCGCTGGAATACGGGCAGATCTACAACTCTACAAGACCCTATCTGATGGCCGCGATGTCGCAGCCGGGGATTGAGGCCGTCTCAGCCGGAACGGTGCGTGACGAGCCGCAGGAATTCAGGGCGCGGATGGAAGGGCTGATAGCGCAGGGCGTCGATCTCTGCCTATCCACCGGCGCGGTCTCTGCCGGGGTGCATGATTTCGTTCCCTCCGTTCTGCGGGAGATGGGCGCGGAGATATTCTTTCACAAGGTCGCCATTCGCCCCGGCAAGCCGCTTTTATTCGCAAAGTTCCCGGATGGCGGCCCGTTCTATGTCGGGCTGCCGGGCAATCCGGCATCGACGGCGGCGGGATTCCGGTTCTTCGTTCAGCCCTTGCTGCGGGCCATGCAGGGCTTGCCGCCGGAAACGCCGGAATATGCGGTTCTTAAAAACGACTATGTGAAGGGCGATGCGCCGCTGCGTTTTTTCATGCGGGCGATGCGCGGGCAGGATTCGAATGGCGGTTGCACTGTAGAGATTCCGCAAAAACAGCAATCTTTTATGGTTGGCCCGTTCGCGGCTATGAATGCGTGGGCGGTTATCCCTGAAAGCGTTACGCGGCTAAAAGCCGGGGATCTGGTCGAAATCCGTCAGTGACAATGCGTCTTGCAGTCCGAATGCAGGGGGCAGAAATCCGTTTCGAATTTAGGGCAGCTATGCGCCGTATCCGGGTCGCAGAAATGGCATAGCGCATAGGCATCGCGCAGCGTGAGTTTTTCCTGATCGACGTCGATCCCCATTTTCTTGATCTGCGCGAGCGCGCGGGAGAATGTCTCCGGCGTCATGCCAAGGTGATTGGCGATCGTCGATTTCTGGAAGGGCAGGGCGATATCCATTGATTGCGGATCCTGTTCCAGATGCTGTTTCAGGAAATAGTAGCCAAGGCGCTCTACCGGGTTTTTCGTGATGATGCTGTCGATCTGCTGCATGGCGTTTTTGTAATGCTTGGTAACGATCCTGAGCAGATTGCAGGCGAACTGGGCGTCATGAAGGGCGTGCCTGCGGACGGCTTCGGCGGGGATCATCAGAAAGCGGCTGTCTTCAAGCGTCAGCGCGTTGATCGGGGATTTCCCGCCCATGAAGATGACCGCGTCCATGAACGTCTCTCCGGCCTGTAGCATCCTGATTGTGGCTTCCTCGCCTTCGGTGCTGTAGCGCACCGTTTTGATGCTGCCTTCGATGATGAAATAAAGATGCGTGGGCGTGTCGCCCTGCTGGATAAGCTGTTTTCCCGCGGAAAAATTCTGCATGAACGAATTCGACAGCAAAGTTTGTATGCTGTCCTCGGTCAGGCCGATGAACAGGGGGGCGTTGTCATCCTGCCTTTTCTCCGAATCCCGGATCTGCATGCGGTTGGCCAGGTCCTGAATAAATAATTCCACAGCTTTCTCTGGCATATTCCCTCCGTTTGATTCAGATCAATTACCGGCACCCGGTATCCATGCCAAAAATAATATAGAGGCCGGAGCATACCAAAGAAATACGTGCCGCGAAACACAGGAAATACAAGCCATGACAACGATTTCCGGGTATGAAGTTTCCAAAACTGAGCAAATACGGGCGCTGGGGGCGAATACCATCGCATTTACCGTCTGTTTTGCGGTGTGGACCATTTTTTCGATCATCGGCGTGCAGATCAAGCAGGACATGGGCCTGAACGATACGCAGTTCAGCCTCCTCATCGGGACGCCGATCCTGACCGGTTCCCTGATTCGCCTGTTCCTCGGCATCTGGGCCGACCAGTACGGCGGCAGGCCGATCTTCTTGATGGTGATGCTGTCCTCTGCCGCCTTCACATGGCTGCTGACCTATGCCGATACCTACATCATGCTGCTCCTGACCGCGCTCGGCGTCGGCATCGCGGGCGGCAGTTTCGTCGTCGGGATTTCCTATCTCTCGAAATGGTACAGCAAGGAGCGGCAGGGGACGGCCCTTGGCGTGTACGGCATGGGCAATATCGGGGCGGCGGTTACGAAATTCATCGCCCCGTTCGTCATGGTCGCCTATGGCTGGCATACCGTGGCTCAAGTCTGGGCGACGGCGCTTTTCGCCATCGCGCTGATCTACTGGTTCGTCACAAAGGATGAGCCCGATCTGGTCGAGCGCAGGAAAACCGGGGCGAAGCCGAAATCCACCGCCATGGCGCTGGAGCCGCTGAAAAAACTTCAGGTCTGGCGGTTCTCGCTCTATTACTTCTTTGTTTTCGGCGCTTTTGTCGCGCTGGCCCTGTGGCTGCCGCGCTATTATGTCGGCGCTTACGGCATGGACATCAAACATGCGGGGATGCTGGCCGCGGCGTTCTCGGTCGCCGGTTCTCTGTTCCGCGCGGTCGGCGGTTATCTCTCCGACACGTACGGGGCGCGCAGGGTGATGTACTGGACGTTCTCCGTCTGCGCCATTTGCTGCTTCCTGCTCAGCTACCCGGCGACGGATTACGTGATCCACGGCATTCGCGGCGATATCACGTTCAGCTTCGGCCTTGGCTTCATTCCGTTCACCGTCATTATCTTTGTCCTCGGCTTCTTCATGTCCCTCGGCAAGGCGGCGATCTACAAACACATTCCCGTTTACTACCCCGACAATGTCGGGTCGGTGGCGGGGATCGTCGGCCTGATCGGCGGTCTGGGCGGATTCTTCCTGCCGATCTGCTTCGGCATCCTGAACGACCTGACCAATGTCTGGACCGGCTGCTTCATGCTGCTGTTCGTTCTGGTCGTGACGGCGCTGACATGGATGCACTTCGCAATTCGCCATATGGAAAAACAAAAACACCCGGCCCTGCGCGTGCCCGCTTATTTGCCGGAACTGGGTGACCTCAAACAAGGTTAAGGCTAAGGAGAAAAATCATGGCCAAGGTACTCACTGCGTGGAATCCGCGTGGTGGTGGTGAATCTGCCGAACGTAGGCTTCAAGTTCACGACGAACCAGCTGTTCTGGTTGACGGCGCTGCCGGCGCTGTGCGGGGCGACGCTACGCATCTTTTATTCGTTCATGGTGCCGATCTTCGGCGGGCGGCGCTGGACGGCGATCAGCACCGCGTCGCTGGCGATCCCCGCCATCGGCATCGGCATGGCGGTGCAGGACCTCTCCACGCCGTATAGCGTCTTCGTCATTCTGGCGCTGCTCTGCGGTTTTGGCGGCGGCAACTTCGCCTCCAGCATGGCGAACATCAATTACTTCTACCCGAAGAAAGAAAAGGGCAATGCGCTTGCCCTTAATGCCGGTCTGGGCAATCTTGGCGTCAGCGCGGTGCAGTTCCTTGCGCCGATCGTCATGACCGTCAGCATGTTCGGCGCGATTGGCGGCGTGTCGCAAACCGCGGACGGCAGCACGGTATGGCTTCAGAACGCGGCCTATGTCTGGGTTCCGTTCATCGTTATCGCCACGCTGGCCGCATGGTTCGGCATGAACGATATTGCGGAAGCCAAGGCGTCGCTGGCGACGCAGATGGCGATTTTCAAGCGCCGCCATAACTGGATCATGTGCATCCTTTATGTCGGGACGTTCGGATCGTTCATCGGCTTTTCCGCCGGGTTCCCGCTGCTGGCAAAAACGCAGTTCCCGGAAGTCAACGTTATGCAGCTCGCTTTCCTCGGCCCGCTGGTCGGGGCGATGACGCGCGCGGGCAGCGGCTGGATCGCCGATAAATACGGCGGCGGCCGCGTGACCTTCTGGGTCTTCGTTGTCCTGATGATCGGGGCGCTGGGGGTCTTGTACTTCCTCGTCAACAAGGACCAGCCCCATGCGTTCTACGGCTTCTTTGCGATGTTCCTGCTGCTCTTCGCGGCGACGGGCGTCGGCAATGCCTCGACCTTCCAGATGATCCCGGCCATTTTCCGCACCGAGCGGGCCCGGGCGCTGAAAGGCCAGCCGGAAGAGGACATCCGCAAGGCTGCCGAACGCGAAGGGGCCGCGACCATCGGCTTCAGCTCTGCCATCGGCGCATTCGGGGCGTTCTTCATCCCCAAAAGCTACGGCACCGCGATTGCCATAACCGGCGCGCCGAACGCGGCCCTGGTCGTGTTCTTCGTATATTATGGAATGTGCCTGGTGCTGACCTGGTGGTTTTACACCCGCAAAAAGGCAGAAATTCCCTGCTAAAAAAAATCGTGCCACATGATTCAAATCAAGTGGCATGATTTTCCCTCGTGCCAAGGTAAGGGCCTGATTCTCAGGAGAGTGATATGAGCTATTTTCTCGACCGGCTGATGTTCTTCAAATACAACCGCGAAGATTTCGCGGACGGTCACGGCGTGACCAGTTCCGAAAACCGGAAATGGGAAAGCGCGTATCGTGACCGCTGGGCGCATGACAAGATCGTGCGTTCGACCCACGGCGTCAACTGCACGGGTTCCTGCTCATGGAAAATCTATGTCAAGAACGGCTTGATTACATGGGAAACGCAGCAGACGGATTACCCGCGCACACGCCCGGACATGCCCAACCACGAACCGCGCGGCTGCGCCCGCGGCGCAAGCTATAGCTGGTATATCTACAGCGCCAACCGTCTTAAATACCCGATGATAAGAAAGCGCCTGCTGAAGCTCTGGCGCGAAGCCAAGGCGCAGTATAAAGACCCCGTCCATGCCTGGGCCGCGATTCAGGCCGATGAAACCAAGCGCCGCGAATACCAAAAAGTGCGCGGGCAGGGCGGTTTTGTCCGGGCGGAATGGGATGAGGTGAACGAGCTGATCGCCGCCGCCAATATCCATACGATCAAAAGGCACGGGCCGGATCGTGTTATCGGCTTCTCCCCGATTCCGGCGATGTCGATGATTTCCTATGCCGCGGGCTCGCGCTATCTCTCCCTTCTGGGCGGGGTGTGCATGAGTTTTTATGACTGGTATTGCGACCTTCCGCCGTCCAGCCCGCAGACATGGGGCGAGCAGACGGACGTTCCCGAAAGCGCCGACTGGTACAATGCCGGCTTTATCATGATGTGGGGCTCCAACGTGCCGCAGACGCGCACGCCCGATGCGCATTTCATGACCGAAGTGCGCTATAAAGGCACGCAGATCGTCACCGTCACGCCGGATTATTCCGAAGCCTCGAAATTCGGCGACATCTGGCTGAACCCGAAGCAGGGGACCGACGCCGCGATGGGCATGGCCATGGGCCATGTGATTTTGAAAGAGTTTCATATCGACCGTCAGGCCGATTATTTCGACGATTATTGCCGCACCTATACCGACATGCCGTTCCTCGTCATGCTGGATGAAAAGACGGGCAATATCGTCGTTCCGAACGGCTCTATCGGTTTCCGCTGGGGCGAGGAAGGCAAATGGAACATCGCCCCGGCCGAGAATATCCGCTTGCAAAAAACCTTTATCGGCGGGCATGACGGGGTCGCCCCGGTGGCGTTCCCGTATTTCGGCCATATCGAGCACCAGTTCTTCAATCACAGCACCCACGACGCCTTGCAGATCCGCAATGTTCCGGTGCGCAAACTGCGCCTGAAGGACGGCGAGGTGGCGGTTGCGACGGTCTTTGACCTTCTTTGCGCCAATTACGGGATCGACCGCGGCCTTGGCGGCGGTAATGTCGCGGCCTCCTATGACGACGATGTACCTTATACGCCCGCATGGCAGGAAAAAATCACCGGCGTGCCGCGCGATCAGGTGATCCGCGTCGCCCGCGCCTTTGCGGACAACGCCGAAAAGACGAAAGGCCGCTCGATGATTATCATCGGCGCCGCCATGAACCACTGGTACCACATGGATATGAACTACCGCGCCTGCATCAACATGCTGGTGTTCTGCGGCTGTGTGGGGCAATCGGGCGGCGGCTGGGCGCATTACGTGGGGCAGGAAAAATTGCGCCCGCAGACAGGCTGGACGCCTCTGGCCTTCGCGCTCGACTGGGCGCGCCCGCCGCGTCAGCAAAACAGCACCTCTTTCTTTTATGCCCATACCGACCAGTGGCGCTATGAACGGCTGAAGCCCGATTCGCTGCTGGCGCCGT
>JACPDM010000048.1 GCA_016184045.1 Micavibrio aeruginosavorus | reverse complement strand
CTCTATCGCGGCATCGCCGCCCGCCAGTTCCAGCGCATCTTCGTTCTGGCCGACGGGATCGAGGTCAGCGAAGCCTGGATGGATAACGGTCTTTTGCATATCGACATGAAGCGGATCGAGCCGGAATCGACGGCACGGAAAATCAGCATCCGCGACCCGCAAAAACAAACCAACGGCCATGGCGCGCATCGGACCATCGATGTGCATGGCAGGGAGGGCGGCGATGAGCGACAGAAATGAATCGCCGGGCCTATCGCTCCATAACCTGAGCGCGCGGGATTTTCTGGCCTTCGGGGTCGAGCAACTGGCGTATATTCGTCCCGCCATCCATAACGGCCTTCAGGGCTATTCGATCCACGCTGCCGACGGGACGCCGCTGGCCTTCCATCAGGATCTTAAAATGCTGGAGGCGCTGGCCCTGCAAAACGATCTGGAAACAATCCAGCGGCAGTGACGCAGAAAGACAAAAAACCCGGCCAAAAGCCGGGTTTTTTGCTTCAGTATTTTTTGTCTATTCCGCTGCCTGTTGCAGGGTGCCGCCGTTTCCAGTCGGATCGACCCAGCCGATATTGCCGTCGCTGCGGCGATAGACGAGGTTGAGGCCGTTATGGCTGGCGTTGCGGAACAAGAGAGCCGTCTGTCCGGCGAGGTCAAGGCGCATCACCGCTTCGGATACGCTCAAGGTTTCAATTTCCGAAGTCATCTCCGCGACGATCAGGGGGCTATGATCGTCCCCTTCCGGTTCTTCATGCTCATTGTGCTTGTCCTGCTCGGTGGCAAGGACGTAGGCGCGCGCCTTGAGGACTTCAGCTTCCGGGGTTTCCTCGATCCGGCGATGATGGTTGCGCAGGCGATTCTTGTAGCGGCGCAATTGTTTCGCCAATTTGGCGGCGGCGACATCAAAGGCCAGATAAATATCGTTCTCGATAGCGTCCGCCATAATCTGGATATTCTTGCCGACGCGGATGGCAATATGGGACTTATAAAAACCCTGCCCCTCACGCGCGAAGTGGACATTCGAATCAATCGCACGATTGAAATACTTTGCGTTGAGATCCTCCAGTTTTTCCTGAACATGGGCGCGCAGCGCGTCACCGATATCAATTTGCTTGCCTTGAACTGTCAATTGCATGGTTTTTCCATCCGTTCTATATGATTGTGCACGCAGAATTAAGATAGCACAGAAGACTTGCCGGGCAAGATATTCTGTTTGGTGGAGAGGCGATGAGAATCGTCATACCTTCATTCTAAAAAGCAAAAGATTGAGAACGTCTTAATGCTGCCGAACGTATGGAATCAGGACGGCTTTTTCTGTTTCTTGCGCTGTACAGAGGACGGAATTCCCAGCATGTCGCGATATTTGGCGACTGTGCGCCGGGCCAGTTCGATCCCTTCTTTTTGCAAAATCGAAACAATGGCGTCGTCGGAGAGAATATCGTCCGCGCTTTCCGCATCGATCAGGGTTTTAACCCGCATCTTGACGGCTTCTGCGCTATGGGCGATGCCGCCCGCCCCGACAAGCGCGGTCGAGAAAAAATATTTCAGCTCAAACAGGCCGCGCGGCGTTCCGATATACTTGTTGGACGTCACGCGGCTGACCGTGCTCTCGTGCATGTCGATCTTCTCGGCAATGTCTTTAAGCGTCAGGGGCCGCAGGAATTCGATGCCGTAAAGGAAGAACGCATCCTGCTGTTCGATGATTTCGGCGGCGACCTTCAGGATTGTTCTCGCGCGCTGGTCCAGCGCGCGCACCAGCCAGCTTGCCGATTGCATCTGGCTGTTCAGGTAGTCGCGGTCCTGCCGCGCTTTTGCATGCGCGCTGATTTCCGCGAAATATTGCTGGTTGACGAGGACGCGGGGAAGGGTGTCGCTGTTGAGATCGACGCGCCATCCGCCGCCTTCCGATTTCGGGATCGGTTTCATGATGACGTCGGGGACGATGGTCTGGACGATAAAATGCTCGAAATGGCTGGCGGGGCGCGGGTTGAGGGCGCGAATTTCCGCGATCATGTCCTGACCGGCAGGGTCGAATTTTTTCATCCGCGCCAGCAGGCTTTCGATCTTCCCGGCGTCGCCGCCAAGGCGTTGCGCCAGCTCCCCGATTTCCGCGCGCAGATAGCCGGATTCATCCAGCATGTCGATCAGGATGCTGCCGATCATGCGCTCGCCCGTGTCTTGCGTATCGACGAAAAGCTGTTCAAGCAGATGCTCGCGCAACGTCTTCGTCTCGGTCAGCGTGTTCTCCAGCAAGAGGTCGGGATCGTCGAAATTGCGGTTTCCGCCCGCGCCGACGCCGGTCAGGATATTGCCGCTTTCGTAATCGGGCGTGGTGTTTCCGGACTGGATTTCCGTTTCATTCCCGGTCCAGCCTTCATCGAAATTCTGCTCGACGTCGTCGCGCTCGTTCCGCGCCTCGATTTCGGGGGCGGGCTCGCCCTCCGCCGGGGCGTCGCCCTCTGGCGCGGCCTTTTCCAGCAGCGGGTTTTTTTCCAGCTCTTCTTCCAGATATTCGCTCAGCTCGGCATTGTTCATCTGCAAAAGGCTGATCGCCTGTTGCAGTTGCGGGGTCATGACCAGATTCTGGGACTGCCTCAGGTCGAGGCGCTGGGTGAGATTCGTACTCATGCAAGAATTGTACCACAAAACCGCGGCGGGGCGGAAACGCCTTTATCGCAGGGCTTTGTTTCTAAAGCGAAAATCCTTCGCCGAGATAAACCCGGCGCACGTCTTCATGCGCGACGATGTCGGCGGGCGTGCCTTCCATCAGGACGTGGCCGTCATGCAGGATATAGGCGCGGTCGACGATATCCAGCGTGTCGCGCACATTGTGGTCAGTGATGAGGACGCCGATATCCTTGGTTTTCAGGTGCGCGATCAGGCTGCGGATCTCGCCGATCGCAATCGGGTCGATCCCGGCCAGCGGCTCGTCCAGCAGCATGAAATGCGGGCGGCTCGCCAGCGCCCTTGCGATTTCGACCCGGCGGCGCTCTCCGCCGGAGAGGGCAAGGGCGGGGGTGCGGCGCAGATGCGTCACGGAAAATTCCGCAAGCAATTCCTCAAGCAGGGCTTCCTGATCCTCATGGTTGAGGTTCTGGGCCTGCAGCACGGCGCGGATATTGTCCTCGACCGACAATCCGCGGAAGATCGAGGATTCCTGCGGCAGGTAGCCGATGCCAAGGCGGGCGCGGCGGTACATCGGCAGGTTGGTGATATCCTGCCCGTCCAGCGTGATCGCGCCGCTATCGGCGTTTAAAAGCCCGGTGATCATGTAAAAACAGGTGGTTTTTCCGGCGCCGTTCGGGCCGAGGAGGGCAACGGCCTCGCCGCGCCGGATCTGGATACTGACATCGCGCAGCACCGGGCGCTTGCGGTAGCTCTTGGACAGATGCTCGGCCACAAGGCCCCTTGGAATCGCTTTCAGGCGCTGTTTTGTCATGACGGAATAACTATAGTGGATTGCAGGGCTTAAGGCAAAGCGGGCTTTTCCGGCTCTGGCTCAGGCGCGGCTTCCGGCCCGCGCTCTCCCGGATAGAAGACGCCGCGCACGCGGCCATCGCCCGCAGCCGGGGCGGCGGACGCGGGGTCAAGATCACGCGCGCCGAAAATGCTGCTGATATCGGTGGCCAGATCGACCGTCGCGCGCTCCCCGGTCAGTTCGCTGCGCCCGCGCGTGATTTTCACGCCGCCGGTGATTTCGGCGCTGTTGGCGGCGGCGGTGTAGGTCGCATGCGTCCCGGTCAGGGTTTCAGCCGCCGTCCGGATCACGACATTGCCGTCGGCCTCAAGCCGCTCCAGCGTGCGTTTGCCGTCCGGGGCGTTTTTCATCGTCGCGGTGATGACATCCGCTTTCAGCGTATCGCCGGGGCGGATGACGGTTGCGTCGCCGACGGCCTTGAGCGTGCCCTTGACGGCGGCGTATTCGAACCGCTCGGTCGCGGTCACGGTCTGGTCCGGGGAGGTCATTTTCAGGTCTTTCCCGGTCATCACCGCAACGCCGCTATCGACGTCGTAGGTGAGAGTATCGCCGGTCGCCTTGCTGCCGCCGTTGTCGATGCTGGCGTTGCCGCTGGCGCGCAGGCGGTGGATTTCAATGCCGGAATTCTTGCCGTCGCGGTAATCGGCGGTGATTTCGGAAGCCGCGATCACGGTTCCGGCCTGCTTTACGACGGCATTGCCTTTGGCGATGTACTGATTTTTGGCGCGGTGCCATTCCAGGCTCTTGTCGGCTGTGACCTCGACCGGTTTGTTCTGGTCCGGGTTCGAATCCTGCGCCAGCGCCGGGGCGGCGCAGAGCATGAGCAGCAGCAGATGACACAGCAGTCGCATGTCTTAAAACCCCTTGATTCCCTGTTTTAACACCAGTTTCGCCGGGCCGTCGAACACAAGCGTCCCGGCGGCGTTGTCGGCGGTCATTCCCGCGGCCTCAAGATCGGCATCCGGCCCGGCGATGGCCACCGCCTGATCCGTCGTCGCCAGATCGGATTTGAGCGCGATATCCAGCGCCTGTGTGCGCAGCACATAGCCGCTGCTGTGATTGATGACGACATCTCCGCTGAGGATCAAGGCCTGATCGGTCTGGCTGTAGGTGCCGTCGCGCGCGCTGGCGGAGAGTTTTTCGCCGGATTTCATGGTCATTTCCGCGACCGGTTTTTCCAGCATGACAAGGTTCTGATCCTTGGCGCTCTGGTCGGCGCGGTCGGCGGTGAT
The DNA here is from genome assembly GCA_016184045.1 of Micavibrio aeruginosavorus. GTDB lineage: Bacteria > Pseudomonadota > Alphaproteobacteria > Micavibrionales > Micavibrionaceae > Micavibrio > Micavibrio aeruginosavorus_C. Next base: position 7,249 of record JACPDM010000048.1, on the reverse strand, counting down.
GACATAGGGGTTGTCGTTGCGGTCCGTGCTTTCATAGCGCGGCTTGATCAGTTCGTTGCGCCCGGCGGCCTGCGGCAGGATGCTTTCCTTCGGCACCGGGGCGATGGCTTCATCCATGCGCGGCCACGCAATCACTACCACGACGATGCCAAGGGCGATCAGCGGCAGCAGCAATTTCAGCCCCCGGACCAAAAGCGTATAGCTCTTGTTCACCCTTGCGCGCTTGCGGCGGCCAAGATTGAGAAGCCGGGTCAGGTTGTCGCGATGATCGGGTTCCGGTTCCTGCATCGGCGGGGTCAGGCGACGCCGGCCTGAAGGCAGTCCTGCACGCGGATCAGCCCGGCAATGGCCGCGCCGTCCATGACCACAAGGCTGGTCAGGTAATGCCCCGGCGTGCGGGTCATCAGCTCCAGCGCCTCGGCGGCCAGCGCCTCGGGGGCGATGGTTCTGGGCGTGCGCGTCATGATGTCGGCGACATTCCGTTGCAGCAGGTCCGGGCCCATATGGCGCTTGAGATCGCCGTCGGTGATGATCCCCTCAAGGCGGCGGCCTTCCCCCTCGACCAGCACCGCGCCCAGATTTTTTTCGGTCAGGGCGATCAGGGCCTGATCCATCTTCGCCGTTGCCGGCACGCGCGGCAGGGCGTCGTATTTGTGCATGATGTCCGAAACTTTTTTCAGCTTCTGGCCCAGCTTGCCGCCGGGATGGAAGACCTTGAACTGCTCGGGCGTCAGGCCCATGCGCTCCAGCAGGGCGACGGCCAGCGCGTCGCCCAGCGCCAGCATCATCGTCGTCGAGGTCGTCGGCGCAAGCCCGTTGGGGCAGGCTTCGGGCATCTTCGGGACCAGCAGGACGATATCGGCATGTTGCGCCAGCGGGCTGTCGGCCTTGCCGGTCATGGCGATCAGGGTAATGCCAAAGCGCCGCGTATAGGCGATCAGGTCCGAAAGCTCGGAATTCATGCCGGAATTGGAGAGGAGGAGGACGATATCGTTCTCCGTGATCATGCCAAGGTCGCCGTGGCTGGCCTCGGCCGGGTGGACGAAATAGGACGGCGTTCCGGTCGAGGCCAGAGTCGCCGCCAGCTTGCGGCAGACATGGCCGCTCTTGCCGATTCCGGCGACGATCAGGCGGCCATTGCGGCCCGGCGTGGTCTTCATCGCGTGGACGGTCTCGACCGCGCGGGCGAAATCGCCGTTCAGCGATTCGGACAGGGCGCGCAGGCCCTCCATCTCCGCCAGCAGGACGCGGCGGCCTTGCGCGACGTCCTTTGCGGCCTGTTCTTTATTGTCGGAAACGGGAAGGGGGCGGGCGTTCATCGCGGCCCCCTAATGCGCGAAAATGTCGAGTTCGGGCCAGCCGGACAGGTCGAGCGCGACGCGGGTCGGAATAAAATCCATCGTCGCCTGCGCCAGCTCGCGGCGGTTTTCCCGCGTCAGCATGACATCCAGCTTTTCCTTGATCCTGTGCAGGTGCAGGACGTCGTTGGCGGCGTAGAGTTTTTGCTCGTCATTGATGTCCGCCGCACCCCAGTCGGAAGATTGCTGCTGCTTGTTCAGCTCGATCCCCAGAAGCTCGCGGCACAGCTCGCGCAGGTTATGCTTGTCGGTATAGGTGCGGGCCAGCGTCGAGGCGATCTTGGTGCAATAAAGCGGCGTGCACGAAACGCCCAGATAATGTTTGAGGATGGCGTAATCGAACCGCGCATAATGAAAAATCTTGGTGACGCCGGGATCGGCAAGGAGTTTTTTGAGGTTGGGCGCGTCATATTCGCCGCGCGCGAACTGCACCAGATGCGCGTTGCCGTCCCCGGCCGAAAGCTGGATCAGGCACAGGCGGTCGCGGTGATTGTTGAGGCCCATCGCCTCGGTATCGACGGCCACCGACGGCCCGAAGCTCAGGTTTGCGGGAATGTCGCCTTTGTGCAGGGTAATGGTCATGCGGTAATCCTATCGCGCCGGGGAGCCTTCGCCAAGGCTTCCGGCGCGGCAACCGCTGTCCGGCGAAGGGGATGGTGCCCAGAAGAGGACTCGAACCTCCACGACCTTTCGGCCACAGGTACCTGAAACCTGCGCGTCTACCAATTCCGCCACCTGGGCAAGGTTACGGCTTTCCCGCTGAAATCCGGGAAATAACTGCGGGCGTTTCTAGCGGAGCGCCGGGGGGATGTCAAATATATATTGGGCGGCCGGTTTAGTTTTCATAATATAAAACAGCGATGTGGCCGCAGGGTCTGTGGTGGAAGAATGTGAGGGTGGAGGAAAAAGGGCTTCGCTTGAGGTTAACCCCGCCCCAGATAATAGGTCAGCAGGAAGGCGACGATTCCGCCGAAGGCTGCGATGGCCGCGAGGGCGGCGGTGCTTAAGGATTTTTTCTCCTTGCGCGCATAGGTCTTCAGCGTCGTGTCGATGACGCGGTTGTTTTTCGGGTCGGTGTATTTCTGCTTGATCTCGACCTTGCAGTATTTGCCGCTGCCGTACAGGGCTTCGGCTTTTTTGATCGCCTGCCCCATATCGCTCAGGGTTTCCTGCTTCTGCCAGCTTTCCGCCGATTTCGGTTTGGCGGCGTCTTTTTGGAAGGTGTAAATCGTATATTCGATATTCGCCTTGGCCGAATTATGCATTGCTGCGCTCTGGGGCATGCCCATTTTCCCTTCTTTCAATCCGCGTCGTTTTTTGAAAACGAATCACCCGGTCGGGTGAAACAGGCTGAAGATTCATCCCGAGAATGCCGGGGAATGATTAATGAATGATTAATGCCTTGTCCGGCCCCGAAAACCTTGTGCGGGCGGGGCGGGGGCGGTACAATTTCCCCAATGTTCCGTTCCCGCGATCGTTCGATCTTCTGGTAAATCACATCATGTCCCGCACCCGCCGTTACGCCCGGAAAAAACCCGGGATTCTCGATGCCCTTGTTCCTGAATCGCTTCAGGCCTTCGTCGCCAACCGTCTGGTGGACGGGTTCGGCCTTGCGCTGATGCTGGGCGGGATTGCGATTCTGGTCTCGCTCGCCAGTTACAATGCCGCCGATCCGTCATGGAATACGGCGTCCACGGGCGCGGAGCGGGTCCGCAACCTGATGGGCACGCCCGGCGCCCATATCGGCGATCTCTTGCTGCAAACCATCGGCCTTGCCGGGGCGCTGTTCGGCCTTATCACCGGTTTTTGGGGCTGGCGGATTTTGCGGCGGATGAAAATCTCGCCGCTGCCGCTGCGGATCACGCTGATGATCGTCACGACCTTGCTCGGCGCGGTCGCCTTTGCGCGCATCCCTTCCGCCGGGTGGATGGTGCATCCCTTCCTCGGCGGCGCGGGCGGCACGCTGATGCTCGATCATCTGGCGCAAATGTTCTCCGGCGTGTTCGGCGCGCAGGCGCATTCGGCGATGGCTGCCGTTGCCGCCCTGCTGGCGATTGCGGCCATGCCCTTTGCGCTTGCGGTCAGCGCGGCGGAATGGCAGGCGATCGGCGCGGCCATCTGGTCGGCTGCACAGACGCTGGCGCTGCGCCTTGCGGGAGCCGTGACAGGATTTTACGACTGGGTCCGCCATTACAGCGACCCCGAATATACTCCGCCCCAGCGCAAGAAAGCGGCCATCCGCCGCGAGGCCAAGCGCCGCATTCCGGCCCTGAGCGCTGAGGATGAAGAAGATTCCGACGCGGAAGAGGAAACAGACGAAGACGACAGCGAAGAAGAGGAAGACGGCGAGGAGGAAGAATCCGGCCTGCGCGCCACCCGCGTCGTTGCGCCGCGCAAAGCGAAACAAAAAGATAAAAAGAAAAAGACCGCGGGACGTCAGGGCGCGCTGGCGCTGGCCACGCATGACGGCGAATGGGAACTACCCGCGCTTGATCTGCTGAGCGAGCTCCCCGAAAACGAGCGCGATCCCGAACACGACGAATCCGCCCTGCAGAAAAACGCCGCCATGCTGCGCAACGTGCTGGAGGATTTCAACGTTCAGGGCGATATCGTGTCCATCCACCCCGGCCCGGTCGTGACCCTCTACGAGCTTGAGCCCGCGCCGGGCACGAAAACGTCCCGCGTCATCAGCCTGTCCGACGATATTGCCCGCTCGATGTCTGCAACGTCGGTGCGCTCCGCCGTCATTCCGGGGCGCAACGTCATCGGCATCGAGCTGCCTAACCGCCGCCGCCAGATGGTCTCGATGCGCGACCTGCTGGAAACCGATGCGTCCGTCAACTCCACCGCCGCCCTGCCGCTTATCCTCGGCAAGGATATCGGCGGCGATCCGATCATCGCCGACCTCGCCCGCATGCCGCATTTGCTGGTCGCGGGGACCACGGGTTCGGGGAAATCGGTGGCGGTCAACACGATGATCCTCTCGCTGCTCTTCCGCCTGCCGCCGGAGAAATGCCGCTTTATCATGATCGACCCGAAGATGCTGGAGCTCTCGGTTTATAACGACATTCCGCATCTTCTCTCCCCCGTCGTCACCGAGCCCGGCAAGGCCGTGGTCGCGCTAAAATGGACGGTGAAGGAGATGGAGGATCGCTACCGCGCCATGTCGAAACTCGGCGTGCGCAACATCGACGGCTATAACGAGCGCCTGCGCGACGCCAAGAAAAAGGGCGAAATCCTGATGCGCAAGGTGCAGACAGGGTTCGATTCCGACACCGGCAAGCCCGTCTATGAAGAACAGCCGATGGACATGACGGAACTGCCCTATATCGTCGTCATCGTCGATGAATTCGCCGACCTGATGCTGGTCGCGGGCAAGGACGTCGAAAACGCCATCCAGCGCCTCGCGCAGATGGCGCGGGCGGCGGGCATCCACATCATCATGGCGACGCAGCGCCCGTCCGTGGACGTCATCACCGGCGTCATCAAGGCCAACTTCCCGACCCGGATTTCCTTTCAGGTCACATCGAAGATCGACTCCCGCACCATCCTCGGCGAGGGCGGGGCGGAGCAATTGCTGGGCCGCGGCGACATGCTCTACATGGCGGCGGGCGGCCGCATCACCCGCGTCCACGGCCCCTTTGTTTCGGACGACGAGGTCGAGCAGGTGGTCAGCTTCCTGAAAGCGCAGGGCGAACCCGCCTATATCGAGGATGTTACTGAAGGCGGCTTTGGCGATTCCGAAATGATGGCGGCCCTGTTCGGCGAGGACGGTGAAGGCGGAGGATCGTCGGTGGACGAACTCTACGACGAAGCCGTCGCCATCGTTGCCCGCGAAGGCAAGGCCTCGACCAGCTTCATCCAGCGTCATTTGCAGATCGGCTACAACCGCGCAGCCCGCATTATCGAGGAGATGGAACGGCAAGGCGTCGTCAGCAGGGCCAACGCCGTCGGCAAACGCGAAGTTCTGGTCAGCGATTTCAGCGATGCGTAAGAGGCCGAAATTCTCGTAAATATGCCGAAATCCCCCCGCAAGCCTTGCCTGCGGGGGATTTTTATATTGAATAGCCAATTGATATAAATTTATAAGATTGACTAAATTTATAATATAAAATATATTTATATAATCAACGAAAGGCCCGTTAGCATGATCCCCCAGCAGATCAAAAACCCATTCAAACCTGGCGCGGGCCACATGCCCCCGTTTTTGGCCGGGCGGGACGAAGAAGAACGCGAATTCACGCGTCTGCTGCAACAGTACACGATTCTTGAAAACCTGGTTCTCACCGGATTGCGCGGGGTGGGAAAAACCGTCCTTTTGGAAAGGCTGAAAGAGCTGGCTATTTCCACCGGGAGGTGGGCTTGGGTAGGCACCGATCTCTCTGAAACGGCGAGCCTGACGGACGAGCATCTGGCCCTGCGTGTCCTGACGGATATTTCCCTTATCACATCGCAAATCGTGATCGGACGGCTTGAGAAAGTCAATATCGGCTTCGGCAGCCAGATCACTGTGCAGGAAGAAACATTGAACTTCAATGTTCTCAGCCAGATTTACCAGCACACTCCAGGGCTGATTGCGGACAAATTGAAATGCGTCCTTGAAACCTGCTGGCACTATATGAAGGACAAAAATCTGCATGGCGTCATTTTTGCCTATGACGAAGCGCAGAATCTGGCAGACCATGCGGCGAAGGAGCAATATCCGCTGTCTCTTCTGCTCGAGGTCTTCCAGTCGCTGCAACGAAAGAATATTCCTTTCATGCTGGTCCTGACCGGGTTACCAACGCTTTTTCCTAAACTGGTCGAAGCACGGACATATTCGGAAAGAATGTTCCGAATTCTCTTTCTGAAACCGCTGGACCGTGAAAGCAGCAGAAAGGCAATTATGAAACCAATCGAAGACGGGAAGTGCCCGATCCGGTTTGGACCAAAATCCGTCGATCTGATTATCGAGCAATCCGGCGGGTATCCATATTTCATCCAGTTTATCTGCCGTGAAGTCTATGACCTTTTCATCCAGCGGATTGCTGACGGCAAGGAGCCAACAATTCCTGTCGATGAAATAACGAGGAAACTGGATACAGATTTTTTCGCAGGTCGCTGGGCCATGGTTACAGATCGCCAGCGGCAATTGCTGCAAGCCATTGCGGCCATGGACAATTGCGATGATGAATTTACCGTGCAGGATATCGCAGGAATGTCAAAAAACATGTTGGAAAAACCTTTCGGCAGCAGTCAGGTTAACCAGATGCTGTCTTCCCTGTCCGATATGGGCCTGATTTACAAGAATAGACATGGCAAATATTCCCTCGCGGTTCCCCTGCTCGCGCGGTTCATCCGCCGGCAAACATCCTGAAAACAACGCCATCCCGCCCCTTTTCAGCCTTTCTTTTGCCCCCCTGTTCCGATAAAAAGGGGGAATGAAACATGTTCTTTTGGCGCTTGCGCTTCTTGCCCTGTCCCTGACCGGATTTTCCGTCGGCGCGTACAGCCAGACGGCGCCGGATGGCGGCGTGTCCGCCGCCGCCCCGGCGGTGAGGCAGGCGGAATCCTATCTCCAGTCCCTGCGCACGGCAAAGGCGCGCTTCCTGTTGACCGCCGCCGATGGAACGCAGCAGATTGGCACGTTCTACCTTGATCGCCCCGGGCGGCTGCGGTTCGAATACGATCCGCCGGCGAAGGATTTCGTCGTCGCCGACGGCTTGCTGATTTATTTCTACGACTCCCAGCTGGGCGAGCAGTCGAATGCGCCGATCGGCCAGACCCTTGCGGATTTCCTCCTGCGGTCCGATATTCGCCTGAGCGGCGATGTCACGGTCGAGCGGGTCATGCGTGGCGGCGGATTGCTGCAGATTACCCTGATCCAGACCTCCGGTCCCGGCGCGGGATCG
>JACPDM010000047.1 GCA_016184045.1 Micavibrio aeruginosavorus | reverse complement strand
TGATTGCCGCGTCCATCGCCGCGTTGCTGGTGGCGAATACCGGCCTGTACGAGCCGTATCATTATTTTCTTGAGAAGGTGAAATTCAGCATCGGTTTTACCTCTGCGGGCGGGCTGGACATGCAGCTCAACAAATCCATCCTGCTGTGGATCAATGACGGGCTGATGGCGGTGTTCTTTTTCCTGATCGGGCTTGAGATCAAGCGCGAATTGCTGGAGGGCGAGCTGTCCAGCCGCGACCGCGCCTTGCTGCCCGTTCTGGCGGCGATCGGCGGCATGGCTGTGCCGGCGGCGATTTACTGGCTGGTCAATATGGATGTTCCCGCCAACCATCCCGGATGGGCGATTGCCTCGGCTACCGATATCGCTTTTGCCGTGTGCATGATTGCGCTGGCGGGAAGCCGCGTACCCTTGAGTCTTAAAATCCTGCTGATGGCGATTGCGGTGATCGACGATCTCGGCGCGATTTTGATTATTGCCCTGTTCTATTCCCACGGCTTCAATGCCGGGCCGCTGGCCTTTGTCGCGCTGGCGCTGGCCGGGCTTTTCCTGCTGAACCGCCGCAAGGTCAGTGCTGTGTTTCCCTATATTTTTCTGGGCGTCGTTTTGTGGGTGGCGGTGTTGCAATCGGGCATTCATGCGACGCTGGCCGGGGTGGTTACGGCGCTGTTTATTCCCTTGCACTGCAAGCGTTACCGCGATTTCTCCCCCGCCAAGCATCTGGAGCATAATCTTCACCCGTGGGTGGCGTTCGGGGTTCTGCCGGTGTTCGGCCTTGCCAATGCCGGGGTGCCGCTCACGGGGATCGGCATAAGCAGCCTTGGCGATCCGTTGACGCTCGGGATCATTCTGGGCCTGGTGATCGGCAAGCCGCTGGGGATTTTTACGGTGCTGTTTCTTGCGATCAAAACCGGGCTGTCGCCGATGCCGCAGAATACGAACTGGACCCAGTTGCTGGGGCTATCGATCCTGTGCGGGATCGGCTTTACCATGTCGCTGTTCATCGGCGGGCTGGCGTTTTCCGGCGCAGAGCAGCAGGCCGCTATCCGTCTTGGCGTTCTCGGCGGGTCGCTGCTGTCCGCCGTGACCGGATACCTGATTCTGCGTTACGGCCCGACCAACGAAGTTTATGAAGATCAGGGGTTATTTGAGTCCATGGAGCATGAACTTCACGCCATTTTCGGCAAGGACGAACATGCCGCCCATGCGGAGCCGGAGCATCATCTGAGAAAATGGTGATGCCTATCCGTTCAAAAGGTAATGCGCCCCGACGGCGGCGGCGTAGCCGAGGATGATGGCGGGCGTCCATTTCAGGTGGGAAAGGAAGGTATAGCGCCCGTGCGCTACGCCCATCAGCCCAACCCCGGCGGCGGAACCGATGGACAGCATGCTGCCCCCCACGCCTGCGGTCAGGGTAATAAGCAGCCACTGGAATTGATCCATATCCGGGTTCATGGTCAGGATGGCGAAGACCAGCGGGATATTGTCGATCAGGGATGAGACGAAGCCCATGGCGATATTGGTCGGCCCGGGCCCCCAATGGCCGTACATTGCGTTCGAGACAAGATCGAGATAACCGATAAAGGCAAGGCCGCTGACGCAAAAGATGATGCCGAAGAAAAACAGCAGCGTATCCCATTCTGATTCTGCGACCAGATCGATAATGTCGAACTGGTCGGTCGGGTCTGTTTTTCGTAGATACCATGTGTAAAGCATCAGCGCCGACAGTCCCGTCATCATGCCGAGGAACGCAGGCAGGTGTAAAATCTGTTCGAATGCGATGGCGGTGGCGATGGTAGCAAGGCCCATCAGGACTATGGTGCCGCCGCCGCGCTTCATTCGCGCGCTCTGGCCAATTGCATCCGGATAGGTCTTCGGGACGGCGAAACTCATGATCGTCGCCGGGACGAGGTAGCAGAGGAGGGACGGGATAAAGAGGACAAAAAAGCCGAAAAAGGGCACCTTGTCCGCTTGCCAGACCATCAGCGTCGTGATGTCCCCGAACGGGCTGAATGCGCCCCCGGCATTGGCGGCGCTGACGATATTGATGCAGGACAGGGTGATAAAGCGGCTGTCATTGCCGCCGACGGCCATCACCACCGCCCCCATCACCAGCGCCGTGGTCAGGTTGTCGGCAAGCGGCGAAATGAAGAAAGCCAGCATTCCGGTGGCCCAGAAAATCTGCCGCAAATTCAGCCCCGCCCCGACCAGTTTCGCGCGCAGGGTTTCAAAGACGCGGCGTTCTTCCATTGCGCTGATATAGGTCATGGCGGCCAGAAGAAAAAGCATCAGGCTGCCATACTCCTCGAGGCTGTGATTGACTGCGTCGTGCAATGAATTTGGGTCCATGCCATTATCCTTGACCATCAGGGCAATCGCCGCCCAGATCAAACCGGCCCCGAGCAGAACCGGTTTGGATTTCCGCATGTCGGTTTTTTCCTCCAGCAGGACGGCGATATAGGCGGCGATGAAGATGACAAGGCAGGCAATCGCGCCGGGGTTGGAAACAAGGTTTTGGGTTAAATTTTCAGTCATGATGAAAATCGCCGGGGACGGATGGTTGGAAATTGAGGAACATGCTATAGATCATTTCGCAGACTCTGGTGCGTATCTTAACACGAAGGATTCATCATGACCAACAAAACCCCGATCACGGTCGCCAGAGGCGACGGCATTGGCCCGGAAATCATGGATGCGGCGCTGAATATCCTCGACGCCGCCGGGGCGGCATTGGCGATCGAGGAAATCGCCATCGGCAAAGCGGTTTTCGACAAGGGCTTTAAAAGCGGGATCGAAGATAAATCCTGGGATTCCCTGCGCCGGACGCGGGTGTTTTTGAAGGCGCCGATCACCACGCCGCAGGGCGGGGGCTTCAAAAGCCTCAACGTCACCGTCCGCAAGCAGCTCGGCCTGTTCGCCAATGTGCGCCCTTGCGTGTCTTACGCGCCCTATGTCGATACGCACCATCCCAACATGGACGTCGTGATCGTGCGCGAGAACGAGGAAGACCTTTACGGCGGCATCGAATACCGCCATACGCAGGACGTGGTGGAAAGCGTCAAGATCATCTCCCGCCCGGGCTGCGAGCGCATCATCCGCTATGCGTTCGAATATGCCAGGGCCAATGGCCGTAAAAAAGTCACCTGCATGTCGAAAGACAACATCATGAAGATGGCGGACGGCCTGTTCCACCGCGTCTTTGAGGAGATCGGCGCGGAATATCCGGAGATCGAGCAAAATCACATGATCATCGATATCGGCTCCGCCAAGGTCGCGGTGCAGCCGCACCAGTTCGATGTCATCGTCACGGAAAATCTCTACGGCGATATCATTTCCGACATTGCCGCCGAAATCACCGGGTCGGTCGGGCTCGGCGGGTCGTCGAATATCGGCAGCGATTTCGGCATGTTCGAAGCCATTCACGGCAGCGCTCCCGACATCGCCGGCAAGGGCATCGCCAACCCGTCCGGCCTTTTGCTCGGCTCCATCATGATGCTGACCCATATCGGCCAGAACGACGTGGCGGAGCGCGTTCATAACGCATGGCTTAAAACCATTGAGGACGGAATCCATACGGGCGATATTTACCGCCTTGGGCGCTCTGTGGAAAAGGTCGGAACGGATGGATTTGCCAAAGCGGTGATCGCGCGCATCGGTTCCGCGCCGGAAAAATTACGCCCGGTATCCTATAAAGGCGCGTCTGCGGGCAGCATGAAGCTGCCGCCGCTGAAAGCCCGCGTAACGCAGGTAAAATCGCTGGCGGGCGTCGATATTTTCGTCAACTGGGACGGCCCTGCCGGGAAGAACGGCGGGGGCCAGCTCGCGGCGATGATCCAGCCGCTTGTCGCACCCGGTTTAAAACTCGAATCCATCGATAATCGCGGAACCAGAGTGTGGCCTGACGGCCTGCCGGAAACTTTCTGCACCGATCACTGGCGCCTGCGCCTCAAAGGGTCAGGCAGCTTGACGCATGAACAGATCATCGCGCAGCTCAACAAATTCTGCGCGGCCAAAATCGACTTTATCAAGGTCGAGCACCTCTACGATTTCGACGGCAAACCGGGCTACACGGCAGCGCAGGGGGAGTAGTCCGCCGGTAGTTTTTTACGGTGCGCTTTGCGGCGTAGGCCCGGCAGCCTTTACGACCGGGGCTTTGACGACCGCTTCGGCGGAAATAACCGGATCGCCGTTCTGGTTGGTCAAGGCGCAGTCGAACCAGACGATAGGTTTGCTGTCATGCTTTTTTGTCACCGTTATCGTCGTCGTGATTTCATCGCCGGGGCTGACCGGCTTCAGGAATTTCAGGTTATTGAGTCCCAGAAAGGTCGTGCCGTAACCGGGCAGTTCCGTACCCAGACTTTTCGAGATCGCGGAGGCGACCAGCATTCCATGCGCGATAATGCCGCTAAATTGCGCAGCCTGTGCAAAGACGTCGGAAAGGTGGATGGGGTTGTCGTCCCCCGACACAGCGGCGAATGCGGCGATATCCGCCCGCGTAATGATGCGCGCGCTTTTGTGCTGGTCGCCAATATTGAGTTCATCGAATGTAACGCTCGGTATCTGCAAACTCCCTGTTTCATGATGTAGCAGTATAAATGCCGCCCCCTGGACTGTCTGTCAAATGAAAGAAGCGGGAACAGGGAAGCGCAGCAGGAATATCTCAGGGCAGGAGGCCGCGCAGCCCTGCCGCCACACGGCTGAGCAGGCCGGAATTCTTTTCCCATGTGGCGGTAAAGTGCCTTGGCGTGCTGAACGCCAGATTCTCTTCAGGGTCGGCGTCATAGGTGCGGGGCAGGGACGATGGCGCGTAGGCTTCGTATTTCAGGCGCTGGCGGCTTGTTTCCGCGTCGCGGGCGAAGGGGTTGTAGTCGGGGAGCCTGCCTGAATCGCGCGCGGCGGCGAATTGCTGGCACAGGGAATGGGTGTGTTCGTGCCAGACCGTCTGCGCCACCGCAAGGGCGTCGCTGTAATCCAGGTGGTCTTTGCTGACGATGATTTTCTTGCTTCCGGCGCGGTCTGACAATGACCATGCGCCGGCGTCAAACCTGCCGCGAACCATGGCGGGCAGCGGGACGACTTTTATAACGGGCGAGGAAAATTTCAGGTCGTCATGATTGAACAGCCTGCATTGTGCTTCAGCGATGTCCTGTAGGAAAGAAACGCGCTTTTCAAAATCCCACCTGCGCCAGTCGCGCCGCAGCTTCCCGGCGGGGATTCGCTCCGCCATGGCGCTGCCGAGCGCGGCGGCGTTCCGGTTGAAGAAATCGGTGTAGGCCGGCGTGTAGGAAAGCGTCGCGACCAGTTTTTCAAGGGCCAGGTCTTCCGCGTCAAAAGATCCCGGGCAGAAACCAAAAACCTGCCCGTTCTTGTCGCGTTTATAAAGATTATGCTCCCGCGCCCGGCGCAGGACGCTGGCGGTGATCCGCTGGATCAGACGGCACCGCGCCTCGACATTCAAATGCCCCGGCACGCCGTCCGCAAGCGCGGACAAGATGGGTTCGATGTCATGATCGACAGGGCTATTGGCGGCGTTTTGCATGGGCGTGACGCTAGCATGAAAGCTCCTTGCGCCGCAAATTCAGGGGGAGAAATCAGGTTTTTTCCGCGGCCTTGAGCGTATTGGCGAGAAGGCAGGCGATCGTCATCGGGCCGACGCCGCCGGGAACGGGGGTGATGGCGGCGGCGATCTTGCTGGCGGCGGCGAAATCGACATCTCCCAGAAGTTTTCCATCCGCCTGACGGTTGATGCCGACATCGATGACGATGGCGCCGGGCTTGACCCACTCGCCCTTGACCATCTCTGCCCGCCCGACGGCGGCGACCAGAATATCGGCCTGACGGCACAGCGCCGGAAGCTCGCGGGTTTTCGAATGCGCCTGCGTCACGGTGCAGTCCTGCGCCAGCAGCAATTGTCCCATGGGCTTGCCGAACAGAAGCGAACGGCCGATCACCACAGCATGCAGGCCGGAGAGATCGCGCGTGACCTCCTGAATGAGGAGCAGGCTGCCTTGCGGCGTGCAGGGCACCATGCCGGGCAGGCCTGCCACCAGCCGCCCGATATTCAAGGGATGCAGGCCATCGACATCCTTTTCCGGCGCGATCAATCCGGTCATGGCATTGGCGTCGATATGCGCCGGGACGGGGAGTTGCAGCAGGATGCCGTGAATGTGGCGATCGGCGTTCAGGCGGTGGATGAGAAGGGTAACGTCATCCCGCGACGCGCTTGCCGGAAGGCGATGCTCGAAACTGCGGATGCCGGTTTTTTCGCAGGCATTTACCTTGTTGCGCACATAGACGTCGGATGCCGGGTTGTCGCCGACCATGATGACGGCAAGACCCGGCGTCGTTCCCGCCGCGCTCAAGGCTGCGGCCCGCGCCGCTATTTCGCCGCGCAGGCGTTCTGCAACCTGTTTGCCGTCGATGATGCGCGCGCTCATTCCGGTTTAGGAAAAGACGCGGGCGATAATGTTTTGCAGGACGAAAATGCCGAGGATAATGATGATCGGCGTGATGTCGATGCCCCCGATCGGCGGGACATATTTGCGCAGCGGCTTGAACACCGGCTCCGTCGCCTTGTCGAGCAGGCCGAGCAGGTTCCTGGCTTGAGGATTGCCGGTATTGATGACGCCGAACGCGATCAGCCAGCTGACCGCGACCTGAACGATGATGATCCAGAAATACACTTCCAGCACAAAGTGCAGGAGGGAGCCGATCAGGGACATTTTTTATCCTTTTTCAAACTTTTTTGTGTTGAAGAACCGTGGCTTATGATAAGCCCTAATCCATCCTTAACAAAGCAAAAAGAGTTTTTCAGATACACTGGAAAAACCATGATTTCCGGCCCCGACGTTCTGATTTTGCCCATGGCGATTGCGCTGGCTGCAGGTTCCGGCGGGCACAAGCTGGCCTGCGCGGTGCCGCAGGCGCCGCAGGTGATGGTGCGGGTGACGACCGATCAGATCGATTATGATTTTTCGCAAGCGGCAAAGGCGCTGACGGCGCTGAAGGGCGACACGCTCTCGCCCTATGCCCCCGGCACGGATTCTGTCAGCGGCGGCCTGCGCGAGGACCATCCCGCGATCAAATCGGAAATCAAGTGGAAGGTCATGTACGAGGAGCGGAGCGATCAGGCCTGCATGTGGTATGACTCGATCACGATCAATATCCACCTCGACCCGAAAATCTACGTCGCGCGCGAATTCAATACCGGCAGTTGCCGGGAAGAAATCCTGCGGCATGAACGCAAGCATGTCGATATCGACCAGATTGTCATGAACAAATACGGACGCAAAATCGGCGAGGCCGTGCAGAAGGCCGTGGACGCCGCCGGGGCTGTCGGCCCGTTCCGTTACAGCAATATCGAGGAGATGAAAGGCATGGCTTCGAATCATATCGAAAGCGCCATCGATTCCCAGAAACTGCTGATGGAAAAGGAAATGCGGCAATTGCAGGGGCAGGTTGACAGCCTTGCTGAATACGAGCGCATCAGTGCCGTCTGCAAGGGTGTCAAGGTGCGGTAAGGGTGCTATTTGACTGATATGATGATCGTCCCGGACTTGATATTCCTGAACGGATTGCTGCTGGCTTCGGCCGGGGCATGCCCGGCCATGCCGCCGCCGCAGATCGAGGTACGGACTGCCTTTCGGGAATCGGCCATTCATCATACGCTGGACAAGGCGGCCCTGAGGGGGGTCAAGGTCGATACGGACCTTCCCTACCAGATGCAGAATCTAACCGATGTCGAAACCGGCGGCATGATGCGCGGCGACATCCATGTCGGCTATCAGATCGATATGGGCGACGTTCCGGTCGCGGCGACGGAGGCGGGAATGGATATCTGCGTGCGGTATAAAAGCATCGTCGTCACGCTGGATCTGGCGCCGGAGATTTTCATCGCGCGCGACTATGCGGCGGATTCATGCTGGTATCATGA
The DNA here is from genome assembly GCA_016184045.1 of Micavibrio aeruginosavorus. Lineage (GTDB taxonomy): Bacteria > Pseudomonadota > Alphaproteobacteria > Micavibrionales > Micavibrionaceae > Micavibrio > Micavibrio aeruginosavorus_C. The sequence continues at coordinate 111 of JACPDM010000047.1, read as the reverse complement.
AATCCGCGAGCATGAAGAATCTCATATCGACATGGACAAGGTCGTTATCGGTAAATATGCAGAGCGCATAACCGACGGCCTGAAAATGGCGTTCTCCGGACCGGAAGACAG
>JACPDM010000044.1:6458-17455 GCA_016184045.1 Micavibrio aeruginosavorus | reverse complement strand
TGGAAAAAGCGCCGCGCAGTTCTGCGAATACCTCTCGCAGCAGCGCAAAACCCCGCTGGGCGACATCGCCGAAGCAGAGTCGCGCCGTCTTGCGCCCTATTTCAGCGCGCTGGAAAAACGCCTCGACCGCGACCAGCCTGCCGACGGCATTTTCGGGCGCATCAAGGCCGTGATCACGCACCACCCGGTTCCCCCCGCGCCGGAGCCCCCGGAACAAAAGGAAAAAAAGAGCCTGTGCAGAACGTTTAACAAGGTTGCTGCGGATACCAAAAACGTCATTATTTCGGAATTCTCCATCATCCCCGAAACCATGCTGAAAGATCCCGCCGTCAGCGCAATGGAGGGTCGGCGCGAGATCAGACAATTCTTCAAGCGCACACGCCACAATGACGCGGACATATCGCTTGGGTTCATTCAATGCATGCAGGACGGTGGTGCTGGCTCGGTGACCGTCCCCGTCGCGGCACTCGATTTAAACATTTTAAAAAACATCAAGGAATTCGATACAAAAACAATGATGACCAGCCTTCAGGACGTCCTGACCGCGGTCAATCACGACATGATGCATCATTTGACCAATACCTGCCTGAACAACGACGTCTCGAACACGCCTCAGGCCGTTCCGTACGCCGCGAAACTGAACACGTTCATCGCAATGCATGCGCGGGGCCGTGACGAAACCCCCGGCAGTTACGAAAGCTGGGCCCTGCTCAGCCACGCCGATACCTGGCGCGAAATGCGCGGGACGGAGGCAGAGAAAGACCTGAACCGGGCTATCGATACGTTCTATGATTCCCTTTCCCGGCTAGACGGGGAGATGAAGATCGCCGGGAAAACAGAATCCCAGCGCGCCGCCGTGATCGACCATTTTTCCGTTCTCGGCGCATTCGCGCTGATGCGCATCCATCCGTTCAACGACCCGGCCATGATCCATGCTCTGGACAGGATCGAGGCGCTCGACCCCGCCCCATTAAGAATCTTCACCAATTACACGCAGTCCTACCGCAATCGTAACGAGATTGTGGCCAACCCGGCGATTGAACAACGGCTGCACGCGATTTTCCATGACCTTCTCGGGGAGCCGGAAGGATTTATTCGCAATGCCGCCTCCTTCATGCTCTCCGCCCTCAGCAACTATAACGACGCAGCACCATTCTGGAACTCTCCGAAAATCGACGTTTCCGCCCTCATGGACTACGTGGATCACGGCGGCAAAATCCCCCCCGATACAGAAGAGATAACCGCCTCGTACCGCGCGCTTGACCTCGCCCTGAAGTACGATCGCGATATTGACCTTGACAGTCCAGACACAGAATCTTCCGTGAATCCACATTTCAAGGACATTAACCTATCACGCGTTTCGCGCATGATCGCCGCAACAACGCTCTATCACATCAGCACCGACCCGGAGCAAAGCGCAAAGCACGAGGCGCTGATCCGCGACTGCTGCACCAGCGACCTTGAAAGACTGCGCCATGAAGCTCTAGATCGCCACTTCTATGCACTGCAAACCAGCGCCGATCATCAGGATATGCTGCTCGGGACGCTGTTCAACTATATGGACACGGACCATGCGCCGATCGGGAAGAAAGGAGACGCGGCGACCTTCCGCGGGCTGAAACAACTGGAACTGATCCAGCTTGCGCCGGAAATCGCCTTTCTGGCCTCCCCCGCCGAAAACAGCCCGATGCTCGCCAAGCTGCGCCAGAACGCCCGGAAAGTTGACGAAGGCGTCCGGAACATCCTCCAGAAAAACTGATTTCCTGCGCGTTTTTAAGGCTCTGCGCCACGGCACATTCAGGATTGTTCTCCAGGAACCAGACCTGCTATAAAACCCGGATGCTGAACCTTGCCAATACCCTGACCATCGCCCGGATTGTCCTGATCGCGCCGCTGATCGGGTTGATGCTGCATTCCAGCTTATGGGCTATGTGGGCGGCGCTCGGGCTTTATATCGTGATCGCGGCGACGGACTGGCTTGACGGATTCGTGGCGCGGCGCTTCAACCAGATGTCGGAGTTCGGCCGTTTTCTCGACCCGATCGCCGATAAAATTCTGGTCGCGGCGATGTTCGTGGCTCTGGCGGCGAACGGCGTCCTGACCGGATGGTGGCTGGCGCTGCCGATCATCATCCTCACCCGCGAATTCCTGATTTCCGGCTTGCGCGAATTCATGGGGCCGAAGAACGTCACCTGGCGCTCGGTTTTCTGATCCCGGCGCAGTTTTATATCAATGCGGGCATCTGCGGCAACCTGCTACTGCTGCTCGCGACGGCACTGACCGTCATCACCGGCTGGGACTATATGAAGGCGGCGCGGGGGCATTTTCGCTGATGGATGTGCTTGCCTTTCTCTATCCGGCGCTGCGCCCCCTGCTCTTCGCGCTGGACGCGGAAACGGCCCACCGTCTGACGATCAAGGCCCTTAGAATCCTGCCGCGCGGCCCTGTGCCGGCGCATAATCCGGCCTTGCGCGTGACGCTGTGGGATCGCCATTTCCCCAACCCCGTCGGGCTTGCGGCGGGCTTTGATAAAAACGCCGAAATCATTGCGCCGATGCTGGGCCTTGGTTTCGGTTTTGTCGAAGCCGGGACCGTGACGCCGAAGCCGCAACCCGGCAATCCGCGCCCGCGCATCTTCCGCGACCCCGAAAACGACGCCGTCATCAACCGCATGGGCTTCCCCAGCGTCGGCATGAACGCCTTCAAGGCCAATCTCGAGGAATTCCTTGAAACGCGCCCACGCCCCGAAGGGCTGGTCGGCATCAACATCGGCATGAACAAATCGCAGACCGACCCGGCGAGGGATTACATGGCCCTCGTCCGCACGCTCGGTCCTTTTGCCGATTACATCACCGTCAATATTTCATCGCCCAACACGCCGGGCCTGCGCGATTTGCAGGAACCGCAAGCCTTCCGCGATCTCGCCGGGCAATTGCTGGAGGAACGCGCGCGCGCCTGCGGCAGGCACATGCCGCCGCCCTTGCTGGTGAAGCTCTCCCCCGATCTCGGGGAACGGCAGCAGGAAGACCTCGCCCGCGCAGCGCTCGATTCCGGCATTGACGGGCTGATCCTGACCAACACCACACTGGATCGCCCCGTCCATTTGCCCGAATCGTTCCGGGAGGAAAAAGGCGGACTGAGCGGGCAGCCTTTGTCAGAAAAATCCACCGACATGATTCGCAATTTCTACCGCCTGACCGGCGGCAAGCTGCCGATTATCGGCGCTGGCGGCGTTTCCTCGGGCCTGGACGCCTATGACAAGATCCGCGCCGGGGCGTCGCTGGTGCAGATTTATTCCGCTCTGGCGTTTCAAGGGCCGGGCGTGGTAAAAAGAATCACCGCTGAACTGGCACAATTGCTGAAAAAGGATGGTTACGCCACGATTGACGAAGCCGTCGGCAAAGGGATTTGATCGGGATCGGAGATGCTTCCGCCGTTTATAAAAAACTTTCGCGTGAAAAAGGACAGGCCCGCCGCCCCTAACCGGAAAGGCGAGGGTTTTCATTTCCTGCATATCCCGAGTCGTGATGACGTTTTCGGCCTCGTCCGCTCGCACCGCGCACGCACAGGGTTTCTGATCGGCGCGGCGACGGTCGGGCTTGCGCTGGCTGCGCATTACGGCGGCGGGGAAAATATTTTTCTGCTGCTGGCCATTCTCTCCGTCGGGGCGCTGGTCGTTTATGACATTGCCTCCCGCCGCGGCTGGGAAAGGACCATCACCGAGCAATTGCAGGCCCTTGGCCGCAACCATGACCGCCTTGTGCGCGAAGTCGCGCGCAACCGCACCGATATCGCCGCCATCAAGGAAGGCCTGTACGACGCCGCCAGTACCGTGCGCGACATGGGCCGGGACCACGCCCCCTCCCATTCCGCCGAAGCGCGGATGATCGAAGCCATCATCGCGCAGCTCAGCAATATCGGCCAGAAACCCCGCGCCGCCATCACGGCTGCGGCGGATCAAACCGTCCCCGTAGTGCCGGAACCGGACCCGATGGACGCAATCCTCCAGCTTGAAGTCGCACCGCCACCGCGCCTGCCCCGCACCCCGACGGCGCTGGAGGCCGAACTTGCGCCCAATTTCGACAAATTCAGCGATACCGTCATTCTCGAACTGGTGCGCCATGCCGTACGGCACGACCACCTCGACGTTTTCGCCCAGCCTATCGTCAGCCTGCCGCAACGCAAGCTGCGCATGTACGAAGTTTTCGCCCGCCTGCGCGCCCATGCGGGGTCCTATATTCCGGCGGGCCGCTACCTCGAACTCGCGCACAAGGAAGAGCTGGTCCCCGCGATCGACAATCTTTTGCTGCTGCGCTGCCTGCAAATCCTGCGCGACCGCCGCAACGACGACAGGGCCATGCCGTATATCCTGAACATTGCGTCGGCGACCCTGCACGACACCGGATTCATGAACGATCTCGTTACCTTTCTGGCGCAGCACCGCGTTCTTGCCAGCCGCCTGATCTTCGAACTGCCGTTGCAGGACGTTGAAGACGCGGGCAAGACGCTCATTGAGGTTCTCGACGGCCTCTCGCAACTCGGCTGCCGCTTCTCGGTCGATCAGGTGCGCAAGCGCCGCATCGACATCAATATGCTGCGTGGACGGCATATCCGCTTCCTGAAACTCGACGCCGGGTGGCTGCTGCGCGAAGCGGCGCAGGAGGGCGGCCCAGCCCGCGTCCATAAACTCAAGCGCCAGATGGATAAATCCGGCATTGACCTGATCGTCGAAAAGATCGAGCGCGAGCCGGATCTGAAGGAATTGCTGGAATACGGGATTGATTTCGGTCAGGGTTATTTCTTCGGCAAACCCGATCTACACGCCGCCTATCATTCCCGGGAACGCCGCCAGACCGCGGCCTAAGCCGAAGTTTTGACAATTTCCGCGGAATCCCGTTATAACAGCCCCCATGTTTGGCCTTGAAAAACTTAGCCGCCGCTTTGACGATGCCGGGCTTTCTTTTCAGAAAATCCGCCGCACCGCCAAGACCTTTGAAGCCGTGATGGTCGATGCGCGCGGCTCCGAGAAAATTTTTTCCCGCGAAGACCTGACCGGAAGCCTGACCCCGGAGCAAGAACGCGCGCGCGCGGCCCTGAAAATCGCCATGATCGACGGTCTTGCCGAACACCTCGCAAACCCGGAGAACACCGACCGACTTGCCGCGTTGGAAATCGGCGGACATCTCATCCGCATGACGATGCGTTCCGATTCCGGGCGCAGCTTTCATTATATCATCGATCGCAGCGACCTTATCGCCAACCGCAAAACCCTGTGCGACATCGTGAAGTCCGCCAGCACAGGCAGCAACAGCGAGGAAATCCTTCAGGCCGCGACCCACAACCTGAATATTCTCTCCGGCACATTCAATTCACCGGGTTTCCTTAAATCCGCCATGAACGTGTTCTTTGATTAAACATAGGCTGGAAAAACAGGGCCTTTTGCCCCGGCCTTTGCCATGCTAGCCTCAATTTTCTTATCTCATTTCATAATGACGGGATGCCGATGATGCTGAAACACGCCGCCTTGCTCGCCCTTCTTCTCATGCCGCTGCCTGCGCTGGCGCAAGATGCAGCACCCGCCCCGGTCCACGGCCTTGCGATGCACGGCGCGCCGAAATACCCTGCCGGTTTCCAGCACCTCGACTACGTCAATCCCGATGCGCCCAAGGGCGGAACCTTCCGGCAGCACGTCGTCGGTACGTTCGACTCCCTGAACCCCTTTATCGTCAAGGGCGTTCCGGCGGCGGGATCGACCAGCATCTATGAAACCCTTCTTGAATCCTCGGCGGACGAGCCCTTCACCGAATACGGCGCGCTGGCCGAAAGCCTTGAAACGCCGGATGACCGAAGCTGGGTGATTTTCAACCTCCGCCCGGAAGCGAAATGGCATGACGGCCAGCCCGTCACCGCCGATGACGTCGTCTGGACTTTCAATACCCTTATCACCGAAGGAACGCCGTTTTATAAGGCCTATTACGCCAACGTCAAAGCGGTCGAGGCCCTGTCCCCGGCCAGGGTGAAATTCACCTTCGACATGGCGGGCAACCGCGAATTGCCGCTGATCGTCGGCCAGATGCCGGTCCTGCCGAAACATTACTGGACGGCGGAGGGGCGCAAATTCGGCGAGACCACGCTGACCCCGCCCCTTGGCAGCGGTCCCTATAAATTCGGCGTCGTCAAACCCGGAGAGTCCGTGACCTATACCCGCGTCACCGACTGGTGGGGCAAGGATCTTCCGCTCAATCGCGGGCGCTATAACTTCGATACGCTCTCCTATGAGTATTACCGCGACGGCAACGTGGCACTGGAAGCCTTCCTTGGCGGTCGCTATGACTTCCGGCAGGAAAACACCGCAAAGCTCTGGGCGACCGCCTATGAATCCCCGGCGGTGAAAGAGGGCCGAATCAAAAAGGAGACCATAAAACACGAATTGCCGCAGGGCATTCAGGGTTTTATCTACAATATCCGCAAACCCGTGTTTCAGGATCGTGCCGTGCGCGAGGCGATGGCCTATGCCTTCGACTTCGAATGGTCGAACAGGCAATATGCGTTCGACAGCTATAAACGCTCGCAAAGCTATTTTTCTAACTCCGACATGGCGGCGACCGCCCTGCCGGACGAGGCCGAGCTGAAAATCCTCGAACCCTTCCGCGATAAACTGCCGTCTGATGTGTTCACCTCTGTCTACGCCCCGCCCAAAACCGACGGTTCGGGCAACAATCGCGACAATCTGCGCAAGGCCGCGCAGATTCTGGAGGCCGCCGGTTACGTGACGGGCAAGGACGGCATCCGCACCCATAAAACCACGGGCCAGCGCCTTGAATTTGAATTCATCGACGACAACCCGGCCTTCGAGCGCTGGATCATGCCGTTCGTGCAGAATCTGCAAAAAATCGGCGTCAAGGCGAATTACCGCTCCATCGACGACGCCCAGTACCAGAACCGCATGAACAATTTCGATTACGACATGACGGTGATGGTCTTCGGCCAGTCCAGCTCTCCGGGCAACGAGCAGCGCGAATACTGGGGCAGCGCCCGCGCCAACACGCCGGGTTCGCGCAACTATATCGGCATCAAGGATCCGGTCGTCGATGCGCTGGTCGATGAGATCGTGAGCGCCCCGACGCGCGAGGACCTCGTCCTGCGCTGCCGCGCCCTCGACCGCGTGCTGCAATGGGGGTATTACCTCATCCCCAACTGGCACCTTGCGGCATGGCGCATCGCCTATTGGGATAAGTTCGGAAAGCCCGATAAAATGCCGGAATACGGCTTGCCGGTGACGGAGACATGGTGGGCGAAGGAAACGCCATGACCATCGCCATCATCATCCCGGCGCGTTACGCCTCCACCCGCTTTCCCGGAAAGCCTCTGGCCCTGATCGGCGGGCGCTCGATGCTCGCGCGCGTCGTCGATCTCGCGCAGAAGGCGGCGGCGGGGATGGAGGATGTTGCCATTGCCGTGGCGACAGAGGATGAAAGGATCGCCGATCACGCGAAATCGCTGGGTGTCGCCTGCTTTATGACGCCGCCGGACTGCCCCACGGGGTCCGACCGCGTCCTTGCCGCTGTCAGGCAGATGAAAACCCGGCCCGATTTCATCATCAACCTTCAGGGCGACGCCCCGTTCACTCCGCCCGCCGTTATCCGTGCCGTCATCAAGGCATGGCAGGACAACCCGGCCCTGCCCGTCGTGACGCCTGTCGTCAGCCTGCGCTGGGCGGACCTCGACCGCCTGCGCGAAAACAAGAAAACCACGCCGTTCAGCGGCACGACCTGCGTCACCGATTTTCGCGGGCAGGCGCTATGGTTTTCCAAAACCATCATCCCCGCCATCCGCAAGGAAGACCGGGCGTCTGAATTTTCACCCGTGCAGCAGCATATCGGACTCTACGGCTTCCGCACCGACGTGCTGGAACATTTCGTCACCCTGCCCGAAGGCCGCTATGAGCGGCTTGAAGGGCTGGAGCAATTGCGCCTGCTTGAAAACGATATTCCGGTGCAGACCGTCATCGTCGATACCGACCCCGGCATGGCGCAGGCGGGGATCGATTCCCCCGAGGACCTCGCCCGCGCCGAAAAAATTCTGGCGGCATCATGACCATCCTGATCGTCGCGCGGCACGGCAATACGTTCGAGCCCGGCGAAACCCCGCGCCGCGTCGGCCAGCGCACCGATCTTCCCCTGACCGCCAAGGGCATCGAGCATGGCCACAACCTCGGTGCCTACCTGAAAAAAATCAATCTCCTCCCCGACCGCATCTATACGTCCGAATTGCGCCGCACGCGGCAGATGGCCGAATGCGTCAATGAATCCGCTGGAATCAATCTGCCCCCGCAGGCGATGCCGATGTTCAACGAACTGGATTACGGCCCCGACGAAAACCAGACCGAAGACAAGGTCATCGCCCGCATCGGCGAAAGCGCGATGGGCGACTGGGAGGAAAAGGCGATCATGCCGCAAGGCTGGAGCCCCGATTCGCAGACGATCGCAAGACGCTGGAAAGACTTCGCCGATCATATCGTGGCGACGCAGCCGGACAGCGTCGTCCTCGTCATCACCTCCAACGGCATCGCCCGCTTCGCTCTTGGCCTTGGCGGCGATTTTGAAGAAGCCTGCCGCAGTTTCGGCCCAAAACTCGCCACAGGCGCCTTCGGTGTTCTGGAGCATGACGGCCATAACTGGCAGATCCAGAGCTGGAACGTCCGGCCCTGACGCTTAAGGAACGCGGATTTCTTGACTTGCCTTTTTCCGTATGATTACCATTTCACCATAATCATCAAAAAACGGGGATCGGGGCATCATGTCTGCGGCATATCAGAAACTGAAAGAGCGTTTTCACACCCTCTCCGCCCTGAGCGGCGCGGACAGCATCCTCTATATGGACAGCATGACGGTGATGAAACCGGGCAGCGAAGGCGACCGCGCCGAGCAAAGCATGGCGATTGCGACCGCGCATCACAAATTGCTGACCGATCCGGCCGTCGGCGATTGGCTGGCGGCTGCTGATGCGGACAAACAAAACCTCTCCGCGCAGGACCGCGTCAATCTTTCCCTCATGCGCCGCGAGTGGGTGATCGCCACCGCCCTGCCCGAGGATATGGTGCGGGAGAAAGCGCGCCTGTCGCTCGAAGGTAACAATCTGCACACGCAATACCGCGACGCCGGCAACTGGGCGGTAATGAAGCCGATTTACGAGCGCGCCTTCGCCCTGTCCCGCGAGGTCGGCGATATCCTCAAAGACCGCCTTGGCTTTGCCACGGCCTATGAAGCCCTGCTCGACCAGTTCAGCCCCGGCCTCAAGCTGGCGACGGTGGAGCGCGAATTCGCAGCGCTGGAAAAGGCCCTGCCGCCGATGATCGCCGAGGCCATCGACCTTCAGGGCAAGCGTCCCGCCGCGCTGCCGATCGGCGATGTAAGGCTCACCCTTCAAAAACGTCTCAATCACAACCTGATGATGGCGCTTGGCTTCGATTCCAGTCGCGGCCTTGCCTATAACGGCGACATGCACCCCTTGAGCGACGGCACGCCCGACGATTCCCGCCTGACGACGCGCTATAAAAAATCCGACATGACAGAGGCGCTTTACACCACCGCGCACGAAACCGGCCACAGCCTGTATGAGCAAGGCACGCCGCGCGCGTGGCGCTATCAGCCCGCCGGCCACACCATGGGCATGGACATCCATGAAAGCCAGTCGATGGTGATGGAGCAGCAGGCCTGCAAGACGCCGGAATATCTATCCTATCTCTCCGCGGAAACATCCCGCCTGTTCGGACGCCCGGCCGACCCGGCCTTAAGCGCAGACAATCTTGCCCGGACCCTGTTCCACGTCGAGCCGTCTTTCATCCGCATCTACGCGGACGAGCTGACCTATCCCGGCCATATCATCCTGCGCTTCAATCTGGAGCGCGACATGATCGCGGGCCGCATCAACATCGACGACCTTCCTGATGCGTGGAACGACGGCATGAAAAAAACCTTCGGCATCGTCCCGCCGGACCCGTCCAAAGGGCATATGCAAGACGTCCACTGGCCGACCCTCAGCATCGGCTATTTCCCCGCCTATACGCTGGGGGCGATGGGCGCGGCGCAGTTTTTTGCCGCCGCCGTCAAGGCGCAGCCCGAAATCCGCGGCGAGATCGCCGGGGGGCAGTTCAAAACCCTGCGAAGCTGGCTGGAGAAAAACGTTCATGGCCACGGCTCCCTGCTGACGCAGGACCAGCTTTTCACCGCCGCGACGGGCGAACCGCTCAATGCCCGGCACTATATGGATCACCTCTCCCGCCGCTATCTGGGGCATGATTTCAAACCCTGATCCGGGAAAATACTTGCAAAACGCCCCGATCGGGCGCTTTATGGACATAATAAAACCCTCGGGAGGGCCCTTGCCGTGTCGTTCACCAAAGCCTTGCTGGCCTCCGTGCTGGCCGCCGTCAGCGTTTCGATCACCTCCGCAACGCCATCGGACGAGGAAGACCCTATCCTTGAAGTGCCGGGAACGACCCTGAGCGGCTGCACAAGCGATTATCACCGCGTGACCATGCCGGTCCTCCTGCGCATGACTGAGCGCAACCTCGACAAATTCAATGCGGCCTCCTTCAATGCCACCACCTATATCGCGGGTCTGAACAGCGCCATGAACGCTGCCGTCGCCGGGTTTACGGCAAAAGAATTCATCGCCCCGGAAAGCCCCGCGCCCAAGGCAATCCATAACCTGATCGTAGCCTATAACAACGCCATTGCAGATATGCACAATATCGAAATTTCCTACCTCCCCGATCTGGAAAAGACCGCCGAAATTACGTTTGATGCCGATGAATCCTGCCTGATCGCCGCCGACGAAGCCGGAAACGACCAATCTGCAGGCGAGGACCGTGTCATCCTGCCGGAGCCAATCCCGCCCGCGCCGATGCCTATCATCCGCTCGATCGAACATCCGCCTTTTCTGTCAATCTGACGCGCCAAATATCCGGGTATTGTCAGGGGAGCGAGGTTCCC
>JACPDM010000044.1:0-6422 GCA_016184045.1 Micavibrio aeruginosavorus | reverse complement strand
GTTCCCCTACCCTTGGGGCATGACCACATCCCTGGCCGCCTATATCCTCCGCCGCCTTTTGCTGATGATCCCGACGATCCTTGGCATCATGCTGATTTCCTTTGTTATCGTTCAGTTCGTTCCCGGCGGTCCGGTGGAGCGGATGATCGCGCAATTGCAGGGCCATGGCGGCGATGCGACCGCGCGCTTTTCCGGCAGCGGCGGCGCCGACATGGCGCTGAACGCCATGCAGAATGTCGGCGAGGGCAATAAATACCGCGGCGCGCAGGGCCTTGACCCCGAATTCGTCGCCGAGCTGGAAAAAATGTACGGCTTCGACAAGCCCGCGCCGGAGCGTTTCCTGCGCATGATCTGGAACTACGCCCGCTTCGATCTGGGCGAGAGCTATTACCGCGACATCTCCGTGATCGATCTGGTGCTGGAGAAAATGCCCGTATCGATCTCGCTTGGCATCTGGTCCACGCTGCTGATCTATCTGATCTCCATTCCCCTCGGCATTAAAAAAGCAGTGAAGGACGGGCAGCCTTTCGACGTCTGGACCTCCGCCGTCGTGTTCATCGGCTATGCCATTCCCAGTTTCATGTTCGCTATTTTGCTTATCATCCTGTTCGCGGGCGGGCGGTATTTCGACATCTTTCCGCTGCGCGGGCTGGTATCCGACAACTGGCGCGACCTGCCGCTTTACGGGAAGATTTTCGATTATTTCTGGCATATGACCCTGCCGATCGCCGCCATGGTCATCGGCGGCTTCGCTGGCCTGACCATGCTGACCAAGAACAGCTTCCTGGACGAGATCAACAAGCAATACGTCCTGACCGCCCGCGCCAAGGGCCTGAGCGAACAGCGCGTCCTCTACGGCCACGTCTTCCGCAACGCGATGCTGATCGTCATCGCCGGATTCCCGTCGGCGTTTCTGGCGATCTTCTTTACCGGATCGCTGCTGATCGAAGTGATCTTCAGCCTCGACGGCCTTGGCCTGCTGGGGTATGAGAGCGTCATCAACCGCGACTACCCGGTCGTTCTGGGAACGCTCTACGTCTTTTCCCTGATCGGCCTCGTCATGACCCTGATCCGCGACATCATCTATGTGAAAATCGATCCCCGAATCGATTTCGGCACGAGGTCGATCTGATGACACTCACCCCCCTCACGCGCCGCCGCCTTGCACAGTTCCGCGCCAATGGCCGGGGATTCTGGTCGCTGTGGATCTTTCTGGCGCTGTTCATCGTCGCCATCGCCGCGCCGGTCATCGCCAATGACAAGCCGGTTCTGGTAAAATTTGAAAACCGCCTGATGTTCCCGGTATTCAAAACCTACCCTGAAACCGCTTTCGGCGGCGATTTCGAAACCGAGGCCGATTATCGTGACCCGTTTGTGCGGGGCCTGATCGACAAGAGCGGCTTTGCGCTCTGGCCGCCGATCCGCTTTCACTACGACACCATCAATTACAACCTCCCCACGCCCGCCCCGTCCGCCCCGACGGCGGAGAACCTCCTCGGCACGGACGATCAGGGGCGCGACGTCGCCGCACGCGTTCTCTACGGCTTTCGCATCTCCGTTCTGTTCGGCCTGACCCTCACCCTCGTCAGCTCCCTTGTCGGCATAACGGCGGGCGCGTTTCAGGGATATTACGGCGGCTGGCTCGACCTTTCCATGCAACGCCTCATCGAAGTGTGGTCGGTTTTCATGGGTCGGGCTTGTCGATGTGGTGCGGGCGGAATTCCTGCGCACGCGCAATTTCGATTACGTGCGCGCGGCGAATGCGCTTGGCGTCTCCAACCTCACCATCATGCGCCGCCATGTCCTGCCCAACGCGATGGTGGCGACCATGACGCTGATGCCCTTTATCCTGACCGGATCGATCACGGCGCTGACCTCGCTCGACTTTCTCGGCCTTGGCCTGCCGCCCGGATCGCCATCGCTGGGCGAATTGCTGGCGCAGGGAAAGAACAACCTTCAGGCCCCGTGGCTGGGCATCACCGCCTTTGTCACGCTGGCGACGATGCTGACCCTGCTCACCTTCATCGGGGAGGCCGTTCGCGACGCCTTCGACCCCAGAAAGACGACGCTTTAGAAATGACAGCCACACCGCCCTTCAGCCTCAAACTCGAATTCTCCAAGGCCGCCGACAAGCCGCGCATCGATCGCCTTTTCGGGCCCGCGATCAAAAATCATGTCGATCCCAACAGCTTCGTCGCGCGGCGGGAAGACCATGTTCTGGACCGCGCCGTAGCCTCCGGCTGCGCCGCCTTCCTCAGCGACGCGAAGGGCGACATCCAGACGATGGGCATCGCCTATCACCTGCACCATGACAAGAACGCGGCCCCCGGCACGGCGCCCGATTACACCGAGCTTGGCAGCGCCATGGCGCGCCTGACCGGCTATAACAGCGCCCGCCTTGTCTCCGCCGCCCTGACGCTAAAAGAATGGTGGGCGAACGAGCCGAAGAACTTTCTGGTCGCGGAAATCGACTTCGCCAACGGTCCCTCGACCCACACCTTCCATACCGCCCTTGGCTGGCAGAAACTGACCGACCCGCAGAAGATGGCGGAACTGCAAACCTTGTGCGACGACACCATCGCCCCGGCGGATCGCGGCGCGCCCGTGAACTGGTTCTATTGCGACCGGGCCCTGATGGCGCGGCAGGCCAGAGTGCTTCTCGACTTCATGGACCAGGGCGGGCTGCACAATAAAAAAACCGGCGACTCCTTGAGCGTCGATTTCTCCGCCCTCGCCGGAATCGGCCTCTATCGCACCCGGCTGGAAGCCATCGCCGCCGGTGAAATCCGAAAGCCCGTTCTGCACCAGATCAGCCCCTGATTTAAAACCCGGAATCTGAATGTTGCGCCGCAGCTAATGCAGTGCAACACACTTGCCCGCTTGCATTTTGCCCCGGAGGTATTCTTATGTCCATCCGCATTGCAATAAAGGAGATTTATCATGTCCACGACCAGTCAGTTCAATATTTCCAGCCTGCCCGCATTGACGGTGCGCTTTTCCGGACCCGCGGATGTTCCGGCAGTCCTCAATTTCTACCATTCCAACCAGGTCGATGTCGCATCCGATGGATCAGGACAAAAAAATCGAGATCGGCTCCACCCGCGCGCAGATCGAAGGGTTTGGACTCTACCCCTTCGTTGTCGCGTCCCAGATCATGCATGAGTTCCTCGAGCGCCCGGCACAAGAATGTTTCTTTGCCTGCATTCACCTCGATAACGATTCCGTGACAAAGATGCTCAATCAGAAAGTCGGCTGGCAGTTCATGACCCCGTCGCAGGATTTTGCCGATGCAGTCGGCGAGGGCTCGACCAAGGACACGCTGAGCTGGCTGGTTGCCTCCAGCGACACCTTCGCGCATCAGGCGCGGGTCGTTTCAGACGCCATGGCCAAAGGCTATGTCGAGAACAGGAAAACCGGGGAAAAACTGCGCCTTGATCTCTCCGGCTTCTCGCTGGCGACCACCTATCAGAACCATATTCAGGAGCTGGCCCACGGCAGATTCGGGGAAATGCTCGAAAATGCCATGCCGATCCCCCCTGTGGACGCCCGCAAGGCCTTTGAGAATTACATGCAGGGTGCTAAATATTTCCCGATGCTGTCGCCCAAGCCGTAAAGTGATGCACGATGCCGGGCGCGGCGCCTGACCCCTGCCAAGTGAGAAAGGATCACCATGCCCGTCATCAACCGCGTCGCCGCCTTCAAGGACGAAATCGCCGCAATACGCCGCGAACTGCACCAAAACCCGCAGACCGCGTATGAGGAAACATTCGCTTCCGACATGGTGGCGAAGAAACTCACCGAATGGGGCATCCCCTTCAAACGCGGCCTTGCCGTGACCGGGATCGTCGCGACGATCGAGGGGCAGAAAACCGACAGCGGCAAGGCGATCGGCCTGCGCGCCGACATGGACGCCCTCGACATGACCGAGAAATCGGCGCAGCCCTGGGCCTCGAAAACGCCGGGCAAGATGCATGGCTGCGGCCATGACGGGCACACGTCGATCCTGCTCTCCACGGCGAAGTACCTTCAGGAAACCCGCAATTTCAACGGCAAGGTCCATCTGATTTTCCAGCCTGCGGAAGAAGGCGCGCGCGGCGCCGACCGGATGATCGAGGACGGATTGTTCCGCGATTTCCCGATGGATCAGGTCTACGGCCTGCACAACTGGCCGTGGCTGCCGCTGGGCCGCGTTGAAATGCGCGCCGGACCGCTGATGGCCAATGTCGATGAATTCGACATCCTTATCACCGGCAAGGGCGGCCACGCCGCCTACCCGCAAGGGACCGTCGATCCGGTGATCGTGGGGACGCAGCTTATCTCCGCCCTGCAAACCATCGTCAGCCGCGCCAATACCCCGACCGACCCGCTGGTGGTTTCGGTGACGAATTTCAACGCCGGGACCGGGGCCTTCAACGTCATCGGCGACACCGCGACTGTGACCGGAACGGTGCGCTCGTTCAGCGACGATGCCCGCCAGCTCGCCAAAAAGCGCATCCATGAGATTTGCGCCGGGATCGCTGCCACCTTCGGCGCGGTTATCGAGATCAAAGACTATAATTTCGGTCTCGATGCCACGGTCAACACCCCGAAGGAAACCGCCTTCGCCGCCGAAATCGCCGCCAAGGTCGTCGGCGTGGAGAATGTCCGCACCGACACGGAATTGTGCATGGGTGGCGAGTGGATCGTTCCTGCGCCAGAAACCCGGCTGCTACATCTTCATGGGGCAAGGGACAAAGGACGGCAAAAGCCCGCATGATTACGGCCTGCACTCCCCCTTCTACGACTTCAACGACGACCTGATCCCGGTCGCCAGCAGCTATTTCGCCGAACTGGTCGAAGCCTCGCTGAAGCTGGAGAAGTAGCTACAGGATTGAATGCCTATGCGCCCTGCGCATGGGCTGTCCCGGTCAGGTCATGCCTGACCGGGATTTTTTTATTGCATTCCCGCCGCCCCTTGCCGCATAGTGGCCGGGTTGTAAACGCATTCTCTCTGAAAGACAAAGACCTGAAAACCCTCGCGCCCGGTGTATAAACCAGGAGGCATCACATGGTTGCAGGAGAGAATTTGAAGCCGAGGGTCTTTTGTGATGTCTGCCGTTCTCGCCGCGCCGCGGCCTGCCGCTATACCTGTATTCACGCCTGCCGCAGCCCCTGCCGTTCAGGAGCTTGATCCCTCATGGATCGGGCAAATGATGGCCTTGCAAGACATTGCCGGCGACAACCAGATCATTCCCCGCGACCGCGCATGGCTGGAAAACCTGTTCGCGCAGGGCAACCGCGTCTTCGGCGTTACCGACGATGACGGAATCCTTGTCGCGCAGGCGATCCTGCGCCTGAACACCGCCGCGCCGAAGGGGCTGAGCCGAGTCTTCGACGACACGGCACTGGCCTGCATCAGCTGCGTCCTCGTCAACCCGAACCAGCGGGGCCGGGGCCTGATGGGCCACCTGCTCGAAGCCTGCCTTGACGCCGCGCGCAAGGACGGCCAGCAGGAGATCATCGCCCGCGTAAAGGTTGGCAACGACGCCAGCCTGAACAATTTTCTCAAGCGGGATTTTACAATCGTCGCGATCGGGCCGAGTCCGGAAGATCCGGACCGCATCGTCCATTCGCTGCGTCTGTCGCTGTAAGGGAAATCAGGCGGTCTGGTTGACGACCGCACCCTTGGATTTTTCCAGCAGGGCCTTGACCGCGTCGCTGGTCTCGACCGGAATCTCCTCCCCGGCAGCGCGCAGCTTGGCGCGCTTGAGCATGTCTTCGGCGCTCATCGGCGCGGCGTCCTTTTCAGCCTTCAGCCTGTCCAGTTCCGCCTGCTTGGCCGCAGCCTCGTCGGTCGATTTTTTCAGCTTGGCCTGCTGCTTGGTAACCAGCTCGTTGACTTCCTTGGTCAACTGGTTCATCACCGCGCCGCTCGGGTCGAGACCGGGCAGGGTCGAATAAAGCTGAATCTGTCCCTTGAGCTGCGCCACCTTGGCGTTGAGGTACCAGTCCTGCTCGGTATAGGGGGTCGCCGTCTTGGCGCTCTGGTCTTTCTGGGCTTTGAGGAGCTTTGCCACCGGGCTGAGATTGACGCTATCGCTTTCCTCGCGTCCGGCCAGCATCTGCTGGATCTTGCTGCCGCCGGCAGACGTCTTCGTCGCTGCCGCTGCTTTCGAGCGCGCCAGCAATTCATCAACCGAGTAAACCGTACCGACTTCTGTCGCCATAATTCTTAATCCTTACCTTTCAGTATAGCCGATTCCGCCGGGGAAATGGTTAATGAAGGTTAACTTTTGGGCTGTTGCAGCCCTCTGTCATGTGGTTGAATACGCAGATGAATCAGCCGCTTTTACAGATCGAAAACCTCTCCGTCGCCTTCCGTGACAATACGGTAGTGCGGGGTGTCTCCTTTGACATTGAAAGGGGACAGACTCTGGCGCTCG
>JACPDM010000045.1 GCA_016184045.1 Micavibrio aeruginosavorus | reverse complement strand
GGGTTCCGCCTGCCTTCCGCGCTCGACAACCGGCCTTTGAAATTCGAGGAATGGAACGCGCGGCGCGGACAGACGGTTTTCGTGTCCGCCACGCCCGGCCCGTGGGAGATGGAACGTACAGGCGGCATTTTCATCGAACAGGTCGTGCGCCCTACCGGCCTGACCGACCCCCCGGTCGAAATCCGCCCGACCGAGCATCAGGTCGATGACCTGATGGCCGAATGCAGGCGCGTCGTGGCCGCCGGGGGCAGGGCGCTGGTGACGACCCTGACCAAGAAAATGGCCGAGGCCCTGACCGAATATTTAAGCGAAAACGGCCTGAACGTGCGTTATCTGCATAGCGACGTCGATACGCTGGAGCGCATTGAAATCCTGCGCGATCTGCGTCTTGGCGTGTTCGATATTCTTGTCGGCATCAATCTTTTGCGCGAGGGGCTGGATATTCCGGAGTGCATGCTGGTCGCCATTCTCGACGCCGACAAGGAGGGGTATCTGCGTAGCCAGACGTCGCTGATCCAGACCATCGGCCGTGCAGCGCGCAATGTTGACGGCAAGGCGGTTCTCTATGCCGACAAGATCACGAAATCGATGCAGGCCGCGATCAGCGAAACCGACCGCCGCCGCGAGAAACAGAAAAAATACAATGCCGAGCACGGCATCACGCCGGAGAGCATCCGCAAGGAAATCGGCGATATCCTCGCCAGCGTCTATGAGCGTGGCGACCATGTGAATGTCAGCGGCCTTGGGCTGGATGAAGAATTTTCCTCGCCCGAAGCCTTGCAGAAAAAAATCCTCCAGATGCGCAGCGCCATGACCAGGGCCGCCGCCGATCTGGAGTTCGAGGAAGCCGCGCGTCTGCGCGACGAGATCCGCAGGCTCGAGGCGGCAGACCTTGGCCTGACCGGAACGGGCGTTTCGACGAACGCCGCGCGGCGGAAGCGGAAATAGAAGTTGTTTCTTTGCATAATCTTGAGCCTGTGGAGCGATGCGCCTCCGGGGGTTTGCAATTCATGCGGCGCAAGGTACACTTTTCGAAGGCTGCAACAGCCTGATTCGTTTCACGCTTTGCCTTCCCAGGTGCATGACATGTCCAAAGATTTTATTCGTTTGTCCGTTCTGACTCTTGCCACCGCGCCGGCGCTGCTGCTGTCCGCTTGCGGCGACAATCTGGAGCCGACGCCGTATCACGGCGTTCCCTACACCGATGAACGTACGGCGGGGACGTGTGTTGCCTATGTCCGCGCCAAGATGCTGCCGCCCAAGGAAACCAAGACAGAGGCCGTAACGCCGGCTCCCGCGCCCGCCGCGCCGGCGGAACAAGCGCCGCCGCCGCCGATTGAGGCTCCGGTCACGCAGGGCGATAAAATCTTCGATAACAAACAGTCGAAATAGATTTCGCCGATCCGGAATTTAAAAACGCGCGGTTTTCAGGCCGCGCGTTTTTTCTTTCGTTTTTTGAGATCAATAAAAAACACGGGCCGCGAAGGCCCGTGTCTGAATTCGTGAACTGATTAGAAAAACTAGGCTGCGTCTTGAAGGTTGGCAGCGAAAGTTTTGCCTTTTTCAGTGGCCAGCTCATAGCTGACTTTCTGGCCTTCGTTCAGGGTTTTCCAGCCGGCTTTTTGAACCGCTGTGATGTGAACGAAAACGTCGGCCCCGCCCGCATCAGGCTGGATGAAACCGAAACCTTTTGTGCCGTTGAACCATTTTACTGTACCGGTTGCCATGAATAATCTCCTTTAGCATTCGGTGTTAACCGCGGACCGCAACCATGCGGCACGCATCGGTAGTTTGATGCCGTCCGCGCAACCGAAATTGCTAAAGAGTCGTCTAATCAAACCTGCGAATAGATATGCGCTTTTTGCAACCGTCCGTCAATCAAAAAAGGTTAATAAATGCGGCAAACCCCTTGTTTACAGGGGGTTTTGCCGCTATGACGAAGCATAATTATAAAAAACAGGGAGAATCTTGATGTTTTGCAAAGCCGGACTGGGGCTTGTATTTGCGGCTGCCGCCTTTTCGCTGGGGGCCGCCGGGCCCGCCCCGCTCAGCGTCGATGACAGGGGCCGGATGGATCAGGCCTGCGCCGATGTCACAACGCATGAACAGGCGCGCTCCTGCCTTGAGCCTTTTTATGAAGCCTCGATGCTGGCCGCCGATGGAATCTGGCGCGACCTGCATGCCGGGGGCCGCGCTCCCGACCGCCGCGCGATGACGCCGGAGCAAAAAATCCATTACCCCGAAACCTTCGTGCAGGCCTGCCAGACGGGCTGGCAGGGCGGATATATCGAAGGGCAGTCGCCGGAAAGCTATCTTGGTCCGTCGTCATGGTGCCTTGCCTTCGCGGCGCAGCTTGCCGATCAGAACAAGGTTGCCTATGACGCGGAGAATGTCGAATGGCTTCTCGCGCGGCAGCGGCGGTTGCGCCATCTCGATCTTTCCGGCCTGAAATAGGAAAAACTATTTTCGTGCCAGCGCAAGTCCTGCCGCCGCCGCGATAAGGAATCCGCCGCCGATACGGTTGCGCAGCCTGCCGCGCGCGGTCAGAAAATGCCGCGCCGATCCGGCAAGAAGCGACCATGCGCAATCGATCATCGTCATGACGCCGAGGAAAATCGCGGAGAGAACAACCAGCTGCGGCAGAACGGGTTCCTGCGCATCGACGAATTGCGGAAAGAACGCGCTGTAGAACAGCAGGGTTTTCGGATTCGTCAGCGACACCAGAAAACCGCGCCAGAAAATCGCCTTCACCGATTTCGGTTGCGCATGGATTGCTGCAAGATCAACCACCGGCGCCGTCCATTGCCGCCAGCCGATATAAACAAGATAGGCAACGCCGACCCAGCGCAGAATCTCGAACACATCGGCGAGAAATCGCAAAGCCGTCGCCATGCCGATGCAGGTGAGGGCGAGTTGCGGAATCATCGCCGCGCTTGTTCCGGCAACGGTCAGGAATCCGTAACGCGGGCCGTAGGTCACACTGTTCGCAACGTTCAGCGCGACATTCGGACCGGGTATCAAACCCAGCACGATCGTCGCGCCGATAAAAGCGATCAGCATCTCTGCCTGAATTGCGATCATTTCATTCATCGTGATTGCGCGCATCGAAAACGCGCATCGTCATTGATGCAAATGCAGATGCGCATGACAAGCGTAGCAGCGGCGCGGCCGTTTTTTCAAACCTCTAAAATTGTTTTTAAAATTGATCCGGTTTTGATTTTTATCCTGTTGAAAAATAGGAGTTATTTAAGCGTTCTAATTTACCATAAAAATATCACTCCCCATCAACGATGGTTCTGGTGATGATTGTTGATCCGGCCCCCGCGCTTCTCTCCACGGGGGACTTCCAAAGATCGAACCTCGAGAGGTAATGGGTGGGAATATCATGACTGCCATGATGGAAACTTGCCTGATTATAGCCCTGTCCTTTGCCGTGTTCTCGGCTGTCGCCACTGTCGGCGCCAGCCTTGCGCTCGGCATCGGCTTTGAACGCCTGCGGGCAGGGTTTGAAGTCATCCGCAAGCAAACTGGTTATTTCAGTGACCAGATCTACAAAATCGACAAACGTGTCGAAACACTGGAAAAGCAGGATCATCCTGCACCGGCGGAAATCGCCGCACGGGACACGGAAGCCGCAGACGATCAATCGGAACGGCCCGCCTTCCTGTCCGTCGATAGCGGCCTGATCGCACAGGCCCGCACCGAGCAGCCTCTGGGCGTGTCGTTCGACTCTCCCTCTGCTCCATCCCAGCGTATGCTGCTGGAGGGCGATTTCAGACCGGAGGGTATCCGGTTCCACTAAGCCTGAAAGACTAAAAAGACGACTGAAGAAGGAAGAAACGGTGCTGGAACACCGGAGGCGGCTGGAAACGGCCGCCTCCGTTCTTTTTGCGTTGTTATGCAATGCCTTTATGCAATTGGCTTTTTTCAGAGTCACGATTGTTGCGTTGCCACAAAAAATTCCATGCATCGCAGCACATCCGGCATATTCTGACCGCCTTGCAAAGATGCTAAACATCAGGCACCGGAAACAGGAGAAACCGCCGGTCCGGAACTCTGGGAGAATCGCAACTTTAAAACGGGAGAGCAGCATGACTCTTATCATCAACGATATTACGAACAAAATTCGCGACTTCGCCGATTTCGACGGCCATGAAAAAGTGGTCATGGCGGAAGATACCGATATCCGCTTCAAGGCCTATGTCGCTATTCACAACACCAATCGCGGCCCCGCGCTGGGCGGCTGCCGGTACTGGTCCCGCTACGAGAACGACGAGCAGGCCATTAGCGACGTCCTGCGCCTGTCGCGCGGCATGACTTACAAGAACGCGCTGGCCGACCTGCCGCTGGGCGGGGGCAAGGCTGTTATCGTCGGCACACCCGGTACACGCATGCCGACGCCCGACATCATGCGCGCTCTGGCCAAGGTCGTGGATTCCCTGCAAGGCAAATATGTGACCGCCGAAGATGTCGGCATGTCGGTCGATTATATTCTGGTCGCGCGCGGCGTGACCCGCCATGTCGCGGGCCTGCCGATCGAGATGATTTCCGGCGGACAAATGCCGGAGGAAATCGGCCTGAATGAAATCCCGAACGCCGATCCGTCGCCCTATACTGCTTTCGGCGTTTTTGAGGCCATTCGCGCCTCGGCCGCCCATGTGCGCGGGGTCAACGACAAGGCCGGGGAGATTCTCCGCGGCATGCGCGTTTCAGTCAAAGGCTACGGTAATGTCGCCCGCACGCTCTGCCGCATGCTGGCCGATAGCGGCGCGGTTGTGACCGTTTCCGAAATCGACGACGGCCGTCTGGCGCAGGCCCGCGCCGACGGATTCAATGTCCTTGCCAAAGGCGAGGAGATCATGGCCTACCCCGCCGACATTTACGCGCCTTGCGCGCTGGGCGGCGACATCAACGACATCACCATCCCGTTCCTGGTTCAGGCCGGGGTGAAGGTCGTCGCCGGGTGTGCCAACAACCAGCTGGCCAAGCCGTATCATGCCGACGAGCTGCGCAAGCGCGACATCCTGTACGCTCCTGACTATGTCGCCAACGCGGGCGGGGTGATCTCGGTCGGCATGCAGCATGTCTGGTCGGAAACCCCGGCGCGGGAAACATTTCCGACCCATGCCAAGGTTCTGCATCGCATCCGCCATATCCATGATGTGATCAAGGCTATCTATGAACGGGCCGATATGGCTGGCGCCAATACCGCCGAAATCGCCAACAGAATGGCGGAGGAGAATTTCCCCGGGCAAAAAGGCACCCCGGTCGCGCAGGCTGCCTGAACGGCCCTTGCATAAGTCATAAGCATAAAAACCGGCCCGGAGGCAGCCCCTCCGGGCCGGTTTTTTATGGAAGGGGCTGGTCCGGGCGGGAAAGTCCCGTTACACTGCCTGTGTTGAATCTTTTGTCGATTCTGGCATTCGGGGTGCGCATCCGTGTGGTTTTTTATCTGGATTCTTCTGTCGGTCTTTATCATCGGCGTGACGGCCTGGTCCTTGCGCATCCTGCTCGCGCAAAGGGCGGCATGGCAGAGTTTCGCCAAAAAAAATAATCTGAATTTTCGCACGGGGCGCAGTTTTTTCGTCTCCCCGGTCGTCAGCGGCACGCTCGGCCCTTATGGCTTTGGTCTTTTTTCGGAAGAGCGCCCAACCGGCGATGCGCGCGGTTCGCGCTTCAACACGGTCATTGAAATCGCCCTGCGGCAGGGAATGCCCGTTCCCGGCGTGATCGGGACGGCGGAGATGGCACCGGTTATCGAAAGCCTTGATAACCTGACGCAAACCCTGACGATCAACGATCCCGAATGGGATAGCCGGTGGCTTATCCGCAGCACGGACTCCGCCGCCATGGAAAAATTCCTCACGCCCGCGCGCCGCGACGTCATCAAGAAAATCTTCCGCATGAAGATCATGGCGGCGCTGTTTATTTTCGACGACAAAGACGCCGTCTTCCGGCTTGAAACTGCCGACCCGCTGCACAATCTGGATCGCCTTGAAAAAATCGTCCGGATGCTGATCCAGCAGGTTGAGGTCATGCTGCCGGAAAAGCCCGCCGCCCCGGCGCAGACCGAATCCGCCCAGCCATAAAAAACCCCCGCCTTTTAAGGGGCAGGGGGCTTTTAAGGGAAGCTGGCATTCTGCGGCCAGCATCAATCGTCTGGGAACACACCTTCTATCTCTTTCCGTTGTCCGGATAAGGACTTTTTAGCGGTCATCGCCCCCGAAGTCAAGAAAAAACAAACTTAAACTTACAAAAATATCAATCAACGTGGCCAATAAGAAACCCCGCCGGGGCGAACATCCGGCGGGGCGTCTTATATACCAAAGGAACCTTTTATTATTGTGCGGCAGCCTTGCCGGTATCGGCTTCAGGCGCTGCCGCAGGGGCCGGGGCGGTTTCAGCCGGGGCTGCGGCGGCTTTTTCCGCATCGGCGGCGACGACCATTTTCACGATCTTGTCCGGGTTGGCGGGCGGCTCGCCGCGGGCGATTTTATCGACCACGTCCATGCCTTCCGTAACCTGGCCCCAGACGGTGTACTGACCGTTGAGGAAGCTGCAATCCTGGAAGCAGATGAAGAACTGCGAATTGGCGCTGTTCGGGTTCATCGTCCGGGCCATGCCGACCGCGCCGCGGCCGAAATTGGTGTCATTGAATTCCGCCGGGAGATCGGGGAGTTTCGAGCCGCCCGTGCCGGTCCCGGTCGGGTCGCCGGTCTGGGCCATGAAGCCTTCGATCACGCGGTGGAAGATGATCCCGTCATAGAACCCTTCGCGGGTCAGGGTTTTCAGGCGCTCGACATGCTTTGGGGCAACATCGGGCAGCAGCTTGATGGTGACGCGGCCATAGGGCAGGTCCATCAGCAGCGTGTTTTCCGGATCAAGCGTTTGCGCGAACGCGGGGGCAGTGGTCATGATTGCAAGACTCCCAAGCAACAGAGTGAGTTTTTTAAGCATACGATTATCCTTCATCCTTCGATATCAGGTGTCTGTTTATAAACGACGTTCAAAGTCGTGCCATACAAGCCGGGGCCGCGCAAGACCGCACCCTGGTCCTATTCAAGAATATCCAGCCATTTACGGCGATTTAATGTCCATTCGATTGTTTTTTTGAGGGATTCGTCAAAGGTTCGGGGCGGGCTCCAGCCGAGTTGCCTCATTTTTGCCCCATCCAGAGCATAGCGCAGGTCGTGGCCGGGGCGGCTGGAGTGGAAATCGACCATTTCATAGCGCAGCTCCCCCCCGACATGGTCCGCGATCATCCGGGCAAGGCTGAGGTTATCGATCTCGACCTCTCCGACGATATGATAGGACTCGACGTCGTTGCCCTTCGCCAACTGCCACGGTTTTTTATCGAGCAGGAACAAATGCGCGTCGGCGACATTGCGGGCGTGAATGTAATGACGCATCCCCGCCTGCGTTTTATCCGGCGTGGCGTGGATGGGAACGGTTTCGCCTTCAAGCACGGAGCGGACCACCTTCGGGATGAATTTCTCCGGGTGCTGGCGCTCGCCGAAAATATTCATCTGCCGCGTGATGATGCAGGGCAAGCCATATGTATTCGCAAAGGAAACCGTCATCTGCTCCCCGCCGCTTTTGCTGGCGGCGTAGGGGTTCTTCGGGTTGTGGCGGTCGTCCTCGCGGTGGCCGGGATAATTCTTGTCGAGCGGTACGGGGCCGAAGACCTCGTCGGTCGAGAAATAGACGAAGAGTTCGAGGTTCGGCAGGCTCCGCGCGATATTCAGCATATTCGTCGTGCCCGCGACATTGGCCATGACAAAACGCAACGGGTCGGTAATCGAATGATCGACATGCGATTCCGCGCCCAGATGAAGGACATGCGTCACGCCCCTCAGTTCGCGGACAAGGTTCGGCTCCGCCGGCTGGCGGAAGTCGTAGCCCATATGGCGAAAGCGCGGATGGTGGAACGGGTCGATGTCGATATCGCGCAGCCGGTCGAGCGAGCCGGAATAGGTCAGCGCGTCGATGCCGATGATGGTGTCATCGGTGTTCTTTAAAATATGCTCAACGAAATGATGCCCGACAAACCCGGCGGCGCCAGTCAGAAGGAACGTTCTTTTTTCCATGGGGCCCGTTATACCGGATCGGGCGTGCCCGGAACAGGGATGATCGGAATGATTTTTCTGTTATGGTCCTTGACCATCTCCGCCACTGTGGGGAGGCAGGTCTTGCATTGCGGCTTCGCGCCGCCGGAACAGGTGTTGTAGATCTCACTCACCGTCACGCGGCGGTCTTTGGCCTTTTCGTCAAAATGGGCTTTGACGGCCTTGTCCGAAAACGGATTGCAGCAGCAGACATACATCGCACGCCCCTCGAAATATGAAAATCAACACAGGGGTAATTTACTCCAATTGATAATGATTCGCAAATAAAATCACCCCGGCAAATCCCGCTGCGGCTAGAGTCTGTTTCAAAACTCTTTCTTCGTCATTGCGAGCGACCATCGGGAGCGAAGCAACCCAGAAAAAACGGCAAAGCCCTTGAGACTCTGGATTGCCGCGTCGGGCTTTGCCCTCCTCGCAATGACGGTTCCGGGGCTTTGAAGCAGACTCTCTAGACGCCGAACACCCGCTGGAAAATCGTATCGCAATGGGCGGTGTAGGGGGTGTAGTCGAAGATTATCGACAAATCTTCCTGCGGCAGTTTTGCGATGACGTCCGGGTCGGTGCGGCGTTCGTCAAGGAAGGTCGTTCCGCCGAGCTGGTCCCAGACCTTCATGGCGTTGCGCTGGACCAGCGCATAAGACTCCTCGCGGCTCACCCCCGCCTGAGTCAGGGCGAGCAGCACGCGCTGCGAAAAAACGAGGCCGCCAAGGCGCTCCAGATTGGCCATCATCGTCTGCGGATAGACCAGCAGCCGGTCGATGATCCCGGTCAGGCGCACCAGCGAAAAGTCGAGCGCCATGCAGCTATCCGGCGCGATCACCCGCTCCGCCGAGGAGTGGGAGATGTCGCGCTCATGCCACAGGGCGACATTTTCGAGCGCGGGCATGACATTGCTGCGCACGATGCGGGCAAGGCCCGTCAGGTTTTCCGACAGGACCGGGTTGCGCTTGTGCGGCATGGCGGAGGACCCCTTTTGCCCCGGCGAAAAATACTCCTCCGCCTCGCGCACTTCGCTGCGCTGGAGGTGGCGGATCTCGATGGCAAGGTTTTCGATGGAAGACGCGATCACGCCCAGCGTCGCAAAAAACATCGCATGGCGGTCGCGCGGGATCACCTGCGTGGACACCGGTTCCGGCGTGAGGCCAAGCTGCCGCGCCACATAATCCTCGACCCGCGGATCGACGGTGGCGAAGGTGCCGACCGCGCCGGAAATGGCGCAGGTCGAAATGTCTTTCTGCGCGGCGATCAGGCGTTCCTTCGCGCGCGCAAAGGCGGCGTAATGCCCGGCGAGTTTGAGGCCGAACGTCGTCGGTTCGGCATGGATGCCGTGGCTGCGCCCGATGCAGAGGGTGTCTTTATGTTCGAGCGCGCGTTTCTTCAACGCCCCGAGAAGGGCGTCGAGGTCTTTCAGCATCAATTCCGCCGACTGCGACAACTGCACCGCAAAGGCCGTATCGAGAACGTCGGAGGAGGTCATGCCCTGATGCATGAACTTGGCGTCGTCGCCGACATATTCGGCGACGTTGGTCAGGAAGGCGATGACGTCGTGCTTTGTCTCTTTCTCGATCTCGTCGATGCGCGCGGCGTTGAAGGCGCCCTTTTGCCGCAGGGATTCAGGCACGGATTTCGGGATATGCCCCAGCTCCGCCATCTTCTCGGCGGCCAGCGTCGCGATTTCCAGCATGATGCGGAATTTATTGTCCTGCGACCAGATATTGGCCATTTCCGGGCGGGTGTAGCGTGGGATCATCGTTTTTTCCTCTTGGGTTCCGATCATAAAGAGCCGGAGCGCAGAAATCCAGCCCCTGCCGCGCGCCTAACGCCTTGATGCCAAACCCGGAATCGAAAACTCAGTTCGTTCGTCGTTTTTTTGTGAGGTTATCCAGTTCGCCCCGCTTTTCAAAAACCCGCCCC
>JACPDM010000026.1 GCA_016184045.1 Micavibrio aeruginosavorus | reverse complement strand
TTGCCGTCTATGTCCACCCGCAAACCTATCTCCGTAACAAAAGCGCCGCCGGAACCGAAGCGCAGAAATCCGCAGCGCTCAAAGACCTGTTCACGAACAAGGATATAAAAGCGGTTTTCGCCGCGGGCGGCGGCAATCATGCGCTGTTCCTTTTGCCGGAGAGCGTCGATTACGCCATGGTCCGGCGCAACCCGAAAATCGTCATGGGATTCAGCGACACGACGGCGCTGCTCAACGCGTTCAACGCCCGGTCCGGCCTGACCACGTTTCACGGGCCGGTGGTCAAATGGATGCCGGGGATGCGCGGGCTGGATCTGACCTTCGCCCTGCTGGCCGGGGAAGACGTCGCATACCCGATGGAGAAATCCGCCGTCTTTCGCGCCGGGTCGGCTACGGGCAGGATGATCGGCGGCAACCTCACCCTGATGAATTACTTAAGCGGCACGAAATACATGCCGGACGCGCGCGGCGCGATCCTGTTCATCGAGGACGTGAACGAGGAATACAGCAATATCGACCGCCTGTTCTGGAAGCTGCGCGCCACGGGGGTTCTGGAGCAAATTTCCGGCCTTGTCATCGGCCAGATCACCGGATCGAAGGACACGGGCAAGCGCCGTTACGGCTTCAACATTACGGATATCATTGAGCGCAACACGAAGGGCCTGAACATTCCCATCGTCATGAACGCGCCGTTCGGGCATGTCGCGCGGCTCCTGACCATGCCGGTCGGCAGCCCCGCCCACCTTGTCGCCAAAGGCGGAAATGTCAGCCTGTCCCTGACGGAACCGGCGGTCCGGCTGTAATGTTCTGTGTCATACAGAGCCATAGAGCATAAAAATGACCGAAACCCCCGTTGAAAAACCCCTCAGGGTCGTCCTGTCGATCACGCTTAGTCTGACACTGTTCGCGGTGATGAACATGCTGGTCAAGGTGGCGTCGGAGGATTTGCCAGTGCCGCAGGTTCTGTTTTTCCGCTGCGCGCTGGGCATGATCCCGGTCGCCTTCATGATTTTTCACAGCGGCAATCTTGACCTTTTCCGCACGCAGCGCCATAGCGGGCATTTCGTGCGCAGTTTCATCGGATTTTTCAGCATGTGCTGCTTCTTCTGGTCGTTTGCGCTGCTGCCGCTGGCGAACGCGACGGCGATCCATTTCGCCGCGCCTTTGATCCTGACCGCGCTTTCGGTCCTGCTGCTGGATGAAAAAGTGGGCGTTCACCGCTGGTCGGCGGTGATCGTCGGCCTTGGGGCGGTGCTGTTCATGCTCCAGCCCGCCGGGGCGGGCAATCCGCTGGGCAGCCTGGTGGCGATCAATGCGGCCCTGCTCTCCGCCTTTGCCATGGTGGCGGTGCGGAAACTGGGATCGACCGAACATTCCCTGACCATCGTGTTTTACTTCACGCTTTATTCCACCGTCTTCAGCGGAATCTGGGCGGCGTTCGTGTGGGAAACGCCGGATCTGCGCAATGCGTTCTACCTTGTCCTGATCGGGCTGCTGGGCGGGATCGGACAGATTTTCCTCACTCACGCCTATGCGAGAGCGCCAGCGGCGTTCGTCAGCTCGTTCTCCTATCTGGCCATCGTCATGGCGGCGTTTCTGGATTTCATCGTCTGGCACCGCGTGCCGGGATGGCAAATCTGGGTCGGCAGCGCGGTGGTGATCGCGTCGGGGCTGTATATCGTCTGGCGCGAGGCGCGTAAGCACTATGCCACCACAACATCCCCCAACCCCGACGCCATCGCATCGGCCATGCCGACGAAGATGGATACGGCGGAAAAAGACTCTCAGGGCTGAAAACCGCCCGCAGGGTTCCAGGTTGACGCCGCAATAAAGTATCCGCCCCATTTTCCCTTGCCAAATTCCCTAGCCGGACAACCGGGTGCAATTATTATAATTATGTCAAATTATCCCCTCTGGATTTTGACGGAAACCCGTGCCATAACACGCCCATCATGACTTTTGTTGTTACAGACGTCTGCATCAAGTGCAAATATACCGACTGCGTTGAAGTCTGCCCCGTGGATTGCTTTTACGAGGGCGAAAACATGCTGGTGATCCACCCCGATGAATGCATCGATTGCGGGGTGTGCGAGCCGGAATGCCCGGTCGAGGCCATTGTCCCGGATTCCGACCCGAAGGCCGATCGCTGGCTCCAGCTCAACCGGGACTACTCCACCCAGTGGCCGGTCATCACCCGCAAGAAACCCGCCCTGCCCGAGGCCGAGGAGTTCAAGGACAAACCGAACAAATATCAGGACTGGTTCAGCCCCAAGCCGGGCGAAGGGGATTAGGGAAACAGGGCGCGCTCGAAAAACCGCCTTTTCTTGCAAATTTCTTGAAATAATCCCTATTGACTCTGCCTGATACGGCGGAAAACGGTTAATTTTTCCATAATTTTATCTTGATAATTAATACATTTTTCATTATATTCCCAGACATGGCTTAGCGACGGGATGGCATTTGGCGGGAATTTCGCCAGACGCTTCAGGATGATACTATAACGTATTGAAAATCCTGATTTTTTCGCTACCCCACCAAGGTCACGGGAACTCTAACCTTTGGAAGGCAAAAAGAATGGCGACGGCAGCAAAAACAGTAAAAACAAAAACAGCCCCGAAAACGGCCAGCAAGACGACCGCAAAAACCGCAGCGAAAGTCCCGGCCAAGGTCGTCGCGACCAAGGCTGCCGCCGTGAAAAAACCTGTTGCCGCCGTCAAGCCGGTTGAAAAGACCCCGGTCAAGACCGCCGTCAAGGCCGCCGAAAAGATTTCAGGCAAAGCACCAATTAAAGTTCCTAGCGCCGTGGTTGGAAACGATAATGTCGATTTCAGCGCAGGCGACTACGTCGTCTATCCGGCGCATGGCGTCGGCCAGATTGACGGCATCGAAACCACCGTCATCGGCGGCATGAAGGTCAGCCTTTACGCCATTACTTTCGAAAAAGACCGTATGCGTTTGAAAATCCCGGTTTTTAAGGCCAAGACCTCCGGCCTGCGCAAGCTGTCCTCGGCCAACCGCCTGAAAGATGCGATGAAGACCCTGCAGGGCCGCGCCCGCATCCGCCGCACAATGTGGAGCCGCCGCGCGCAGGAATACGAACTGAAAATCAATTCCGGCGACCCGGTCGCGATTGCCGAAGTCCTGCGCGACTTGAAGCGCAGCAACGACGACACCGAGCAGTCCTACAGCGAACGCCAGATTTACCAATCCGCCCTGCAACGCCTGGCCCGTGAATTGGCCGCCGTGCAGAGCATCACCGAAACACAGGCCGCCGAGAAGCTGGAAGTCATGCTCGGCAAGGTCGCGGCCTAGACCCCTTTCCTTCCCAAGGAAGACCATCAAAAGGCGCGGTTCGAAAGGACCGCGCCTTTTTTGTTTTTCGCTTGTTTTCGGGGAGCGCGGGGATAGCCGGATATCTTCTGTGCAAAATCAACGCATCGCCCCCTTGCCTGCCGATTCGCGGCGCGTGTACACTGACAGGAAGGTGATTCGGGAAACATCCCGGCTTGCCCTGCCCACCTGACTCCATCCTTGCGGAAAATCCTTCCTTGCCCCGCGATCTGCCGACAACAAATATGACAATCGATGCGCGCTTTGCCAGCCTCGGACAACCGAAGCGGATCTGGGCCATTCCGGCGATCCACGCCGAGGCCGGGCGGCTGATGGCGCTGCACGACCAGCTTTTCGAGCAGATCGCGCCGGGCGACAGGATTTTATATCTGGGCAATGTCATCGGCATGGGCCCGCAGCCGCGCGAAACGCTGGACGAGATTTTGACCTTCCGCCGTTCCGTTCTTGCCCTGCCGGGCATGGTGCCGGACGATTTCGTCTATCTGCGCGGCGGGCATGAGGAGATGTGGGAAAAGCTGCAACAGGTGCAGTTCGCCCCCAACCCGCAGGATGTCCTGCGCTGGATGATGGATAACGGCATGGCCGGGGTTCTGGAATCCTACGGCATCAAGCCGCGCTCCGGCCTTTACGCTGCGTGCGAAGGCGTTATGGGTCTGACCCGCTGGACACAAGGCGTGCGCGCCGCCATCCGCCGCCACGCCGGACACGAGATTTTCCAGTGTCAGCTGCGCCGCGCCGCCCTGACCGCGCCGCAGGACGGGCGCGATCCGATTTTATTCGTGCATGCCGGAATCAACCCGGCGCGGCCCCTGCAGGATCAGGGCGATGCGTTCTGGTGGGGCGGGCAGCATTTCGATTCCCTGACCGCGCCTTACGCGCCGTTCAAAAAAATTATCCGCGGCTATAATCCGGATCACGACGGCCTGCGTATGAATAACATAACCGTTACAATCGATGCGGGATGCGGTTATGGCGGCAGTCTGATTTGCGCGGCTTTCGATACGGGCGGCGACGTCCTCACTTTGGTCGAGGCATAAAAAAGCCTTTTGCCGCAGAGGCTTGCGGCAATTTACAAAACGCAACAAATTGCCACTATCTGTCCATGAATGACCAAAATGCGGCCACATTGCCGCCCGCTTTGCAGCGGACCATAAAAGCATACGGGAACGTGAACCAAAGGCTCGACGTTTGCGTATAAGATACGATTGATGACAATAACGTATGGTGAAAAGGGGTAATGGCAATGGCTTATATTGATGACCAAGGCACCCAGAAAGCCAATCTCAGCTATATCCGTAATTCCATGAACGAGCCGCTGCTCGAGCGTGGTTACGAGCTGGAACTGGCGCGGCGCTGGCGCGACAAGGGCGATGAAAAGGCCCTGCATGAGCTGGTATCATCCTATATGCGCCTTGTCGTCGCCATGGCGTCGAAATTCCGCAATTACGGCCTGCCGCTGGGTGACCTGATTCAGGAGGGCAATATCGGCCTGATGCAGGCGGCCAACCGCTTCGAGCCCGAGCGCGAAGTGCGCTTTTCCACCTATGCGACATGGTGGATCCGCTCGGCCATGCAGGATTACGTCCTGCGCAACTGGTCGATCGTGCGCACCGGCACGACCGCCGCGCAGAAATCCCTGTTCTTCAACCTGCGCCGCCTGCGCGCGAAAATCGAATCCGCGAACGAGCAGGAAGGCCTCGGCGTCGATGGACGCAAGAAAATCGCCACCGAGCTAGCCGTGAGCGTCAAGGATGTCGAGGAAATGGAAGGCCGCCTCGGCGGCTCCGACCAGTCGCTCAACGCCCGCATCGGCGAGGACGGCGAGGAAGAATGGCAAAGTTTCCTGGCGGACGAACGCCCCAACCCGGAAGAAGTCGTGATCGGCATGCGCGACGCGCAGACGCGCTCGCAATGGCTGGAAGACGCCCTGAACGAACTCTCGGACCGCGAGCAGACGATCATCCGCGAGCGCCATCTGGGGCAGCAGGCCGTCACGCTTGAGGATCTTGGCCGCACCCTTGGCGTCAGCAAGGAGCGCGTGCGTCAACTTGAACAACGCGCCATGACAAAATTGCGCGACTCCATCAGCCGCCACATGAGCGCCGAGGATATGTTCTTCGGAACCTGATAAAACAGGCTCCGTTGTCCCCCGCCCCCCCTTCCGGTTCCCCCACCGGAAGGGGGTTTTTTACCGGGAGTCTCGCGTCTTAATCGGCTACGGTCTTATAGGTTTTTCCAGCAACAACATTTTCGCTGGCTGCCATGTTGTTGAGGGCGCGGAAACGCTGTTCCTTCAAAGACGGGTAAGGCTGGCCCGCGGACAGCGATGTGACGCTGTCCCCCGCCTTCGCGGTGACAAGGCGCAGGCGATGCGGGCGGATGTCCTGGCGCTCGGCGGCAGTCATTTCACGCAGACTGTAGGTGGCGCGTTTGAGACCTTCGCTGACCGTTCCGGCCGCCCTTGCGGGGATGGCCATCTGGAAGCGGAAGAAGACTCCGGGCTTCCACTCAACCGCGACAAGGCGCACGGTGACGGGGATCCGGTTGATCGTGCCGGAGAACGAGCCCGTAGTCATGGCATTGAGGTTTTGCTTGTTCGCGACGGAATCGAACAGGATCACGGTGCCGCTGGCCTTGTCCTTGGCAAGAACCTGCGCCGGGCTGTTGGCCATGACATAGCCGTCGGGAACGCTGAAGGTAAAGCCCATGCCGGGATGCCAGAAGGCCGTGCCGCGCACGAAGCCTTGATCGGGGCTGTCGCCGTAGATCAGGCCGTCGATATGGCGCAGGTAATCCCCGCCCGCCGGGGCGGCAAGAGGCGGATAGGACGCGGCGATCGCCTGCGCTTCAGCCGCGCGGGTCGCGGTCTGCGGATGGGTGGAGAAATAGCTGAAACTCTCCCCCCCGCCATTCCCGGATTCCTGATTTTCAAAAGCGGTGGTGCGGCCCAGCGCCGTCAGGAAGGACGCCATGGCGGCAGGATCGTACCCGGCGCGGTGCAGATAGCGGATTCCCAGCTCATCCGACTGGCTTTCCTGCTTGCGGGAATAGGAGCTGACATAAAGGTCGGAGCCGACGCCCAAAGCCTGCGCCGCCGACTTGCTGTCGAGGGCGGCGGCGAGGATGGCCGCGCCGAGCGACGTCACGACGCCATGGGAATAACGCTCCGCCGCGTGGCGGGCGGTAATGTGGCCGATTTCATGGGCCAGAACGGCGGCAAGCTCGGCTTCGCTGCCGGCCACGGCCAAAAGCCCGCGGGTGACATAAACATAGCCTCCCGGCAAGGCAAAAGCATTGATCACCGGGGAATCGAGGACGAAGAACTGGTAGACGACATCGGGGCGCTCGGTGTTCGCGACAAGGCGGCTGCCGATTCCGCCGACATAGGATTGCAGCGCGGGATCCTCGACCAGACCGCCGAATTGCTGGAGGATTTTCCCGTGTTCCTGCGCGCCGATGCTGCTTTCCTGCCCCGGGGACATCAGGGCGGTAAACTGCCGGTCGCCGGTCGCCGGATTGACCGCGCACCCGGCGAGAAGGAAAGGCACGAGAACAGCGCATAAAGGCTTGAAAAAAGAACGCATCGGGTCCACTCTCCTGTCCATGGCAAGGATTGTTATACTAGCGCTTTTTCTGCTTCTGGCCAGCCCCCCGGCGCAGGCTCAGGGGACCGGCACGGATGCCCCTGCCCCGATCCTGCCGACTCTGGAAACGGCGGCGGACGCAAGGCCTTTGAGTGAAACCCGCAACGACCGTGTGCGCAAGGTCATCGACCAGCTGCGGATCCTGACGCAAGGCGGGCGGATCGTCGAGTTATCGGGCCTCGAGATTCCCGACGATTTCGTTTTTGAGTCGAATGAAATCATCAAGCTGATCTTCAAGGATGAAAGCAATTCCGACATCTGGATGTACCAGACCGCGGGCGCAGGCGAAGGGCGCGTCAACCGCCTCGGCCACGACCTCGCCCATGTCGTCCGGCGCAACGGGCGCATATGGGTTCAGGGGGCGCTTTTAGCCAACGGCTATGCGAGAGCCTTGCCGACACCGTCCAATCCGGAACTGGCGGACAAGATGTTCGCTCTGGAAGACGATGCGCGCGAGCACAAGCGCGGCCTGTGGGCGGACGGCAGCACGCACAAAATGCTCTACGCCGATCATGCGCTGGAGCCGATGAACCGTTTCGCCGTCGTGCAGGGCAAGGTGCTGAAAGTGGCGACGGTCAACAACGTCACCTACCTGAATTTCGGCAATGACTGGAGCCGCGATTTCACCATCGGCATCCCCGCCACCGTGCGGCAGGCGATGGGCCGCAAGAAAATCGACGTTTTCGCCTTGCAGGGCAAGACCGTGCGCGTGCGCGGATGGATGCGTTACTACAACGGCCCTTATATCGAACTGGAACATCCGGTGTTATTGCAGCAGGTCAGCGATGGCGTCACACAAAGCCAGTAAGACCGCCCAGAAACCCGCCGCGCCCGTCCCGGCGCAGAACCGGCGCGCCCCCCTCCTCGACCTGTTTCCGGCGCTGTCGCCCTATTCCAGCGGCTATCTGAACGTCGATGACGTTCATACGCTGTACTGGGAGCAAAGCGGCAATCCGGACGGGGTTCCGGTGGTGCTGCTGCACGGCGGACCGGGCGAAGGCGCAACGCCGAC
The DNA here is from genome assembly GCA_016184045.1 of Micavibrio aeruginosavorus. GTDB lineage: Bacteria > Pseudomonadota > Alphaproteobacteria > Micavibrionales > Micavibrionaceae > Micavibrio > Micavibrio aeruginosavorus_C. Next base: position 12,198 of record JACPDM010000026.1, on the reverse strand, counting down.
GCACCGGCGTTTTTTCGATCCCGCGCATTACCGCATCATCATTTTCGACCAGCGCGGCGCGGGACGCTCCACCCCCCTTGGTGAATTGCGCAACAATACCCTGCCCGACCTTGTCGCGGATATTGAAAAGCTGCGCCAGCACCTCACCATCCCGCGCTGGCATATCTTCGGCGGGTCGTGGGGCAGCACGCTGGCCATTGCCTACGCGCAGGCGCATCCGCAAAACTGCATCTCCCTGACCCTGCGCGGAATTTTCCTGATGGAACAGGCGGAAGTGGACTGGTTCCTCTACGGGATGCGCAGCATCTTCCCCGAAGCGTGGGAGCAATTCGCGTCCTTCGTGCCGGAGGACATGCAATACGACCTGCTGGAATATTATTACGACGCCCTGACCGCCGGGCCGCCGGAGCGGCAGATGGAGGCGGCGATCAACTGGGCTTTGTATGAAGGCGCGTGCTCCTCCCTTGTCCCCAATTACGAAACCATCACCACGGAAGAGCAAAAACGCTACGTTCACGCCATGGCACGGATCGAGGCGCATTATTTCCGCAACAACGTCCTTGGCATGGACCAGAGCCTTTTGCACAGGATCGATCCCCTGCGCGCCATTCCGGCGACCATCGTGCAGGGGCGCTATGACATCATCTGCCCGATCCAGACGGCGCACCGCCTGCATCAGGCCTGGCCGGAGGCCGATTATGTGATCGTCCCGGACGGCGGCCATTCGCTGCTCGACCCGCCGGTGCGCTCGCGCCTGATCGAGGCGATGGAGCAAGCGAAACATTTAAAGTGAAGGAAAGGACCGTCCAATGAATTTCAAAACCATTCGTGAAATCGACGTCAAGGGCAAAACCGTCCTGCTGCGCGCGGACCTCAATGTTCCGGCGGCGGACGGCAAGGTGACGGATACGACGCGGATCGACCGCCTGAAGCCGACGATCGACTATCTAAGCCATCACGGCGCCAGAATTCTGGTGATGTCGCATTTCGGCAGGCCGAAAAAGGGCGCCGAACCGGAATTCTCGCTCCGTTTTCTTGTGCCGGTGCTGGAAAAGCACTGGGGTAAAAAGATTTCCTTTGCCGATGACTGCATCGGCACGCCCGCCGTGACACTGGCGGGGTCTCTGCAAAACGGCGAGATCGGCCTTTTGGAGAATGTGCGCTTTCACGCCGGGGAAGAAGACAACGATCCGGATTTCGTGCGCGCGCTTTCGGAGCTTGGCAATCTCTATGTCAACGACGCCTTTTCCTCCGCGCACCGCGCCCATGCCTCGACCGAGGGGCTGGCCCATGTCATGCCGACGGCGGCGGGATTTTTGATGGAGGCGGAACTGAACGCCCTGACGGCAGCGCTGGAAAAACCGCAGCGCCCGATGGCGGCCATCGTCGGCGGCGCAAAAATTTCAACCAAGCTGGAGCTGCTCGGCAATCTGGTGCAAAAGGCCGATATTCTGGTCCTTGGCGGCGGCATGGCGAATACCTTCCTGTGGGCGCAGGGCGTCGATATGAAAGCGTCGACATGGCCGATCAGGCGCGGGAAATCATGGCGACGGCGAAGAAGGCCGGATGCGACATCGTCCTGCCCGTGGACGGCGTATGGGGCGAAAAATTCGAAGCCCACACCCATCACGGGATCTGCGCCGTAACGGCGATCCCGGCCGGAAAGATGGTTCTGGATATCGGGCCGCAAAGCGTCGCCCAGTTGAAACAGCGCCTTGGATTCATCAAGACCATCGTCTGGCACGGGCCGATGGGCGCGTTCGAAATCGCGCCTTTCGACAACGGCACAGTTGAACTGGCAAAATACGTGGCGGATCGTACGCGGGTCGGCGACATCGTTTCCGTCGCGGGCGGCGGCGATACGGTCGCGGCGCTGGAACATGCGGGCGTTGCGGAACGCTTTACCTATATATCGACCGCGGGCGGCGCTTTCCTTGAATGGATGGAGGGCAAGACCCTGCCCGGCGTTGCGGCGCTGAGCGCGTTCAGGAACGCGGCCTAACGGTCCATCCCCAGCATCTTGCGGGCTTCGTCGATCTGCACGCGGTCATAGACGGCCAGCGTGTTCAGCAAGTCTTTCTGATCGACGATGCGCTCGATAGAGCGCAGACGCTGGGTCATCATGTAGATTCGCGACAAATCGCTTTTGGTCATGCCGTTGGCGCGGCAGGTGACGGCCAGGGCCCTGCCGTCGCAGGCGGAGAGCATTTCGTGAATTCGCTCCGCGCTCATGCCGGTAAAGCAGGAGAACATGGCGATAAAAGAGGCAAATTGCCCGCGCTGGAGCGTTTCCATCATCTTCTTCATCGACAGATTCCCGGATTGCGCCAGAGCAGCCGCGGCCTGAAGCGCGGCTTCGGACGGCATGAACTCCACTCTTTTCTTCTTCGGCGCAGAAGCAGCAGTCGCTTCCTGCCCCGAGAATTCAAACGCGATGTCGTCGATGGCGCTCATGACGGACTCGTCGTGAATGCCGAAATAATCGCGGATATAGGCTTTCAGTTCCGCGCCGACATGGGCGTAAAGCCTGCGGGCGACGGTTTCGGGAATATCGGCGCGCATCAGCAAGGGGCGCGCGAGGGATTCCGAGGTTTCCGCTTCCTGCGCGGCGACATCCAGCGCATGAGGCGACAATTTGATTTTATCGTTCGCGGCAAGCGCCTCAAGCGTCCCCGCTTCATGCGTGTCGGCCAGAACGTCCATGACGCCGACGCTGAGATTCGTGCGCGCGGCGATGGCGCGCCAGTATTCCGGCCCTTTCGACTTTATAATATAGAGAAGATCGAGATCGCTTAAGACCGCGCTCAGCCGCAGCACCGGCGAGGCGATTTCAATATCGTCATTGGCGATATGCAGGACGACCCGCAGCGGCACCATGTCCAGAACCGCAAGGCGTTCGGCAATGGCCTGACGCAAATCCTGTTCGGCCTGACGCATCAGACTGATGAGGACGTCGGAGATCAGCTCCCTCTCGCGCGGGCCGAGATCGGTTTTCAGGAGATCGACGACCGCGCGGGTCAGCTCGGCGCGCGCCAGCGGCGAGCCGTCCTTGGCCAGCCCGTTCAGCCTTTGGCTGTCATACAAACGCACCAGAAGCGGTGCGACGTGCGGCGACTTTTCAAAAAGACGCATATCCATTTTTCGTTCCAACCCCAAAGACTTCGACACAACGCTGCGCCCGGTTTTCATTTCCGGAACGGCCCCTTTTTTATTGACCAAGGCATTGTTTTATAAGTGATTCTTCGTGATCAGATTGCCTGGACACGGGCGGCCTTTTATTGTTTGGCCGCTTTAACCCTCTGCCCCCAACTTACGCCATATTTCTTTACATTAGGTTAAACTGAAGCATGGGTTTCTCAAGACCAGAGCGTTAACGTTTTGGAAAGATTTTGTTAAACTTTGCCGATTAAGATAGATTGATGGGGCTTCAAAGGCGGAGCCCCGCCGTTTTTTCTCAAGGGAAGAGATCAGGTTTTATCATGGCGCTTCAGGTAAACCCCTATGCCGGTCAGGCCTCCACGGCCACGATCAACCCGTTCCAGCAGCGCGGCGAAGACCAGACGCGCCGCACGGAAGAGCGCGACGACAGCGCCAGCCGCGCCGAGACCCGCGCCGCCGGAACCTCAAGCGCCGAAAGCCAGAAATCCGCCCCGGTCAAGACATCCGCCCGCGACAGCGACGACGACCGCGGCGAAACCCGCAGCAGCCAGCAACGCGGCAGCCTTGTCGATTTGAGCGTTTAGGCCCCACCTCATTTATAGCAAACTATGAAGAAGCCAGAGCCCGCTTGTAATAATCGAGTTTTTCTGGTTTTGAATAAATGACGTCAAACGTCCTTGCGGGAAGCCCCGGGTAATGCTCCCATCTATCCACCTCAACGTAACCGTTTGACGTCATCACGTTATCGATTTCAGCTAAATTCTTTTCGCCAGTGATTTCAATTGCCCATGATTCGACATGGCCAGATTTAATTAATTTGAGAGCCCCTTCGATCACCCTGTTTTCAAATCCATCGACATCGATTTTAACGTGGGTGGGCAACTCAATGCCATATTTTAAATGCATGTCGTCAATGCTGATCCCATAAACCCATTGCGTAACGACGGGGGAAAATGTTCTTCCACGCCTTTCGTAGCTATCGGGATCGGAAAAACTGATTTGGGTTTCGCCCGCCTTTGGAATACAGAGCATGTAAGCCTTGTCGTAGTGACTTTCCTTATCGCATCCCGCATGGACAATTTCGAAAGCTTTCGGGTCCACTCCTCTTTTGGCCAGTACAAAAACATTACGCATGATGGTCTCAATGCTTGGCGTGTACGGCTCCACGAAACAGACCTTTGAACGATGGAGGTTGTGACAAAGAAACCCCTCAAGGCCATTCGCGGCACCTATATCGTAAAAATATTTGCAGCCTTCGATGGCATGAAGCCACTTATACACGATATCGTTTTTATTACCGCCAAACTGAATAATTCTCCTCAGTTCCTTAAAAGATCTGATAACGACAGACATACCCTCTCTTCCGTTTACGAATGGTCTGGTGGCCACCCACGATGAAACATCTTTGTTCCAGACCAGCGTGCCTCCGTGTCTGAATTTGAGCAGAAACAGTAATCTGAACCAATTGTATAAATGGTTTTCTGTTACCCATTGCGGTAAAATCTTGCTAATTCTTTGCGTGAGATATTGCTTTGTCATTTTTTGTCCTGTTTTTAAAGATAGCGATCGCTATTCAGCTTCCTGAGCACCCATTTTCCGTTGCGGCTTATATCCCAGATATTTTGCCATACCCTCCTTGATCATGCGCTTTATCCGGAATTTGGCGCGAGTGAGATCGAAAGATAAATTCAGAAAATCTTGCACCAGCCTATAAGTGCGGGGATTGGCCCTGTGGAATGAATAGGTGTGCATCTTTTCTTTGGGAATGAGAACGCCAGCGGATTGCAGTCCTAAAACGCGCTGCTGCTTTTCGGAGAGCTGGGCAATATCGTGCGCATAAACAGCCGTCGGGCTTTTCACTTTGTAGTCATGGCTTTTTGCGGAGTGAAAACCGCCAAGAAAAACGGTTCTGGGCACCGTCACGGGCTGTTCCGGCCCGTGAAAACCTCTGTGGTCAAATAATACGACATCGCCGCGCCGCCCTGAAATTCTGCACAGGGCTTGATTGATTTTATCCTGCATGTCCTTGGGGTATTTTTCCGGGTCAGCGCCATGCGGGACATCCCATAAATGGGTGCCGGGCGCATAACAAAACGCCCCCGTGGTTGTGTCGTGGGTGTAAAGCATGATGCCGACAGAGAACGGGCCGGGGGTTTTTATTTTCCGGTAAACCCCGGTATGGGCATGCATCGGGAAGTATAATTCGTTATCGCCAAGATCGTTTTTAATGAGCATTTCCTGCAAAAGAACGCTCTCGCCCAAATACCCTTCGCAAACATCTATGATCCGTTCGTCAAGAAGGGTTTGAAGCGCTTCGGGGCCGACAAGAAATCCGTCAGATATTTTTTTGTGGCAATCCTTCATAAAATAGCCCGAAGTGCCGAGCACTGCGGGCTTTGACAACAATTCCTGTGTTTTTCGGACCAGTTCGTCAATCGTTTGCTCTTGCGCCAAATTACGCAAGCAAACCACGCCTAAATCTTTTAATTTCTGCGCAGCAAGCTGCACCCCCCCCTCTTCAATTTTATGAAAATCAAGCACATAGTCGAGCGCACAGTCTTTCATCGCTTTTCCTTCATTTATGAATCAGTAGCCATTATTTTCCTGCAACATAAAGTAAAACTGTAAAAAATCAAAGGGGAACGGAGGCCCCCCCCTTCAAGGCTCCCGGTTCCCTGCCGGTTTCCGGCGCAGGCCGGAGGTGCCTTTGCGGCTGGACAACACGGGCTTTGCCGTTGCACACTTTTTCCCGCAACAAAACAAAATAGGGAAACAACATGGCTGGGCCATCGTGGGATCGTTACGGCGAATATCTGGGGCTTGAGAAAATCCTGACGGCGCAGACGCCGTGGAGCGGCACGCCGGGCAAGGCGGATTTCGCGCATGAGGAAATGCTGTTCATCGTCTTCCACCAGACCTATGAATTGTGGTTCAAGCAGACTTTGTTCGAGCTGGACGATATCCTCGCCCGCTTTTCCCGCCCGGTTCTGGACGACCGCGACATCCAGCCGATCGTTGCGCGGATGGGGCGGATCACCGAGATCCTGAAAATCCTCGAGCGGCAGATTGATATTCTTGAAACCATGACGCCGCAGGATTTCATCGATTTCCGCGATTCCCTTAAAACCGCATCGGGCTTCCAGAGTTTGCAATTCCGCCTGATTGAAACGCGGCTGGGCCTGAAGCGCGAAGACCGGATGCAATTCAACCACGGCTCCTATGACCGCGATTATGCCGATGCCAGCCGCAAGGCCATCCACGCGGCGGAGGAAGGGCCGAACCTTCACGACCTGATCGATTCATGGCTGGCGCGAACACCGTTTATCGCGGACGGCGATTATACATTCTGGGAGTCCTACCGCGCGGCGGTGCATGTGATGCTGGACGAGAAGGAAAAAACGGCGCGGCAGGCGCTGGACGGCGACGCCCTTGGCCGGGAGCTTGAAGCGATCACGCGCGGGCGGCAGAAATTCGAGAATATTTTCGACACCAAGGACCGCGTCTGGCGCCTGTCGCCGCGCGCGCTTCAGGCCGCCCTGTTCATCACCATCTACCGCACAGAACCGATGTTGCAGGGGCCGGCGACGCTGCTGAACCTTGTCATGGATATCGACTCCCTGCTGGCGCGCTGGCGGTACCGCCATGCGCTGATGGTGCAGCGGATGATGGGCCTGAGCGCCGGAACAGGTGGATCGAGCGGGTACAGCTACCTGATGCAGACGCTGGAAAAACACCGGATTTTTACCGATCTGTTTTCGCTTTCAACCTATCTGATCCCGGCCTCGGCGCGCCCGCCCTTGCCCGATTCCTTAAGCGCGAAGATGGGCTATCGCAGCGGGACCGGGCGGTGATGACGCCTTTGTCATCCTGAGCGTCAGCGAAGGATCTTATCTCCCTGCCCTTCCAGAGATCCTTCGCTTGCGCTCAGGATGACAGGAAAGAAGGAATGCCTATGAAAAACTATAAAGACCTGTTCTCGAAATCCCTTGCTAGTAACCCGCTGCATTTCGCCGCGCACAGCCATCACCTCTGGCCCGATGCGTCGGAGTCGGCGCAGGCGCGCTACTGGCAGGACAGCGCGAAACTGGCCGACCTGAAATGGGAGAAAATTTTTTCCGAAGCCATCCCGGCGGCGCAGACGCATATCGCGTGGCACCTGCGCCTTCCCGATGCGGCAAGCATCGCTTTTGCGCCGAACACGCATGAACTGGTGAGCCGCATCCTCTCCGCCCTGCCCGACCGCCCGAGCATCCTGACCACGGATAGCGAATTTTACAGCTTCACGCGGCAAATCGCACGGCTGGAGGAAGATGATCTGGTGGCCGTGACGCGCATTCCGGCGCAGCCTTTCGGCGATTTCCCGCAGCGTTTTGCCGCGGAAGCCGCGCGCGGCGAATACGAACTTGTGTTCTTCAGCCATGTCTTTTTCAATTCCGGCTATGCCGTCCCGGACTTAGGCGCCATCGTGCGCGCCGTGCCGGATGAGGAAACCTTTATCGTCATCGACGGTTATCACGGGTTTATGGCCCTACCGACCGATCTATCGGCCATTGCCGCGCGGGCCTTCTATATAGCGGGCGGGTATAAATACGCGATGGCGGGCGAAGGATGCTGTTTCCTGCATTGCCCGCCGGGATACGGACCAAGGCCGCGCAACACGGGATGGTTCGCGGCGATTGAATCGCTGGAGAACATGGACGGAGCATCCGTTCCCTATGCCGCAAGCGGCACGCGCTTTCAGGGGGCGACGTTCGATCCATCGGGGCTGTACCGCCTGAACGCGGTGATGGACATGGTGCAGGCGCAAGGGCTGACGGTCGATTCCATCCACCTTCACGTCATGGATTTGCAGGATTATTTCATGGCAGAGCTTCCTGCCGCGCCGGGGCGGCTGGTGACGCCGATCGCAAACCGGACACGCGGGCATTTCCTGACTTATGACCGGGATGACGCCGGAGAAATCTGCAAGACGCTGCTGAAGCGCGGGGTCGTCACCGACCATCGCGGGACGCGGCTGCGCTTTGGTTTCGGGATTTATCACGACAGGGATGATGTCGGCCGCCTGATCGCGGCGCTGGATTTCTAGCGCGGCATGGTCCGGAGCGCGTCCGGAACGGCATAGTAACCGGCGAAGTAATAATAATCATGGGCCTGCGCGTTCGCGAAGATTGAATCGTTCTGGTACAGAATTTCCGGCGATGTCCGGCCAGCCTTATGCGCCCAGAGCGCATCCGGCCCCTGACGGCGGAGGGCGTACCAGTGGAAGCCGCGATTTTCATCGCGCAGGAAAAGCGCAACAGGGGTTGCATCCCGCCCTGCCGCAGCGGAAAAATGCTCGCCCAGAAATTCGAGGCCGTCGCGCAAGGCGCCCTTATGCAGCGTCTTGTGGAATTCCTCAAACGGACCTTCACTATCCAGCCGGCTTGCCCGCGCCGAAAAATCACCGGGATAGGCAAAATGACGGGACTGGTTATCAAGGGCGAAATTGTAGCAATTATAAAAGGGCGTTACCCAAGGTTTGAAGGCAAACAGCGGCAGTTTCTCGATCGCCTTGCGGATCGACCTCGATTTTTCCTGCGCTTCAAAGTCGCGCATTTCTTCCTTTAAAGACGCCGCCGCCTTGTTGAATTCCCGGCTGAGAAGCATGTCCCGCACCCCTGTTTCATGGGCGGACCATAGCACAGGGGGCATGATTATGTCAAATTTATTGAAAGGCGACTTCGTTGAAGCTGCGGAGTTTACGGCTATGGAGCTTGGCGGTGCCGATCTCCCGCAGCATGGCCATGGTCAGAAGGCCGATCTGCAAATGCTGGTCCACGCGGTCGCGGTAGAATTTATCGGCCATGCCGGGCAGTTTCAACTGGCCATGCAGCGGCTTGTCGGATACGCACAGCAAGGTGCCGTAAGGCACGCGGAAACGAAAGCCGTTGGCGGCGATAGTGCCGGATTCCATGTCGAGGGCGATGGCGCGGGACTGGCTTAGACGCAGGTTCTGGCGGATCGCCGGGCGCAGTTCCCAGTTGCGGTCATCGACCGTCGCCACCGTTCCTGTGCGCATGATCTTCTTCAAGTCATAGCCCTGCAAACCCGTGACGGCGGCCACGGCCTTTTCCAGCGCGATCTGGATTTCAGAGAGCGCGGGCAGCGGGATGCTGGGGTGCAGGTCGCGGTAGAGGACGTTGTCTTCGCGCAGATAACCGTGCGCCAGAACGTAATCACCCAAAGACTGCGAATTGCGAAGGCCCGCGCAATGGCCGAGCATCAGCCACGCATGGGGACGCAAAACCGCGACGTGGTCGGTGATGGTCTTGGCGTTGGACGGGCCGACGCCGATATTGATCATGGTGATACCGCTGCCGTCCGCGCGCTTTAAGTGGAACGCGGGCATTTGCGGCATACGGGCGAGCGGCGTCCCGGTTTCATCGACCTCACCCGGATCGATCAGGTTCTTGTTGGCGGTGACGCGGTTGCCCGGCTCAACAAAGGCGGTGTATTGCGAGCGTTCGCGCCGCAACTCCGGATCGTCGGTCGGAGCCATGATGTCGCGGCAGATGCGGATGAACTGGTCGATATAGAACTGGTAGTTGGTATAGATCACGTAATTCTGGAAGTGCTTTCCGACCGTGCCGGTGTAATGGCGCAGGCGCATGATGCTGAGGTCGATGCGCGGCGCGCGGAACAGCGAAAGCGGCCCCGGTTCGCCGGGTTTGGTTGCGAAGGTGCCGTTGGCGATTTCATCATCCATCAGCTCCAGATTGGGCTGGTCGAAGATGTGGGTTAAAGAATGCAGCTGGTCCTGCGTCAGGTCCTGCTCCAGATGAAATTCCTCCCCCAGCGCGAAATGCAGCGGGATCGGCGTGTTGCTGACGCCGACCTCTACGGGTTCCTCATGATTGAGGAGGAGAAGGCGCAATTGCTCGATCAGGTAATGATCGAAAAGGTCCGGGCGGGTGACGGTCGTTTCATAAACGCCGGGGCGCTGGACGAAGCCGTAGGACAGGCGCGTATCGGCGCGGCTGGCGACGTGAACGGATATCCGCACATAGGGATAGCACACCGACACGCGGTCCGGCGGGATATTCCCGGCGGCGAACTGGCGGAAACTGTCCTGCAAATAGGCGATGTTGCTGTCGTAAATCTCGCGAATGGCCGCGACAGCTTCGACCGGGTCTTTGAATTTGCGGGGACGGAACGATTTGGGACCTTTGAACATAATGCCCATGATCCCCGATTTCACGGCGCTTGACAAGAACCCGCGAGCGCCGCCTGCCCCTGCCGCAAGACCTGCACGTTCGGAGCTTGCGGATCGGCGTAGGTTTCCAGCGTTTCCGTGATCTGCGCGGCAGTCAGGAAGGCGGAAACGCAGCTTAAATTGCTGTCCCGGACCCGGAATTCCGCCTTGTCCTCACGGACGCCAACCAGCTCGAGCGTCGTACCGTGCCCGGCGCGGCAGCTGACGCGGGCGAAATTCTCACTGGCGCGCTTTCTGATGCCTTGCTCAGTGATGATCTCCATGAGTTTTCTTTTTCCGAAAGTCGCCATGATTTTCTCTCCTATGATTTCAGACCGACGAGCGCCCGGGCGTAATCCTCCGGGTTGAAGGCTTGCAAATCGTCGATGCCCTCGCCCACGCCGACAGCATGGATCGGCAGGCCAAAACGATCCGCAAGGCCGACCACAACGCCGCCCCGGGCCGAACCGTCGAGCTTGGTGACGATAAGGCCGGTGACATTGGTGATTTCCTTGAACGTTTCCACCTGCGCATGCGCATTCTGTCCCGTGGTGGAATCCAGCACCAGCAGGACGGCGTGCGGAAGGGAGTCGTCGTGTTTTTTAAGGACGCGCACGATTTTCTTAAGCTCCGCCATCAGATTGGCCTTGTTGTGCAGGCGTCCCGCCGTGTCGATCATCAGGATATCCGCGCCAGCCTGCTTTGCCTGCTGATAGGCCTCGAAGGCGACGGCGGCGGCGTCGGCCCCGGTGTCCTTGGCCATGAACGACGCTCCGGCGCGGTCGGCCCAGATTTTCAGCTGCTCGACGGCGGCGGCGCGGAACGTATCGCCCGCTGCGATCATGACCTTGTGCCCGTCATGGCGGATCCAGCGATGCGCGAGCTTGCCGATGGTGGTCGTCTTGCCCGCGCCGTTGACGCCGCAGACCAGAAGGACGAAGGGCCCGGAGTCCGGTTTCGTGACGACAAGCGGCTTTGCAACGGGGGCGAGAATGCGGGTAATGGTTTCGGCGAGGGCCTGCTTGACTTCATCTTCGCCGATATCCTTGCCGAAGCGGCCTTCGGCAAATTCAGAAACCACCCGCGCCGCCGTCTTCGGGCCGAGGTCAGCGGTGATGAGGAGCTCTTCAAGCTGGTCGAGCGTGTCCTGATCGAGTTTCTTTTTGGTGATGAGATCGGTGAGGCCTTGAGTCAGCTTGGCGGAGGATTTGCCAAGGCCCATGCCAAGCCGCGATACCCATGTTTCCCCCTCCCGGTCCGCGGGGCGGTCGGGCTGAACCGGGGGAACGATCGGGGCCGCATCAGGGGCCTCTTTATCCTTGTCTTTGCGCCAGAAAATCATGCCGGACCGTAGCAAATCCACGGCGGGAAGGCAAAATTTACAAAAACGAAACATTTCCATATTTGCGCTTCCGGGGGGATTCATTGTAAGGCATCGCCATGATGTATGAGGCCCCTCTTCACCGGAAACGAACCGCATGCGGGCTTTTGTCCGCCATGCTGGCCTTTTTGATTTTCTGCGCGGGCGCATTGCCGGTTGCGGCGGAGACCGCGTCAGCCGAGATCACCGTGAGCGTTACATTGATCCGCTGCGGGGTTGAGGAAGCACCGGAAAAATCCTGCGCCCGGGACAGCCGCTGCTGCCCCTTTGTGCCACAGGGCGAAGACGATCAAGCCGCGCAGGGCGGCGTATGCGCCGGCACAGACTGCCCCACCCCGGAGCAGATCACCCTCTCCTTTTTATTTTCAGACGAATAAGACCGGAACGGGAAGCCGTTTCCTTATGACGGTTTGAAGGACGGCGCGGC
>JACPDM010000025.1 GCA_016184045.1 Micavibrio aeruginosavorus | reverse complement strand
TCTGGGCGCGGCGGGAACGCGTCTTCAGTCTGGCGTGGGGGTTCTTTGCGGACGCGCAGGAACGTTTGATGGGCTTCAAGATCATCGCCGCCTTCCTTCCCGCCGCGATCATGGGCGTCATCTTCCACGGTTTTATCAAAGAGGTTCTGTTTTCCGCCGTGGTCGTGGGAATCAGCCTGATCGTCGGCGGCGTCATTATGCTTTTCATCGAGCGCTCCTCACCGAAGCCGCGCATGGAGAGCATGGATTCCATTTCCCTGAAAACGGCCTTTGGCATCGGCCTGTGTCAGGTCGCCTCCCTGATCCCCGGCATATCGCGGGCAGGGGCGTCCATCGTCGGGGCGCAGTTTCTCGGCGTCGAGCGCCGCGCAGCGACGGAATTTTCCTTCTTTCTGGCCATTCCCACGATCATCGGCGCGGCAGTCTACGACCTTTACCAGAATATCGACAGGCTCAGCCTGAGCGATCTCCCGGTTTTTGCGACCGGCACGGTGGCGGCCTTCGTCTCGGCCCTGATCGTGGTCAATGGCTTGATCGCCTTCGTCGGCAAGCACGGCTTCAAGCCGTTCGCCTATTACCGGATTATCATTGGCGTTGTCGTTCTTTTTCTTGTATACGGAGGATGGCTCTAGCCTTTGACGCGGAGCCGTCTTGGGGTTACGGGCTCGTAGCTCAGCTGGGAGAGCGCCTCGTTCGCAATGAGGAGGTCGTCGGTTCGATCCCGATCGAGTCCACCAAGACCCGCCGCACCCGTCACGGCCCTACCGCCGGTCGCCCCATGAATCGTCATCGTAATCCGCATCGGCCCCGCCGGGGGACCAACCCCCGGCAAAGCCGCGATGCGCGGGGGTAACGTGGCGGTATTCTTCCTCGTCCCCCTCGCGGCGCGGGCGGGGAGGCGGCGACTGGGGCGGGCGCGCGGGCCGCGCGGGCGGTTTTCCTTTTTTATCTTTCTCGGTGTCTTTTGCGGGCATGACGCTCTCCTTTCCCTGACCGGCCTTGAGCCTGTTCTTTCATGCCTTGCCAACATCCGGCCGGGCGCGGGGTTCCCGCGCCGGGAGGTCCGGGGTTTTTATGGTTTTTAATTTATGAAAACGAAAACCCGCTAGCCGGGCTGAAGCCCGCCCGTTCCGGCGGCAGAACGGCCTTCGAGGTACCGCATCGCCTGTTGCAGGCGCGGCGAATTCTTGGCCACTTCGGAAATCTTGTAAACCAGCTTGTTCGTATCGACATGCGCCGAAGACGCGGTCGCGACCACGATCTTTTCGATGAAGGCCTCGATCTCTTCCAGCCCGGCGTCTTGCGCCAGCCCGAACCCGCCGGAATCGCCGTCGGAATCGCCCTCGCCCCCATCCCCGGACTTATCCGCGCGTGTGATCCACGCGCCGATACCGTCGTCGGTGGTGAAGTCGATGATCAAATCTTCCAGATCGTTCAGCCAGACCTTGATACGGCGGCTCCAGAGCGTGCCGCCCATGCTGACGCGCCCGGGATAGAGGTCGTTCAGGGCGCATTCCATGACCAGCAGCATCGCCGCCGTCCGCATCTGCGCTTCGGTTTTGGGCGCGTCCATCGGGTTTGATCCTTTCAGGCTTTTATTATCGGCGCAAAAACCCGTGCGTGGCAACAACGAACTTTGGGGAATGCGCCCGGCCTGCAAGCGCCTTGCATGATTTTCCTCAACTGTTACAATCGGATGATTAAATGCCTGCCTTCTTCCAGACGGCAGAACGGGGGATTTCTCATGCGCGGCGTTACCATTCTTTGTTTGCTTCTAGCCATGCCGTTTCTGGCGGCGCTCGGCCATGATATTTACATCACCTATCAGGATCAGGATTTTGCCCAGCCCCTGAAATTGAGCGCGCTCGGCTATCTGTGGGTCCATTACGGCCCGGAAAGCTATAAATGGGCCGAAAGCAATATCGACAAGGGAACATGGGAGCTCATTCAAACCTGGCTGCTGGAGCAGAAAACCGTTCTGGTCACGGCCGTTCCGGCACTGGTTATCTATGCCCTGTTTTTGATCCTGAAACTGTTTCACCTGCCGCCTTTTTCCGATGGCGCGAGCTTCTTCCCCGAAAAGAAACAGAAAGGCAGCGACTTCACGTTCTCCGACGGGCAGGAACAGAAGAAAACCCTCAAATACAAACGGAAATAACCGCCGTTATTCCAGCGCGTTATGCCGGGGACGGGCCCGGATTTTTCCGGGCAAGGCCGCCGCTGGCGGAGATGAATGCACATCCGCCCCGTCAAGGCATGATGCAATGCGCTCTGGCATGTGCCAGTCCACTTCTGTGTCTTTCTTGCCCTGGAGCAGGTACACAGGCACCGGAAGATGATGCCTGTGATTGAGAAGGCAGACGCGCCCGCCGGATTCGATCAAGCCCCGTGTGATTTTATAAGGCTCAGGGCTATAATCATTCGGCACTTCGGCATAACCGTCCCGCGCCATCGCTTCGTGCATGGCGGCGGTAAAGCGTTTCTCAGCCATCTCTTTGGTGAAATCCGGGGCGGCGGCAACACCGACAAATCCGCAGACGCGATCGGGGCGCTGCAGCGCCAAAAGCAAGCCGAGCCAGCCCCCCATTGAAGATCCGACCAGCACCGTCGGCCCCTTGCATAAGGTATCAAAAATCGCCAGTGCATCGTCGCGCCAGCTCTCGATTGTACCCTCGTCGAAACGGCCTCCCGACTCCCCATGCCCGCTGTAATCGAAACGGACATAAGGTTGCCCGCGGCGACGGCACGACTGTTCCAGAAATTTTGCCTTGGTGCCGTTCCGGTCTGAACGGAAACCGCCCAGAAACATAACCCCCGGCAAGGCCGGCTTCCTCGGGAGAAAGCGGTTATAAGCCAGATCCGGCAGGCCCGGGCGGCGCAAAAACGCGGTCTTCATCTGTTTTTATTTCCTTCCCCTTCCGCGGATGTGGTAAACAGAAGACGATTTAGCAAGGTTTTTCGATCCCGATGATAAAAGATTCCCTTACCCCCGTACAGGGCAAAGCCCCCCGCAAAACCGCAAAGCCTTCGCAAAAGGCGCCGGTAATCATGCAAATCATTCCGGAACTCAGCGCGGGTGGGGCAGAGCAAGGCTGCATCGACATCGCCGCGGAACTGGTGCAGGCCGGGGCCACCTCCATCGTCGTGTCGCATGGCGGGAACCGTCTGCACGATCTGGCTCGTGCGGGCGCGACGCATATCAATCTTCCGGTCCACAGCAAGAATCCCTATGTCATGTGGCGCAATATCGCGCGTCTGCGCCGCCTGATCCGCCAGTACAAGGTCGATATCGTCCATGCGCGCAGCCGCGCCCCGGCATGGAGCGCATGGCGCGCCTGCATGGGTACGCCTGCGGCGTTCATGACCACCTGCCACGCGCCTTACAATACCGGCGGCAACGTCAAGAAATTCTACAACTCCTCCATCGCCAAAGGCGAACGTGTCATTGCCATTTCCGATTATGTCGCGCAATATCTGCGCGATACTTTCAGCCTCGATGAACGCACCATCCGCGTCATCCATCGCGGGGTCGCGCTGGAAAAATTCCACCCGACCGCCGTCACGCCGGAGCGTATGATCAAGCTCAACCGCGAATGGCGCCTGCCCGACGGGGCCAGCATCGTCATGATGCCGGGCCGCCTGACCCGCTGGAAGGGGCATCATGTCCTGATCGAGGCCATGGCCCTCCTCAAGCGCAGCGATGTCTTCTGCGTCCTGATCGGTTCGGATCAGGGGCGCAGCGAGTACCGTGAAGAGCTTGAACAAGCCATTCGCGACCGCCACCTCGAGGGGCAGGTCCGCATCGTCGATCACTGCAACGACATGCCATCCGCCTATATGATGGCGGCGGTCGTCGTTTCCGCCTCGACCGACCCGGAAGGTTTCGGGCGCGTCCCGGTCGAGGCGCAGGCCATGGGCCGTCCGATCATCGCTACCGACCATGGCGGCGCGCGCGAAGTGCCGCCGGGCGACGCCGATGCCCTGCAAAAGGCGATTGCCGAAGCCTTGAGCCTCACCCCGACCCAGCGGGCCGTTCTTGCGACCCGGGCCATGGCGCATATCGCCGAAAATTTCACGCGCGAGCGCATGGCCCACGAAACCCTCAACGTCTATGCCGAGCTGCTTGAATCCAAATCGTCGGGCCAGCGTAAGGCTGCCGAGATTCATGCGCGGGCGAAAGGTACCTCCTCACCCCTGCAACACGCCGCGGAATAGGGGCGGGCATGCCGGATAAAATCCTTGTCATCAAGCTGAGCGCCTTTGGCGATTTCATTCAGACCCTGGGGCCGATGGCCGCGATCCGGCGGCATCATCCGGATGCCGAGATCACGCTCCTGACCACGGCCCCGTTCGTCACGTTGGCGCAGGCTTCCGGTTATTTCAACGCCATCTGGACGGATTCGCGTCCGCGCTGGCATGAATTTGCAAAACTTCGCCGCCTTTCAAAGCAGCTTCGCGGCGCCGGGTTCGCGCGCGTCTATGACCTCCAGAACAACGACCGCACCGCGCTGTATCTGTGGCTGTTCGGCGCGCGCCGCCCGGAATGGGTCGGAGCCGCGCCCGGCGCGTCCCACCGTAATGCCGACCCCGCGCGCACCGCCGGACACGCTTTTGCGGGGCATGTGCAGACCCTGCGCCTTGCCGGGATCGACGATGTGCAGGTTGACGACTTGAGCTGGGTACGCGGAAACCCCAGCCACTTCGGCCTGCCGCACCCCTATGTCCTGCTGGTGCCGGGCAGCGCCCCCGACCGCCCGGAAAAACGCTGGCCGGTGAAAAACTACGGACAGCTGGCGCGGACCCTCTACGGCTGGGGCTATACGCCGGTGATCATCGGCACGCTGGCCGAACAAAAACTGGCGGCGGCAATTCAGGCGGATTGCCCGCAAACCGTCAATCTTTGCGGCCAGACATCGATCATGGATCTGGTCTTGCTTGCGCGCAACGCCGCAGGAGCCGTCGGAAACGATACCGGGCCGATGCATGTCATTGCCCCGACCGGATGCCCGTCCATCGTGCTGTTCTCTCCCGCAAGCGACCCGGCGCGCCACGCGCCGATGGGGGCGAGAGTGCGCAGCATTCTCCAGTCACAGGATGTTTTCGCGGAAATCACCGCGCGCGATTTTCGCCACAAAGGCGCTACGACGGCGGCATAGCCGGCTCTTCGCCGGTCGGACTGTAAATATCATAAAGGCAGCTCAGCACCGCTTTCGCAGCCCGGTCGTCCATGGAATAATAAATCGTCTGCGCATCGCGCCTTGTGTTGACAAGGCCGTCGCGCCGCAAACGCGCCAGATGCTGGGAAAGAGCAGACTGACTAAGACCGACAATATCTTCCAGTTCGCCAACATTCTTCTCACCCTGATACAACGCGCATATAATTTTCAGACGGCGCTCATTCGACAAGGCCTTGAGAAGATTGACGGCGACATCAATGTTACGCTCAACTTCTTTGACGTCCATTTCTTTGCCACCATAAATATCAGCAGGCAACCGCCCGCAAATCATGCATCGTTTTCTAATCCATAGTCGGCGGACTTTATAATTCTATGAGCGGAACAATGACTGCCGCTGTCTAGTTATTCCGCAGTCGTACCTGTTAACGCAATATACCTTTAAGTGCAGTCAGGATACCCTGCGGCGAGCCGCAAGAAAAGCTGAAATTACAGAGTCTTGTCGCTCGTTGCCGGTTTTCGCGGCATATTTTTCAGAATACCGGAAACAACACAAAAGGGCAAAAAGGAAATCCCGAGCGCCAGAAAATGGCTTTGCCACGGGAAGGCGATGCGCCCCGCATTGCGGGACAATCCGCGCGCGATGATCCGTGCGGCCTGCGCCGCATCCATCAGGAACGGCATCGGATACGGATTGACCGCCGTCATCCGGCTTTCGACGAAGCCGGGGCAAATGACGCTCACGCCTACGCCCTGATCCGCGACCGCGCCGCGCAAGGCTTCGCCGTACAAGCGCACCGCCCCCTTCGATGCGCTGTAGGCCGGGGCCCCCGGCCAGCCGCTGAACCCCGCGAGCGACGCCATGATGGCAATCTGCCCGCTTCCGCGCGCCGTCATCAACGACGCCGCAGGCAGCACCGTATTGAAAACACCGCCAACATTCACATCGAAAATATCCCGCACCTGCCGCGCGGATTCAGGGCCGCCGCCCGTGCCGCCGGAAACGCCTGCATTGGCGATCACCAGATCAAGCGGGTGAATCCTGTCGGACTCCGATATCCAGTTTTCCATCGCGACCGCCTCGCGCACATCGACCGCGCGCCCCGTCGCCGCCGCGCCTTTGGCCGCGCACGCCGCGATAACGGCATCCAGCCGCGAAGCGTCTCGCCCCGATAAAAAAAGGTGAATGCCGGGCGCGGCATAATGCAGCGCCAGCGCTTCGCCGATGCCGCTCGACGCACCGGTGATCAGGATGGAGCGAGGCGTTTCAGGAACGCTTTTTCTTGTAGTCATCAAACGCCTTTTCAAAGGCCGCGGTGATGTCTTTCGGCGCCTTGTGCGACGTATCGATGACCAGATCGAAATTGGCCTCGTCGCTGATATCGACGCCGTAGAGGGTTTTATAGCGCAGAACCTCGCTGGCCTTGCGGCGATCGACTTCGTCCTGCGCCTGCTCAAGGCTGGTGAATTTTTCGCGCAGCGCGGCGTTGTCGCGATAGATGCGGTTGACCGCCACGTCCGGCGCGACCGTCAGCCGGATTTTCAGCGTGTCGCCGACGAAGTGCCACGCCATGCGCGAATCCAGCACAAGGTTTTCCCGCGTATCGTTGAGGGAGATCAGGTAGTCATCGACCAGGCGGTCGATCTCGGCCTGCTTCTCCGCCATCTCGTTCAGCTCGGTGAGGGAGATGCCCTTGGACGCCGCCAGTTCGCGGAAAATATTCCCCGTCGTGATCAGGCGAAAACCCGTGCGCTCGGCCACGGTGCGGGCGAAGGTGCTTTTGCCGCTGCCCGGATCGCCGGTGACTGTGATTCGGTAAAATGGTTCTTCTGACATGTTTCTTCTTAGCAACTCGAAAGACATTTTGCCAGACGGATAAAATCAGCGACGCCGATTTGCTCCGGGCGCAGGGTCTCGTCGATCCCCGCCCGCTCGATCAAGCCGGGGAAGCCCTTCAGCGAGGATTTGAGCATCTTGCGCCGCTGGTTGAAGGCCGCCGCCGTCACGCGCTCCACCGCCTCCAGCGGCGGCGCGGCGGGCGGCAAGGCGCGCGGGACAAAGCGCACCACGCTGGACGTCACCTTGGGCGGCGGCGTAAAGGCCGAAGGCGGCAGGTCGAAAAGGCGATCCACATCGCACAGCCACTGCGCCAGAACCGACAGCCGCCCGTAATCCTTGCTGCCCGGCGCAGCCGTCAGGCGCTCGGCGACTTCCTTCTGGAACATCAGGATCATCAGGTCATAGGCCCCGTGCCGCTGCCGCACCTGCGCCAGCCATCCGGTCAGGAGAGGCGTGGCAATGTTATAGGGCAGGTTTGCGGCGATCACCCGCGGCTCTTGCGTCATCGCCGTCAGATCGATCTCCAGCGCATCGCCCTGCACGATGCGCAAGCGCCCTTGCGCCGCCGCGACAAGGCCGGAGAGCGCGGCAACCGCGCGCGGATCGAATTCAATCGCTGTCAGGTTTTTTGCCCCGGCCATGAGCAGACTGCGCGTCAGTCCGCCGGGGCCGGGGCCGATCTCGATCACATTCTTGCCGGAAAGGTCGCCCGCATACCGCGCGATTTTATCGGTAATGTTAAGATCAAGAAGAAAATTCTGCCCGAATTTCTTTTCCGCCCGCAACTCATGCTGCGCGATCACATCGCGCAGCGGCGGCAAGGCGGCAATCTGCTGCCTGACCGGATCAGACCCGCCGTTCAACAAACGCCTCTGCCTTCAGGTCCATCAGGTAGCGGCGCTGCAAACGGTCAAGCCGCTCGGTGCCGATGAAATTCATGACCTGATCGCGGGTCGGGAGGTTTTCCGCCTGCACCACGCGCTTGCTGCGCAGCAGGAGGATATGATAGCCGGTGAGCGAGCGCGCGGGCTGACTCAGATCACCCTCTTTCATCGTCGCCACAAGGGCGTTCAAGGGGTCTGGTAGCTGGCCTTCCTGCACCCAGCCGAGATCGCCGCCCCGCGCCGCCGCCGCCCCTTGCGAAAACTGCGCCGCAACCTTCTGGAACGGCGCCTTGTTCTGGAGGATCTCACGCGTCAGGCGCTGCGCAAGGGCCAGCGTGTCGGCATCCTGCGCCATCGTATCGACCGGCAGGAAAATTTCCGCGACAAGATATTGTTCCTTGCCAAGGCTGGCCTGCAAAAGCTCCATGCGGTCGTCGATATCGCGATCCGTCACC
>JACPDM010000043.1 GCA_016184045.1 Micavibrio aeruginosavorus | reverse complement strand
CGGAACGGCGCCTGTTCCCCGCCATTGATGTCAAGCGATCCGGCACCCGGAAGGAAGAATTGCTGCAGCCCCGCGACGTCCTCAACAAGATGCATATGCTGCGGCGTATTCTGATTCCGATGGGGACGGTCGAGGCTGTGGAATTCCTCGTCGACAAGATGAAGGACACTAAGTCCAACGACGATTTCTTCCAGGCTATGAACCAGTAAGGCATGCGGGGGCCTTCAGTCATGGAGCCCGTTTCGCCGCAACATGGACAGCCCCCCGGCCTTCTTGCCCCGATCCCCGCGCTTGAAGCCTTGCGCGCCATCGCCATTATCATGATTATGCTGCGCCATGCGGCGTACGGGTTTTACATGCTGACCGGGCGGGAAACCGGGTTTCTGCAGATTGGCGGCATCAATCTCTACCCGGCCTTTATCAATGGCTGGATCTGGATGGACCTGTTTTTCGTCATCGCGGGGTTCACGGCGGCGCGGCAATGGCTGCATGACGCAGGAACGCCCTATCGCCGCTTTATCGGCGCACATTTGCGCCCGGTCGTGCCGCTTTATCTGGTGGTTCTGCTGTTGTCGGTCAGCGGCCTGATCCCGTACTACATTCCCAACCAGCCGACGGACTGGGGTACGATTTTCTATCATGCCCTGATGGTGCAGGATGTGTTGCTGCCGGCGGTCAATATCTTCATTTCCTCGCTGGCGGCGGAGGTGAAATATTACATTCTGGTCCCCTTCGTCATTTTGGCCTGCCTGCGGCGGGAAAAAACCGGGCGGGCTTTGCTGCAGGCCGGGGCGTTTTTCCTGATCGTGGGATTTTGCTTTCGCGCCTACGGGTTTTCGCGTTTCCACACCAGCCCCGATACCGTGGCCGAAATTCTCTCCTTTTTCATCAATTGCCGCCTTGCGTTTTTCTATGTGGTAGAACCTGTTTTGCTGGGCGTGGCGCTGGCGTGGCTGGAAAAACAGGCGCGGGAGGGAAGGCTGCGCGGGGCGTGGCAGTCCTTGACCGCGCCGGATTCCGCCCGCATGGCGTTCACGTTTTTTGCTGCGGTCCTTTTTTTCTGGACGGTGTCGATTGATCACCTCGATACGCTGAATGCCTATGACGGGCTGGTGCAGCCTTTCCTGACCGCAGCCATCATGGCGGGCCTTGCTTTCGGTGTGATTTTCGGCGGCGGCCCCCGCTTCTTGCAGGCGCGGCTTCTGGCCCATCACGGCCCCCGCCTGTTTTACCCGGCCTATCTGATCCATATCCCGGTTCTGCCGATGGCCTATTATCTGCTATTGCCGCACTTGGGGGACGGCTCCGCAACCGTGCTGTTTTTTGCCTACACGGCGCTGCTTTTCCTTTTCACATGGATTGCGTCCGAGGCGCTTTTCCACCTGATTCAAAAGCCCCTGCAACAAATCGCGCCATAAGCTGCTCTGTGCTTCTCCGTGCCTTCCAGGGCGTAATTTTAACGCGGAGCACGCGGGGCGACGCAGAGGGCCGGGCACCCTCACCCGTCATTCCGGCGAAGGCCGGAATCCAGATCGTTTCAACCGAAGCTGAAGTACGTAAACTGGCTATTATAAGGATTCAATGGCGCTCAAGAGATCAAAAGGCCAGATTTGATCGCTTTATCCGCGTCTCTTGAAAACGGGGGTATGGGTGATATCCCGCATCTCCCTGAATACGCTCTGCACACGGGGGGAAAGACTGTTGCTGTTCGTACCCGGGATTTCGGGCGGGGCCATTGCAGACTGCATCTGACGGAAAATCTCGTGCACCCGTGGGCTGATGTCCTTTTCCGCCCCGCCCGCTTTTGACATATCCATTTCCTTTCCTGCGCACAATGATAATACAACAAGGAGGGATCCTGTTGCAAACAGGCTTGTCCTTGACGCATTGGTCCAATCAAGATCAAGGATGATCTATGGGGAGCCAGATTTGATGGATTCCCATTTATTGCTGCGGCGCGGCGCGTTTAGTATTGGCGTCTCGCGTTTGTTCATGTCAGCATCAAGCCATGCAAAACTCAGGACCCGGACCTGCAAAAATTCACGCCACTGCGCTGCTGTCGCTTCTGCGGCAAACCATGCCTGCACAGGACGATGACATGGCGCGGTTTACAGCGGCGCTTGCCGATGGGCGCTTTTTCTTTGAGCGCGAGACCTGGCACGATCTTCACGGCGACGGCACGGGCAGGGCGATTGGGGAGATGCTGCTGCGGGCGCAGGATGAAACGGGGCGGGCCCTGTCGCAGGAAAGCGCGATTCGCGGCATCGGCGCGGCGGGACTGAATGCGCTTTTGGATACGGCGCTGGTTCTGGCGGCGCTGGAGCAGGCCATCGCGCAGGATGAATTTCCTGTCTCCGTCAATGTTTCGGCGCAGCAGGCAGGCGATCCGGTTTTCTGGAACAGCCTCGAAGGACATATCACGCAGTATTTCGGCGCGCGCCTCAAGTCCGCCGATGTGATTTTCGAATTTACCGAGGACGACGCGGCTGAGAATCCCGCTCATGCAACATTGATGGCCTTGCGCGACAAGGGGTACCGCTTTGCCATCGACGACCTCTCGCATCATGCCATGGAGGGCCTGGCCCTGCTTGATGACCCCGCCGCGGGCAGTCAGGGGGAGAGTCCGGCGGCGGCAGAGGGCCGGCGTCTGCGCAACCTTGCGCCCTATGCCGATTTTATCAAGCTGGACGGGAAATCTGTTCTGGCGGCGGAGCGCGGCGATTTCGCCATAGATGATTTTCTGCTCATGATCCGCAAGGAAACCGGACGTCCCGATGTCGCCATTCTGGCCGAATGGGTGGATTCTTTGGGGCAGGCCGTTCGCTTGCGGGACGAATTCAACGTCCGCTACGTCTCCGGACGCGCCCTGCCGCACGATGCGGACACCTTCGCACGGTTTCTGCCGAAGCCGCAATAACGCTGTTTTTTTTAAGACAGTTTCTGGATCAGCTTGTCGAGCTGGTCGAAATCCTTGAAATCGATTTTCAACGCGCCGGATTTGCCATCGTTTTTGAGGTCGATCGTGACCTTCATGCCGAGGCGGTGGAGCATTTCGCGCTCGAGGCCGAGCGTATCGACGTCCTTGGGCGGTTTCGTCTTGCGGGCGACGCCGGGCTTGGCTTCGCTGTTCTGGGCAAGGCGCTCTGTGTCGCGCACGCTTAAACCCCGCGCGATCACGTCATGCGCCAGTGCTTCCGGATTTTTCGCGGTGATCAGGGCGCGGCCATGCCCGGCGGAGAGTTTTCCGCTGCGGATCATGCTGCGCACCGAACCGGGCAGGGAGAGCAGGCGGATCATGTTGGACACATGGCTGCGGCTTTTGCCGACGGCAAGGGCGAGCTTGTCCTGGGTATGGGCGAATTCCTCCATCAGGCGCTGGTAGCCTTCGGCCTCGTCCAGCGGATTGAGGTCCTCGCGCTGGAGGTTTTCGATCAGGGCCATCTGCATGGCCTGTTCGTCGTCCATTTCGCGGATCACGACCGGGACGTTGTGCAATTGCGCCTTTTGCGCCGCGCGCCAGCGGCGTTCGCCGCAGATGATTTCATACTGGCCGTCCTGACCTTTCAGCGGGCGGACTAAAAGCGGCTGAAGGATGCCGTGGGCGGTGATGGATTCCGCCAGTTCCTTCAGCGTTGCGTCGTCGAATTGCTGGCGCGGCTGGAATTTGCCGGGGCGCAGCATGGCAACGGATATGGTTTTACGCGGAACGCCAGGCTCTTCCGGCGTTGCTGCGACGGCGGGCGCAGCAAAAGCGGGGGTTTCCTCATCCTCGAAAAGGGCGTTGAGGCCGCGGCCAAGACCGCGTTTTGTGCTGCTGGCTGCGTTCATCATGCTGCTCCTGCGACAGGGTCGGCGTTGGGGGTTGCGGTCTGCGGGGTCAGGAGCGTGCGTTCACGCTTCAGAACCTCGCTGGCCAGATGGATATAGGCGGTCGCGCCGGGGCAGCGCATGTCATAGACGATGGCGGGCAGGCCGAAAGACGGCGCTTCCGAAACCCGGACGTTGCGCGGGATGACGGTTTTATAAACCTTGTCGCCGAAAAATTTGCGGACATCCTCCGCCACCATGGTGGAGAGGTTGTTGCGCTTGTCGTACATGGTGAGGACGACGCCGTGAATGTCGAGGGCGGGGTTGAAGGCCTTTTTCACCCGCTCGATGGTTTTGACGAGATGGCTCAAACCCTCCAGCGCGTAGAATTCACATTGCAGCGGCACGAGGATGGTGTCCGAGGCGACCAGAGCGTTGAGGGTCAGCAGGTTGAGCGACGGCGGGCAGTCGATAATCACGTAATCGAAGGGCAGCGGAATCCGCAGCGCGTCGCGCAGGCGAAATTCGCGGTTGTCGGCGGTGACCAGTTCGATCTCGGCCCCCGAGAGGTGGATCGAGGACGGGACGATGGACAGGCCCGGAACCTTCGTTTCCATAACCGTATCCATCACCGCAACCTCGTTGAACAGCACATCATAGGTGCTGTGACGAATATCGGCGCGGCGGATGCCAAGCCCGGT
The DNA here is from genome assembly GCA_016184045.1 of Micavibrio aeruginosavorus. Classification (GTDB taxonomy): domain Bacteria; phylum Pseudomonadota; class Alphaproteobacteria; order Micavibrionales; family Micavibrionaceae; genus Micavibrio; species Micavibrio aeruginosavorus_C. Next base: position 371 of record JACPDM010000043.1, on the reverse strand, counting down.
CGAAGCATTGCCTTGCGGGTCGAGGTCGAGGAGGAGGACTTTTTTACCGACGGCGCTCATCGCCGTCGCCAGATTGATGGCGGTGGTGGTTTTGCCGACGCCGCCTTTCTGGTTGGTGATGGCCATTATACGGGGAAGGGTGCCGGTGGTCATGAAGCCTGCTCCAGTCGTTTTGCGTTTCGGGGTGGTCTTGCGGATGGATATGTATGACTCATGTCCTGCTTCCCGGTCAAATAAAAACGATGTTCCGCAGCAGCAAAATCCTTGCGGCGGAATCGGTTACGCTGACTTTTTCTTCAATATCGAACCGTGCAAGGGCTTGCGCTTCCTTGATTTCCGCGGCGTATTGCGCCCCTTTCGGGAACAGACAG
>JACPDM010000036.1 GCA_016184045.1 Micavibrio aeruginosavorus | reverse complement strand
GATGAGCTGCAAAAGGCGCTGGCCGAGATGGAGGCCGTCGCCGCGCTGGCGGAAAAGGAATTCGCCCGCCGCAGCGCCCTTGTGCAAAAGAATGCCGTTTCCGAGCAATCCCTCGATCAGGCCCGCTCGAACCTTGACGCCGCGAAGGCGCGGGTCGATCAGGCCAAGGCCAATCTTGACGAAATGAAGCTGGTCGCGCCGGAAGACGGGATCGTCATTCGCCGCGACGGGGAAGTAGGCGAGCTTATCCCCGCGAACCAGCCGGTTTTCTGGATGTCGTGCTGCAGCGGCTTGAGAGTCGCGGCGGAAGTGGATGAGGAAGACATCGCCCTTGTCCGGCTGGGGCAAAGCGTCGCCATCCGCGCCGACGCTTTCCCCGGAAAAGTGTTTCCCGGAAAGGTGCAAAGCATCACCCCCAAGGGCGACCCGGTGTCGCGCAGCTACCGCGTGCGCATCGGCCTTGAGGCGGACACGCCTCTGATGATCGGCATGACGGCGGAGACCAACATCATCCTGCGCGAGGAGAAAAACGCCCTCCTCATCCCGGCAGGGGCCTTGCGCGACGGGTCGGTTTTTATCGTCAAGGACGGAAAGCCCGTTCCCACCCCCGTCGAGACCGGCGCGAAAACGGCGCAGGCCGTCGAAATTCGCGGCGGCATCGGCCCGGACGATCTCGTCGTCATGGATCCCGCCGCCGCCCCCCTCGACCCGGGCAAACGCATCAGGACACGGATCAAACCCTGGAAAGCGCCGTGATATGCGCCTGATGATCGCCATTGCGCTCCGTCATATCCTCGCGCGCAAGCGCCAGAGCATCGTGTCCCTGCTCGGTATCATGATCGGCGTGGCATTTTTTCTGGCGATCTCGTCGATTATGCAAGGGTCGCAAAAAGATTTCATCCGCCGCCTTGTCGATAACGCGCCCCATATCACGGTTTCAGACACCTACCGCAACCCGGCGAAACAACCGCTGGAAATCCTTCACCCCGGCGCGATCGTCGAGATCCGCAACGTCAAGCCGCAAACCGAAACGCGCGGCCTGCGCGGCTACCGCCAGATTCTCGAGATGATCCGCACCATTCCGGGCCTGCGCGCCTCCGCCGTCCTGACCGGTCAGGCCTTGCTGAGCTTTGCAGGGAAGGACGTCAATATCGTCCTCAACGGCATGATCCCGACGGAAATTCAGGGCATCACCACCATTGACGAGCATATGGCCCACGGCACGGTTGACGATCTGATCGCCAATCGCGACGGCGTCATCGTCGGAACGGAACTGATGCGGACGATGTCGCTGGATATCGGCGACAATATCACACTGGCCGCCGCGACGGGGCAGGTGCGCACATTCAAGATCGTCGCCGCCTTCCGCACCGGACGCGCCGACTACGACCTGACGCAGGTTTTCGTCGATATAAAGCGCGTACAGGCGATGATGGACCGCCCCAACCGCGCCAACACCATCATCATCAATCTGGACGACCCGCAGGCGGCGCTGGATGTCGCCCGGTCGATTGAAAACCGCATCGGCTACAAGGCCGTATCATGGCAGGAATCTTCCGAGGACATTTTGAATACCCTGATGATCCGAAACATCATCATGTACACGGTGGTCAGCGCCGTCCTGGTCGTCGCCGCTTTCGGGATTTACAACATCATCTCCACCATCGTGATGGAAAAACTGCGCGATATCGCCATCCTTAAATCCATGGGGTTTCGCGCCGGCGACATCAAGCGGATTTTTCTGGTGCAGGGCTTCCTGCTGGGCCTTGCCGGAATCGTGACCGGCCTGCCGCTGGGCTGCGTTTTGATGCTGGGGCTGGGGCAGATCACCTTCCGCCCGCCAGGAATGGAGCCGCTTAAAATGCCGATCGACTGGAGTGCGCCGCAATTCCTGATCGCCTCGGCCTTTGCCATGGGCGCGGCGGTGATGGCGTCGTGGCTGCCCGCACGCAAGGGCGCCGCCGTCCTTCCGGTCAACATTCTGCGCGGGGGGCAATAAATCATGAGCGCGGCCACGCCCCTGTTGCTGGAAGCAGAACACCTCACCCGCACGCTTGAGGGCGACATTCCGGTCACGCTGGTACGCGATGCCAGCGTGACGGTCGGAATCGGGGAATTCGTTTCCGTTACCGGCCCGTCCGGCTCAGGCAAATCGTCGCTGCTTTATCTTCTTGGCCTGCTCGACACGCCGACCAGCGGCATCGTGAAGATCGAAGGCGTGGACGCCACCGCGCTGGATGAAAATTCCTGCGCCGCGCTGCGACTGGAAAAACTGGGATTCGTATTCCAGTCGCATTTCCTGCTGCCCGAATTCACGGCGCTGGAAAATGTGATGCTGCCGATGCGACACCTTGGGCAATATCCCGACAAGATCATTCAGGAAAAAGCCTTTGCCCTGCTGGACGATCTCGGCCTTGGCGACCACGCCCGCAAGCACCCGAAGCAGCTTTCCGGCGGGCAGAGCCAGCGCGTCGCCATCGCCCGCGCCTTGGCCAACGATCCCCTGCTGATCCTTGCCGACGAACCGACAGGCAATCTCGACAGCGCCTCAAGCGCTCTGGTTCAGGGAATCCTGAAAGATCTGGCGCACGGCCACGACCGCGCCGTCATCGCCGTCACCCACGACCCGGCCTTTGCCGCGCAGGCCGACCGCCGGATCCACATCATCGACGGGGCGATCGTCACGCCGCCGGAAGGGGTTTCCCCCGACGGGAATGAAGCGTAATGTGGCACCGGATTTCCTTGCAAAGACGGGGGTAAAGCATATGCAGGAGAAAATCGACCTTCGATCCGCGGAAAACGGGGAAGAATTCGCCAATCTTGCCGCCGCGCTTTTCATTGAAAAACTGGAAGCGCTTGACAACCCCCTTGTGGTCCTGCCGACCGGGGCGACGCCGCTCGGGATGTATCACGCGCTGGCCACGCATCATGCGCATCGCCGCGACTTGTGGGAAAAAATGCGCTTTCTGGCGCTGGATGAATATCTCGGCCTGCGGCGGGACGATCCGCGCCTGTTTTACGGCTGGCTGCGGCGCGAATTCCTCGACCGCGTCGGCGTTCCGGAAAGCCGCTGCACGGCCTTTCAAAGCGATGCCGCCGATCCGCGGGCAGAAGCCGAAAGAATAAAAACATGGCTGCAGCAGAACGGGCCGATCGATATTGCCGTCCTTGGCCTTGGCACGAACGGGCATATCGCCTTCAACGAGCCGGGCAGCGCGTTTGACAGCACGGTTCGCACCGTTTCCCTGACCATGGAAAGCCGCAAAGCCAATGCCGCGTATTGGGGCGATATCGCCCTTGTTCCGGAAACGGCGCTGACGCTCGGCCTTGGCGATCTGGGCAGGGCGCGGCACAGCATTCTTCTGGTGTCCGGGGCGCACAAGACGGCCATTCTGGACCGCGTCCTAAAGGGCCCGGTCACAACCGATGTACCTGCCACCTATCTGCGGGACCGCGCCAATGTCACCGTCATCGCCGACAAGGCCGCGCTGGGCCTGCGCTGACAGGCGGGCCTTGAGTGCGGCAGGCCATTCGCGCTAGACTGCCCCCATAACCCGGGGCCGCAAACGATGATCGCAACCAACAAAGTCTATTTCTTCACGCAGGTTCTGGCCCTGATCGGCCTTCTGGTGACGCTCTGGCTCGGGTTGCTGCCGGCGCTGCTCGGCGGACTTTTGGTGTATCAGGCAGTCGATTTCGGCACCCGCATCCTCGGGCGTATCGGCATCATCCCGGCCACGGGAAAAATCATCCTTCTGGTTTTTGTATCGCTTCTGGTCATTTCGGCGTTTGCCTATATGGTGGCGTTCTTTGCTTCCTCCATCACGGACGGGCCGGAGAGCATCGTGGTTCTGCTGCAACGCATGGCCGATGTCGTGGACCGCGGGCGCAGCTATCTGCCGCTCTGGGCGCAAAGCCACCTGCCCGCCAATATCGACGAATGGCAGGTTACGGCGTCGGAATGGCTGCGTGAAAACGCGCGGGATTTGAGCGTGATTGGCCGCGACGTCGGCAAAATCATCGCCCATCTTGTCGTCGGCATGATCATCGGTGGCATGGTCGCCCTGAACCCCGGATTCCAGAACGTCAAAGGCCCGTTTTCCAAGGCGCTGCATGAACGCGTCACGTTCCTCGACAGCGCCTTTCGCCGCATCGTGTTTTCACAAATCCGCATCTCGGCGCTCAATACCGTGCTGACCGGAATTTTTCTGGTCGTCATCCTGCCGCTGTCCGGCAATCCCCTGCCGCTGACAAAAACCATGATCGCCGTGACCTTCATCGCGGGGTTGCTGCCGATTGTCGGGAACCTGATCTCGAACACCGTCATCGTGCTGATCAGCCTCAGCGTCTCGCCCGCCGCCGCCGTGGGGTCGCTGGTCTTCCTTGTCGTGATTCACAAGCTTGAGTATTTCATCAACGCCCGCATTATCGGCACGCAAATCCGCTCCCGCGCATGGGAAATCCTGCTTTCCATGCTGGTGATGGAGGCTTCCTTCGGCCTTGCCGGACTGATCGCCGCACCTATTTTCTATGCCTACCTGAAGGACGAACTGGCGGAACAAAAGCTGATCTAGGATGCGGACATTCACCACCCTTTCCGACCTTCCCCCCGCTGCGCAGGATTGCGTCATCGTCATCGGCAATTTCGACGGCGTGCATCGCGGCCATCAGGCCTTGATCGCCGAAGCGCGCGGAATCGCGGCGGCGCTCGGCAAGAAACTCGGCGTCCTCACCTTCGAGCCGCATCCGCGCCACTTGCTGCGCCCGGACGATCCGCCTTTTCGCCTGACCACGCCGGAAATCAAGATGGAGCGCCTTGCCTCCTGCGGTATCGATTACCTGTTCGTTCCGACGTTCGACTGGGATTTCGCCTCGCAGACGCCGGGGCAGTTTATCGATAACGTCCTGCGCCGCGCCTTGAAGGCAGCGCATTGCGTCATCGGCAATGATTTCGCCTTCGGCCAGATGCGAAGGGGTAACGCGCAGACGCTGCAATCCTCAGGCATGCCGTTGACGGTGATCGACAAGATCGACGATGACGGGGAAGGGCCGCTTTCGTCCTCCGCCATCCGGCAAGCCCTGCGCGCCGGGGATATGGATCACGCCAACGATCTGCTCGGCTGGCCGTGGGAAATTCGCGGCGTGGTGCAGGTCGGCGACCGCCGGGGCCGCGAACTCGGCTACCCGACCGCGAATGTGCCGCTGAAAGACATCCTGCACCCGGCTTACGGCGTCTATGCGACATGGGCGCGGATCATCGAGGACGGGCCGGACGCGCCGTGGATGCCATCGGCCACCAATATCGGCATCCGCCCGATGTTCGCCCTGCCGCAAGGGCAGGTGGAAACCTATATTTTCGACTTCGGCCGCGAAATCTACGGCAAAACCCTGCGGGTCCGGCCGGTCAGGCGCCTGCGGGGCGAAGCGAAATTCGACAGCCTCGACGCCCTGATCGCCCAGATCGGCAAGGATTGCGCGGAAGCCCGGGACATCCTGAAAGCCCCGTAGCGGGCCTAAACCGGAACGCCCTCTTCTTTGTAATTATGTAAATGAAAAACGCGCCATCCGCCTTGCTTTTCCGCCCCTTTCCGGCGATAGTACCCCGCTTTCCAAACCCCTTATAAATTCAGGCCCGGCCCCATGAGCGACGCGGACAAGTACAAGGACACAATCTTCCTGCCGAAGACCGATTTTCCCATGCGCGGCGAATTGCCGAAGCGCGAGCCGGAGATCCTGAAAAAATGGCAGGAGATGGACCTTTATGCCCGCCTGCGCGACGCCGCCCGGGGGCAGGAAAAATGGGTTCTGCATGACGGCCCGCCCTATGCCAACGGCGACATTCACATGGGCCATGCGCTGAACAAAATTCTCAAAGACGTCATCAACCGTTCGATGCAGGCGCTGGGCCATGACGCGCCCTATGTCCCGGGCTGGGACTGCCACGGACTGCCGATCGAATGGAAGATCGAGGAAAAATACCGCGCCGAAGGCAAGGACAAGGACGATGTCGATCCGATCGCCTTCCGCGCCGAATGCCGCACCTTCGCGCAGAAGTGGGTCGATACGCAGAGCAAACAGTTCCAGCGCCTTGGCGTTGCGGGCGACTGGAAAAATCCCTATCTCACCATGACCAAGCGCGCCGAAGCGCAGATCGTGCGGGAGATCCACAAATTCCTGATGAACGGCGGATTGTACAAGGGCGTGAAGCCTGTGATGTGGTCGGTGGTCGAGAAAACCGCATTGGCCGAAGCCGAAGTCGAATACAAGGAACATAAATCCATCACCGTGTGGGTGAAATTCCCGGTGCGCGGGCAGGACAATACCTCCATCGTCATCTGGACGACGACGCCGTGGACCCTGCCGTCCAACCGCGCCATCGCTTTCGGCCCGGAAATGGAATACGGCGCCTTCCGCGTCGATGCGGTCAAGGAAGACAGCCGCGCGAAAATTGGTGAAATCCTGATCCTGTCGCAAAAGCTTTCCGCCGATGTGTTCGAGAAAGCGGGCATTACCGCTGCCGCGAAAATCGATCTGCCGGATTTCAATATTCATGAGGCCGTTTGCGCCCACCCCCTGCATGCGCAGGGCTATGATTTCGATGTTCCCGTCCTCGCGGGCGATTTCGTCACCGAAGACACCGGCACCGGCTTCGTCCATATCGCACCCAGCCACGGCGAGGACGATTACTGGCTCTACATGAAACATTTCGGTGCCAAGGACATCCCCGACAACGTCACCGACGACGGCAAGTTCCGCGACCATGTGCCGCTCTTCGCGGGCAAGGAAGTCCTGACGCAAAAAGGCGAGATGGGCGATGGGAATTTCGCGGTGCTGAAGGCGCTGGAAGAGGCCGGGGCGCTTCTGGCCAAGGGGTCGGTGCGTCACGAATACCCGCATAGCTGGCGGTCCAAGGCGCCGCTGATCTTCCGCACCACGCCGCAATGGTTTATTGCAATGGATACGCCGATGCAAAACGGCAAAAAACTGCGCGATATTGCGCTGTCTTCCATCCGCGAAACGCGCTGGGTTCCCGCCAAGGGCGAAGCCCGCATCACCGCGATGATCGAAAACCGCCCCGACTGGTGCATTTCGCGCCAGCGCGCATGGGGCGTGCCGATTGCCCTGTTTGTCAGCAAGGCCACAGGCGAGCCCCTTAAGGATCAGGACGTCCTGACCCGCATTGCCGATGCGTTCGAGGCCGAAGGCTCCGACGCGTGGTGGACGAAAGGCGCGCAATATTTCCTTGGCGAAAAATATAAACCCGAAGATTACGAACAGGTTTTCGACATCGTCGATGTCTGGTTCGAATCCGGATCGACCCATGCCTTCGTTCTGGGCGACACCGAGACATGGCCCGCGTTTAAAGGCGTCGGCATGGCCGACCTTTATCTCGAAGGTTCAGACCAGCATCGCGGCTGGTTCCATTCATCCCTGCTGGAATCCTGCGGCACGCGCGGCCATGCGCCGTTTAAAGCCGTTCTCACCCACGGCTTCGTGCTGGACGAGAAGGGCTATAAGATGTCCAAATCGCTCGGCAACGTCGTCGATCCGCTGGAGATGATGGAGGTTCATGGCGCGGATATTATCCGCCTCTGGACCATGCTGTCTGACTACAATGAAGACATCCGCATCGGCAAGGACACGATCAAGCTGACCGGCGACCTTTACCGCCGCATCCGCAATACCTTCCGTTACCTCCTCGGCGCGCTGGACGGTTTCAGCGCGGCGGAGCGCGTGCCGGAATCCGAATACAAGGACATGCCGGAGCTGGAGCAACTGGTCCTGCACTGGCTGAAAACCATGGATACCCGCGTCCGCCACTGCATCGCCGATTACGATTACAGCCGCCTGATCCAGGAACTGCACAATTTCTGCACCAACGAACTCTCGGCCTTTTATTTCGACATTCGCAAAGATCGCCTCTATTGCGACCGGCCCGATTTGTTCGAGCGCCGCGCCGCACGGACGGTGATGGCGGAGCTTTTCAACTGCCTGACCGCGTGGCTGGCCCCGTATCTGTGCTTCACGGCGGAAGAAGCGTGGAGCCACCGCCCGCGCGGCGTGTTCGAGGAGGCGGAAAGCGTGCATCTGCGCCGCTTCCCCGAACTGCCCGCGGCATGGTCCAATCCGGCGCTGGAGGAAAAATGGCGGAATGTCATGAATATCCGCCGCGTCGTTCTTGGCGCGCTGGAGCCAAAACGCGCCGAAAAAGTGATCGGGTCGTCCCTTGAGGCGCACCCGGTGGTTTACCTGAAACAGGCGCCGGACAATATTGATCTGGCTGAAATTTGCATTACTTCACAGGTGACGGTAAAAACCGGGGCGGAAGCGCCGGCGGACGCGTTCCGTCTGGCGGATGTGCCGGATGTCGCCGTTGTTTTTGCGGCGGCGGAAGGAGCGAAATGCCAGCGCTGCTGGAAGGTTCTGCCCGATGTCGGCCGCGACCCGGATTACCCCGACCTCTCCGCCCGCGATGCCGATGCCGTCCGGTGGTACATGAAAAACAGAAAGGCAGCCTGATATGACGACCCGTATGGAGAGCACTGCGTTTGAGATGCCCCCCGAGCGCCTTGACTTCACTTGCGCCGCGGCAGGCGTTCGCGTTACCACGATGGGCCCCGCCGCCGATACCGTCAGGGACGCAAAAACGCGCGACAGCATTGAAATTCCGAAGAAGTACAAAGTCATCGTCCTCAACGACAACGCAACCCCGATGATGTTCGTCGTCGATCTTTTGCAAGACGTTTTTCGCATGGACCCGCAGACGGCAACCGAGAAGATGCTGGAGGTCCATTACAGGGGCCGTGCGATCTGCGGCATTTACCTGCGCGACATCGCCGAAGCCAAAACCGCGCAAGTCGAAAAAACCGCCCGGAGCAGAGGATTCCCGCTGACCGCGACCTTTGAACCGGAGTAGCGGGACATGCGCCTGTCGTATCTGCTGACGATCATCCTTGTCTTTATCGCCGACCAGATCAGCAAATGGTGGGTGGTCGAGCATATGATCAAGCCCATGGCGCTCCCGGCGCATGAAGACGCCAGCGCCATGCCGTTCCTGCAATGGCTGATCACTGTGCAGAACCAGATGCCGTTCGTCCGTATCGACGTCCTGCCCTTCTTCAATCTGGTCATGGTCTGGAACAAGGGCGTCAGTTTCGGCATGTTCAACGGCGATTCCGCGTATGGGCCGCTCATCCTGTTCTGTGTGGCGGCGGTTCTGGTGGCCGCTTTCTCGGTCTGGCTGCACCGCACGACCAGCGCCATGACGGCGGCGGGACTGGTTCTGATTATCGGCGGCGCGGCGGGAAACATGCTGGACCGCGTGCGGTTCGGCGCCGTCGTGGATTTCCTCGACCTGCATGCCGGGAATTTTCACTGGCCTGCCTTCAACGTGGCGGATTCCGCCATTTGCATCGGGATTGCGTTGCTGCTGATCCATGGTCTATTCTTCGAAACGAAAAAGAAGGAACCTCCAGAGGCGATTCCACATGATGCGTAAATTTTCTCTCGGCACCGCTGCCTTTCTCTGCCTGTTCGCCCTTGGCGGATGCGAAAACGCCAAGCAGGAGCTTGGCCTGACCCGATCCCCGCCCGATGAATTCGCGGTCGTGAAACGCGCCCCGCTGGAAATGCCTCAGGAATACACGCTGCGCGCACCCCAGCCCGGAGCACCCCGCCCACAAGAGCAAGCCGTCGCAGAGCAGGCGCGCGCCGCTCTTCTGGGCCAGACATACGCGCCGCAGGCCATCGCAGGCGACTCCGGCCTTGCGGCAGGCGAAGCGGCGCTGCTCAACTCCGCCAATGCGGGGGCAATGCCGAATATCCGTCAGGTCGTCGACAGCGAAGCCGCAACCATGCGCCGCGAGAACGAGCCTGTCGTGAAAAAAATCCTGAATATCGGCAAGGATCAAGAGCCCGCAGCGACCATTGTCGACCCCGAGGCAGAGGCCGCACGCCTGCAGAAAAACGCCGCTGAGGGAAAACCGGCGACGGAAGGGGAAACCCCCGTTATTCAGGATTGACGTCGCCCCGCGGCGCTAGCGCGGGAAGCTGACCCTGCCGGTTTCATTCATCGCATAAACAGCGTGGCGGAGAGACGCCGCCCGGTCGAGGTCGAGAGACGCGGACACAAGCATGTGCTCGGCCACCGTTTTATAACCGCTGACAGAAATGGACGACTGAAGGCGGAACACTTTTTGCAGCAGCATGTCCGTTGCCGTCAAGGCAAGGCATTGTTCTGAAAGATCGCGCTGGATCTCGGCATGCGTCAAAGCCACCCGCGCCATCGTCGCAAAGCCGGTTTTCAGATTTTCAAACCGCACAGAGTCAGGCGGAACCGCATCGTCAGGCTCGGCCGTATCGCGGAATGCGTCGCGCAGGCTACGCAGCCTTTCCTGCGCGTATTTGTACGGGGCCACGTCAAGCTGGTCCTGAAAACCGTCTGCAACGATTCCACGCAGGCTTTCGATTCTCTCGCGCATGCAGGAAACCTGACTGCTGGCCGATTCCGTCATCATCGTCAGGCCGGGGCGAAACTGCTTTTCAGGATAATTGGCGAAAACAGCCTCCATGAACCGGGCAGAAATATCCGCGCGGTTCCGGGAAAAATTGAGGTCGTTATAAATGATCGCGGTGATCTTCCGCATGCGAACCGCCATGTATTGAACAAGCGTTTCAGCCTCGACATTCAGATCCTCCTGCCTGGACGGGGGATCGCCGTAGGGGCCCTTCAGGATCAGGCGCTGCAGCAACCCTTCGGTGCCGAGACGGCCGCGGCCGAGGCTTAAGTCATAATCATCCAGATCGACCAGATCGCTGGCCAGATCGTTATGATGATTCCAGTCATAATCCATTTTGTCCGGCTGCTCAGACATGAATCCCGAACCCCTGCCCGTCTGTTTTTTAATAACTTGTTCCGGCAATCAATCACAATATGTTGTTTATGTCAAAATTATCCGCCCCCCTATGAAACAGAGCCGCTTTGCGCTAAACCCTAAGACATGAAAACGCTTTATTTTCTTTGCTTTTTAATGCTCGCGACCTTTGCTTCCCCCGCCGGGGCGAAGAACGCGCCGCCCCCGCGCGAGAAGGTTTTCGGGGCGGAAACCTTCACCCTGCCGAACGGCCTTGAGGTCGTGGTCATTCCCAATACCCGCGCCCCGGTCGTGACCCATATGGTCTGGTACAAGGTCGGCGCGGCCGATGAAACGCCGGGGAAAAGCGGCCTTGCCCATTTCCTTGAACATTTGATGTTCAAGGGCTCCGCCAACGTCCCCCCCGGCGAACTCTCCCGCCGCGTGCGCGCCCTTGGCGGCAACGACAACGCCTTCACCACGCAGGATTACACGGCCTATTTTCAAAACATCGCCGTCAAAAACCTGCGCGAGGTGATGACGATGGAAGCCGACCGCATGAAGGGAATCCTGATGCCGCAGGAAGAATTCGCATCCGAACATAAAGTCATCCTCGAAGAGCGCCGCCAGAACACCGAGAGCGACCCGCACGCCTATTTCGGCGAGCAACTGCGCTATGCGCTGTTTCCCGCGCACCCTTACGCAACCCCGGTGATCGGATGGAAAAGCGAGATTGAAAAACTGACCCGCGACGACGCCATGTCCTTTTACAAGGCATGGTACGCGCCCAACAATGCCATCCTGGTCGTCGCGGGCGATATTACCGCCGCAGCCCTGAAACCGCTGGCGGAAGATATTTACGGCCCCATTCCGGCGCGACCCGTCCCCAAAACGGCATTCCCGACTGTCGCCGAATTTCCGGGCGAAGCGCGCTACATCATGCGCGACCCCAGCATCAGGCAGCCGATGGTTTTCTGGATGGCGCGCGCGCCGGGCGGAAGCCAGAACAAGCAAGACTCCCTTGCCCTTCAGGTGCTGATGGAGATTATGAGCGGAAACGCCACGACCCGGCTTTATAAATCGCTGGTGGTCGAGCAAAAACTGGCGACTTCGGCCAGCATGGGCTACAGCGAGCAATCCCGCGATCTCGGCACTGTTTCAGCAAGTCTTGTCCCGGCCTCCGGCGTTACTCCGGAAAAGCTGGAAACCGCCTTCTATGCCGAACTGGAGCGCGTTGGCCGCGACGGCGTCAGCGATGCCGAACTGGCCGAAGCGAAGACCCGCATGAAAGACAGCGCCGCCTATGCTCGCGACAGCCTTTCCGGCCCCCCCCGCATCGTCGGGCAAGCCTTGGCGACCGGCCTGACGCTGGACGATGTCGAATACTGGCCCTATGACATCGACGCCGTGACCGCCGCACAGGTCAAGGACGCCGCCTTCCGCCATCTGGTTCAGAACAAAGCCCGCGTGACCGGGATTATCCTGCCCCAAGACATCCCCGCACCGGAGAAAGCGCAATGATTCGCCGCATCGCCGCCTTTGTCTTCATCCTGTTCATGGCCGCCCCGGCCCTTGCGCAGTCCCCTAAAGACCGTTTTCTCGACATTCAGGAAGTCACCAGCCCCGGCGGCATCAAGGCCTGGCTGGTCGAGGATCATAATGTCCCCGTGATCTCCGTCCAATTCGCCTTCGCCGGCGCCGGGGCCGCACGCGACCCCGACGGCAAATCGGGCCTTGCGCAGCTTTTGTCCAACACGCTGGACGAAGGCGCGGGCGACCTCGACAGCCAGAGTTTTCAAAAGGCCCTGTCGGATCATTCCATCGACCTGCATTTCAATTCCAGCCGCGACGATTTTTACGGCTCGCTCAAGACCCTGACGCGCCATAAGGACAGCGCCTTCAATCTGCTGCATCTGGCCCTTACCGCGCCGCGTTGATGCCGCCTATGACGGCCACGTCTACGCCCGCAACAGCGGCGGAAGCATCAGCAGCCTTCAGACACTGACCCCCGACGATTTACGACATTTCACAAAGACGCAGCTGACCCGCGGGAACCTGCTTGTAGCCGTGGCGGGAGACATCAGGAAAGAAGAACTGGGCGCAATCCTCGATTCCGTCTTCGGCGGACTGCCAGCGGCGGCAGCGCAGAAACCGATTGCGGACACGCCGATCCAGAACCCCGGCGCGGTCATCCTGTTCAAGAAAGACATTCCGCAAACGATGATCCAGATGGCGCAAGGCGGAATCGCCCGCAGCGACCCCGACTGGGTGACGGCGCAGGTGATGAATTTCATCCTCGGCAGCTCCGGATTCGGATCGCGCCTGATGGAAGAGATCCGCGAAAAACGCGGCCTCACCTACGGCGTCTATACGGGGTTCTCCACGCTTGACCATGCCCCGACGATGACCCTGCAAACCTCGACCAAAAACGAAAAGGCGAAGGAAGTCATCGATTTGATCCACGCGGAATGGGCGCGGATGCGTGAGAGCGATGTGACGGACGCGGAGCTTAAAGACGCGAAGTCCTACCTGATCGGCGCGATGCCGCTCTCCCTCACCTCAACCGACAATATCGCGGGAATGATTTTGTCCCTGATGCTGGACGGCATGCCGTCCACCTATCTGGATACGGTCGATCAGAAAATCACCGCCGTCACTGCCGCCGATGTGCGTCGCGTCGCGCAAAAGATTCTAACCCCGGACCGGCTGGTGACCGTTGTGGTCGGCAATCCGGCCGGCATCACGCCGACAAAAACCGCCGAGAAACTGCCCAATGTTGAGTAACGCCCTGCCGGAATGGATGGCGCTGGAACGCCACGCACAAGCGATTCGCAGCACGCCGATTCCCGCCCTGTTCACCACCGATCCGGATCGTTTCAGGCGCTTCAGCCTTACCCTGCCCGGCATGGTGCTGGATTATTCGCGCCAGCACGCCAGCGATGAAACCATGGTCCTCTTGCTCAACCTGGCCCGGGCCGTGCAGGTCGAATCGTGGCGCGACCGTATGTTCTACGGCGACCTTATCAATGCCTCCGAAAACCGCGCCGTCCTGCATACCGCCCTGCGCCGCCCGCAAGGCGACCGCGTCATGACGGGAGGCGCCGACGTGATGCCCGATATCCATGACACGCTGGCGCGGATGCGCCGTTTTGCAGAGGCCGTCCAAGGCGGGCAATGGGCAGGCCATGGCGGAAAGCGGATCAGGACGGTCGTCACTATCGGGATCGGCGGCTCCGACCTCGGCCCGCGCTTTGTGACGAAGGCACTGTCCGATTTTTATAACCCGGGGCTGTCCGTACGCTTTGTTTCCAACGTCGATGGCGCCGCCCTCCGGTCTGCCCTGCAGGGCTGCGATCCGGCGACAACTTTATTCCTTGTAGCGTCGAAGACATTCACGACAGCTGAAACCATGGCCAATGCGCGCAGCGCCCGCACGTGGCTGGTCGACGCCCTGGGGACTGAGGACGCCGTGCAGCGTCATTTCGTCGCCCTGTCGACGAATATGGCGGCGGCGCGCGATTTCGGCATTGCGCCGGATAACGTCTTCCCGTTCAGCGACTGGGTCGGCGGACGTTTCAGCGTCTGGTCCGCTATCGGCCTTTCCATCGCACTGGCGACAAGCTTCGATCATTTCCGCTCCTTCCTTGACGGGGCTTACGCAATGGACCGCCACTTCCAGACAGCGCCGCTGCCGGAAAACGCGCCTGTGCTGATGGCCCTTCTGGGTTTCTGGAACAGGACCATGATGGGATACCCGGCTCTGGCGGTTTTGCCCTACGATCATCGCTTGCGGCTTTTTTCCGCGTGGCTGCAACAGGGCGACATGGAATCGAACGGCAAGTCCGTCAGCCGCCGCAACGAACCCGTTCCGTATGAAACCGCGCCGGTCATCTTCGGCACGGCGGGAACAGATTGCCAGCATTCCTTCATGCAGATGATCCATCAGGGAACCACCATAGTTCCTTGCGATTTCATCGCCGCGCTGGAGCACAACCACCCCTGGGCGGAGCAGCATGCGATGCTGCTTTCCAACATGGTGGCGCAGGCGGATGCCCTGATGCAGGGGCGCAGCCTTGCTGAATCGGGCAACGACCCGCAGCGCGCCTTTCCCGGAAACCGCCCGTCGAGCCTGATTCTTCTCGACCGTGTGGACCCCTTCCATCTCGGGCAGGTGATGGCGCTGTATGAACACAAAATCTTCGTTCAGGGCCTGCTCTGGAACATCAACAGCTTCGACCAGTTCGGCGTCGAGCTGGGAAAAATCATGGCAAATCAGGCGCTTGCCGCCCTCCATCAGCCTGGGGCGAGCCGCAAGGACAGTTTGCTCGGGGTGATTGCGGACAGGCTAAAGCCTTAGAAATTCATCATTTTTTATCCGCATTTACGCTAATATGAAACCAGTGTGAGGATGGGGAGTCCCGATGAGTACTGGTTTGCAGAAGCTGACGCAGTCCGAGCTTGATGAAATCATCCGCAAGCATCAGAAATTCAATACCGGCATCCGCGGCGGGGCGCGGGCGCTGATCAAATTCAAGGATCTCTCCGGCCTCGATTTCCGCAAAGCCGACCTGTCGCAGGCAGACTTTACAGGGTCGGTCATGGCCGGGGCCAACATGGCGCACGGCAATTTTCGCGGCACATCCTTCTTTGCCTGCGACATGCGCGGCGCCAATCTGGAGAAAGCCTGCTTTGCCCGCGCCGATTTGCGCGGCGCCAGCATCGTCGGCGCCAATCTGACCGGAGCGGACTTCCAGAAGGCAGATTTGCGCGAAGGGATTATCCTTGAGCGCACCACCAATGCCGAACTGGCCTCCAGCTATTACAGCGAAAGCAAGCGCGCAAAAACGATCTTTTCGGGAACGCGCCTTGCCGAAACAAACCTGTCCGGCGCGCGGGCACAGGATGCGGATTTCTCCGACGCCGACCTGACAGGCGTCATCATTCAGGACGCGAATTTCAAGAATGCCAATTTCCATGGGGCGAATCTGAGCAACGCCGACTTTACAGGGTCGGATCTACGCAACGCCAACATGACGCAATCCATCATCTCCGGCACGGTTCTGGATTCAACCGAAACGCAAGGCGCGAATCTCGGCGAAGCCCTGCACGAAGAGAACATGGGCACAAAGCTGGAATCCACCGGGAAATCCCTGCCGGAACTGCTGGAAGACCATACGGCGTGGATCGCGTCGGCCGGACGCAAGGGCAACCGGCTTGACCTCTCCGGATTCGACCTGCGCCATGTTCTCGACCTGAAGAAATATCCGCTGACGGCGATGAAGGCCGTCGGCGCCAGCCTGATCAACCAGGATCTTGGCAATGCGGAGATTCAAAGCGCAGTCCTCGACCGCGCCGATTTCCGCGACGCCATGATGAAAGCGACGGATTTTCGCGGGTCGTCGCTGAAATACGCCACCATGACCCGCGCCAATCTGCAAAACGCCAATTTAAGCCCGCTGCAATTCACAAATCCGGACGGCAGCAAGCGCCTGCAACGCGTCAACCTTTCGGGGGCGAATTTGCGCTATGCCATCCTGACCGGAGCCAACCTGTCAGACTGCATCATGACTGGCGCGGATCTGACCTATGCGGTTTTGCACGATTGCGATTTGCGCCGCGCGGATCTGAGCGGCGCGATCCTCAACAATGCCGATTTCCACGGCGCGCTTTTGAACGATGTGATTTCCGACAAGAAAATCGGCTAGGCACCCGCCTAATCCCCGGCTTTTTCTACCAGACGGCGCAAACGGGGAATGTCGGGGACGAGAATATTTTTGTATTTTTTCTCGATCAGCCCTTCGTCCTCAAGCCGGGCCAGCGTTTTGTTCGTGGCTTCGCGCGACAGGCCTACCATGCGCCCGAGCAGTTCCTGCGACATGTTCATGTTGAACGCAGCGCCCTGCCGTTCCTGCACAGGGGCTTTTTCGTAGAGTTCGAGTATCTTTTTTGAAACGCGAATGCCGGTATCAAGAAAATTCGTTTCTTCGAGGTTGTTCGTTACGCTGCGGAACAATTTGCAGATATAGGTCGTGATCGCTGCCCATTCCTTCAAGCCGAACTGCTTTGCGATTTCATTGAAATCCTGCGTGTTCAGGCGGTAAAGCGCCACATCCGTTCTGGCCGACACATTCGCCGTGCGCGACCCGTGATCGAGAAGCCCGATCTCCCCGAACACGCCGCCTTTTCCAAGAGTCCCGAGAACGATAATTTTTCCATCCTTTGATGAAACCGAGATCTCGACCTCGCCTTCACGAATCATGAAAAGGCAATCAGAAACATCTCCCTTGTAAACGATTGCGCTCTCCGCATCGAAAGAACATTCCTTCAGCGCAGGCACAATGGCGTCGATCAGCGATGGGCTGAAGCCATTGAAGAAATGGCTGCTCTCCAGCAAGGCGCGTTTTTGTTTCTCCGGGTCCATGTCTTATTCTACGACCTTTAAACTAATAAAATCATACAAATACATTGAATTTTAGCCAATTGTGAACAGCCTCACAGTCTGCATCCCTAAATACAGGTAAAATGGAAATATAAGAATAAGGGGGCGTAGATGAAGACACCAATTGCCGGGCACCTTCCTGCCAATGGGGATAATGAGGAAACGATGAACAGGCGCGTCAGGGAAATCGTTCTGTCGCTTTTCCAGATGGAAAAAGAAACGCGCGGCTACGGCCTGGGATTTTCAGCCTTGCTGATCCAGGCGGCAGCCCTTTCTTTTTCTTTCGAAAGGCAGGATATCGAAAAACACCGGGGCGAGTGAAAATCAGAAATGCGGCCTGTCAGGACCGAAAAGGTCGATCAGGCGAACGACCTCCGCACGCATGGCGGACATAAAGGGATAGAAATTCATACCCACCGCCAGAAGCTGGTGGCGGACGCGGCCATGATATTCAAAAAATTTCCCTGTCCTAACTTTCTGTATTTCAAAAAGAGTGTAATAGGGATCGGCCACAGAAAAGGCGCGGAACAAAAAGCCTTCGCCATAGGGTTGCAAGGACATTTTCAGAACCAGCCCGGCATCGCGGGCCATGGCAAAGAGGTCGGTCATGGCGATATATTCGGACGGATAGACGCCATCAGGCCCGTCCCCGTCATCGCCGCCGCCGGAAAAAGCCCCGGCGTTTCGCCCTTCTCGTCTTAACTGACGGATCAAGTCGATTGATACGACCTTCCCCATCGACATCACGCTCCTGATTCCATTGTGCCTGAATCCGAGCGCAGAAAAAAGAGTTATGAAAATAATAGTTGCTGCGAAGCGTCATAAGGGCGGCGGCAAAAGGCCAGTAACGGCCTCTTCCAGCTTTTCATAAACCCTTTCAAAGAGCCCGCTTTTATAGGCTCGCCCCTTGCCCTGCTGGTACAGTTCATACATGACCTGACGCGGACCGACCTGCCGGATCACAAACTGAAACATCGGCGGATGGCTATCGGATTTGGCATAGCTGAACGTCGCAACCCCGGCCTCGAAATCGCAATCCACCATCCGGCTCATGAAAACCTTGCCCTGCAACGCGCGCAGATAGAGAGCATCAAGCCGCTGGAACTGGCTGCGCGTGAAGCCGGCTTTCTCGAACCGGTCAAAGGCCGGGTTATGGATGACGGTCAAATCCATAAAGTCATTCTATCACAAAAGGTTAAAGAACCGGAAATCACTGGAAAACCGCACAGATTTGGCTAATATGACGCCACCATCACACATTCAACAAGAGGTGCACAGGCGATGAGCGACCTTCTGCAGGAAATCGACGAGGCCATGAAGCGCGAAAAGGCCGCGCAATTCTGGAAAGAAAACGGCCCCTATATCATCGGCGGCGCGGTTCTTCTGGTGGCGATGACCGGGATCTTTACTGCATGGAACTCCTGGCAGCTCAAAAAGAATACGCAGCAAACCAATCTTCTGGTCAGCGCCCTGTCGACGCCGTTTCCCGAAACCGCGCTTGACGCCGCGACTGCAAGCCTGAAAGGCGAGCACAAGGCTGCCGCGGAACTGCACCGCGCCGCTTATCTGATTCAGTCCGGCAAGAATGGCGATGCCCTGGCCACCCTCGAGGCCCTTCGCAAGGATGGCAGCGCTCCCGCGCTCTGGCGCGATCTTGCAACCCTGATGGCGGCGCGTCTGCGCTTTGAAAAGGAAGCCGATCAGGCCGAGGCACAGGATATCGTCAACAGCCTCAAGCCGTTGATGAAGGCGGGCAATGCCTGGCAGGCGCAAGCCCGGATCGAGGCCGCGATCATCGCCGCCGACGGCCTGAAAGATGCCAAGACCGCGCTTGAATACCTCAATCCCCTGCTTCAGGACACCGCCCTGCCGCAAAGCCTGAAAGACCGCGCGCAAGCCCTGGACCATCTCTATGGCCTGCGGGCCGCCGCAGAGAAGCAGGGCGATCAGACAGCCGACCTTCCGGAGTCAAAGGGATGAGTTTCCAGCCGCGTTTTTTTCTGGGCGCCACGCTTGTTCTGGCCAGTGTCGGTCTTTGCGCCTGCAGCGGAGGCTGGCTGGACAAGGACGATGAAAAACCGCTGGAAGGCGAGCGCATTTCAGTCCTTGAAATGCAGCGCACACTCGAGCCAGACAGCACCGCCCTCAATGCGCAAGGCTTTATCGCACCGCAGGCATGGAACAACGAATTCTGGCCGCAGCATGGCGGCTATCCCAACCATGCCATGCAAAACCCGGCCCTGCCCGAACGCCCATTGACCAAGGCATGGCAGGCCGATATCGGCGAGGGATCGCAAGACAGTCTGCCTTTGGTGACGCAGCCGGTTCTGGCCGATGGCCGCATTTTTACAATCGACACGGAGCAATCGCTCTCCGCTTTCGACACACAGACGGGCAAAAAATTCTGGTCGCAGGATATCGCTCCGGAGAAAGAAAGCGGCGATCCCGTGATCGCGGGCGGGATCGCCTACTCGCAGGGGCGCCTTTACGTCACCAGCGGCTATAACGAGCTTTTGGTCGCCGATCCGCAAACCGGCAAGATCCTCTGGCGCAAAGCCCTGCCCGCGCCCTGCCGCGCGGCACCGACCGTCATGGACAACCGTCTGTTTCTGGTGACTCTGGACAACCGCCTGATGACGTTCAGCACCGATGACGGGAGTCTGCTGTGGGAATTCTCCGGCATCGCTGAAACCGCAGGGCTTCTCGGCGCCGCAAGCCCCGCCGCAAGTCGCGAAGTCGTCATCCCGGCCTTTTCATCCGGCGAGATTTTCGCCTTGCGGGTTGAAAACGGCTCCGTCGCATGGGCGGATAATCTGAGCACCAGCCGCAAAGTCGGCAATCTCTCCGCGCTGTCCGACATTCGCGGCCTGCCGGTGATGGACAAAGGCCTTGTCTTTGCCATCAGCTTCGGCGGCAAGCTGGTCGCGATCGACGAACGCACGGGCGCGCGCGTCTGGCAACGCGAGATCGGCGGATCGGAAACGCCGTGGGTCGCGGGCAATCACCTCTTTGTCATCTCGACCGAAAACGAACTGGTCGGTATGGGCCGCGATAACGGCGTTATCCGCTGGGTCACGCCGCTGCCAAAATACGAGAACCCGGACAGGCGCAAGAATCCTATCGTCTGGACCGGTCCAGTTCTGGCCGGGAACAGACTCTTTGTTGCGGGCAGCAACGGTACGGTGATGGAGGCAGACCCGGATTCAGGAAGGGAAGCGGACGGGCCGGTCACCACATCCCCCATCGTCGCGGGCGGCGTTTTGTACCTGCTCCCGGATAACGGGACGCTGACGGCGTATAAATAAACAGATGTCCGCGGCACAATCGAAAAAGGCTTGAGAAGAAATCATGTTTACCCTTGTGATCGCCGGGCGCCCGAATGTCGGAAAATCGACGCTCTTTAACCGACTTTCGCGCAAGAAACTGGCGATCATCGACGATACGCCGGGGGTAACGCGAGACTGGCGCGAATCCGAGGGCTGGATTCTCGATCGCCAGATACGCCTGATCGACACCGCAGGGCTTGAAGAATCTTTCGACGATTCCATCCCGGCCCGGATGCGCCGCCAGACCGAAGCCGCGATGAAGCAGGCCGACGCTATTTTATTTCTTGTCGATGGCCGCGCTGGCCTGACGCCGATGGACAAGCACTTCGCCGATTTCCTGCGCAAACAAAACATCCCGGTGATCCTCGGCGTCAACAAATGCGAACATGAGGCAGCAGCTGCAGCCGGACTGGCGGAAGCCTACGGCCTTGGCCTTGGCGAGCCGCTGCCGTTCTCAGCGGCGCACGGCTACGGGCTGGAAGACCTTTACAACGCGCTTCTACCGCTCATGAGGGAAGAAGAAAAAAGCGATGAAGACGATGAATCCCCGACAACGGAAGACGCCGCCCTGCCGCTGCAAGAAAACGACCTTGACGCGCTGGAGGGCCGTGAAGACTACGATTTCAGCCTGAACGAAAAACCCCTTGAAGAAGGCAAGCCGCTGCGGCTTGCCATCGTCGGCAGGCCGAATGTCGGAAAATCGACACTTCTCAACGCCCTGGTGGGCGAGGACCGGGTCATGACCGGGCCGGAAGCCGGAATCACGCGCGACGCCATCGCCGTCAAATGGGAATGGCGCGGTCATAAATTCCGCCTTGTCGATACCGCAGGAATGCGCCGCAAGGCCCGCATCGACGACAAGATCGAAAAAATGTCGGTCGACGACACGCTGCGCGCCATTCGTCTGGCCGAGGTCGTGGTGCTGGTGATCGATGCCGAGATCATGTTCGAGCGGCAGGATATGGTGATCGCGGACCTTATCGTGCGCGAGGGCCGCGCCCTTGTCATCGCCATCAACAAATGGGATGCGATTGACGACAAGACCGAGCATCTGAAACGCGCGAAAGAGCGGATCGAGGAATCGCTGGGGCAGTTAAAGGACGTCCCCATCGTCACGCTTTCAGCCCTGCGTGAAAAGGGGCTGGATCAACTGATGAAAACCGTGCTGGAAACCTATGCGGTATGGAACCAGCGCGTGAAAACACCGACCCTGAACCGCTGGCTGCGCGGCATGGAAGAGCAAAACCCCGCCCCGCTGGCGCAGGGCCGCCACAATCGCCTGCGCTATATCACCCAGATCAAATCGCGCCCGCCGACTTTCGCAATGTGGGTCAACCGCCCGGACGATTTGCCGGAAACGCACAAGCGCTTCATCATCAACGGCCTGCGCCGCGACTTCGGCATTCCCGGCGTGCCGATCAGGCTTCTGGTCCGCGCCAGTAAAAATCCCTACACCGACTAAGAAGCGGGAACTATCCCTGCGCTCGCACCCGCTCCCCGTGCTTTGCGCAAGACGGGCCGGCGAGATCCAGAAATGTCTGAACGATGCGATCCGGCGTGACCAGAGTCTGCGGGTCCTCTCCGGGAAAGGCTTCGGCCCGCATGGCCGTGCGCACACGGCCCGGATCGACAAGATTGACGCGAATATTGGTTTTATCCGTTTCGGCCTTGTAGGTTCGCGCCAGCGATTCCAGCCCGGCCTTGCTTGCGGCATAAGCGCCCCAATAGGCGCGATACCCCTCCGCCGCGCCGCTGGTCACGAAAATCACCCGGCCCGCATCGGACGCCCGCAGCAGCGGATCAAGCGTGCGGATCAGGCGGAAATTGGCGGTCAGATTGAGGGCGATCACGCGATCCCATTCTTTCGCGTTGATATGGCCGAGCGGCGCCAGCGTGCCGAGCATCCCGGCATTGCCGACGAAAATATCCAGACGTCCGAACTTTTCCGCCAGCGCGGGGCCCATCGCATCGATCTTGTCATGATCGAGGAGGTCAAGCGGGATGAGCGTCGCCGCCCCGCCCTGCGCGCGAATCTGGTCGTCGAGCCCCTCAAGCGCCTTGGTATTGCGGGCGGTCAGGACCACATGCGCGCCGGCGCGGGCATAGGCCAACGCGACGGCGGCCCCGATGCCGCGCGACGCCCCGGTCACAAGGGCAACGCGGCCCGCCAGGGTTTGTTCATATTGATCCGTCATTGCTTTACCCGTTTTTCATTCAATCCGGTCATGCGGCGATGACCGGATGCGTTATCGTTGTCTGTCAGCGCGACGGGGTACTCGCCCGTAAAACAGGCGTCGCAATAAGACCGCCCTGCCCCGGCGCGATCCTGCCCCATGGCGCGGTATAGCCCATCTACCGAGATATAGGCAAGGGAGTCGACGCCGACAAAACCGCGAATCGCGTCAACATTCATCTTGTGGGCAAGAAGATCTTCCGTCCGGGGGGTATCGATACCGTAGAAGCAGCTATGCCGCGTCGGCGGGGAGGAAATGCGCATATGCACCTCCGCCGCGCCAGCCGCGCGAATCATATCGACGATCTTGCGCGAAGTCGTGCCGCGCACGATGGAATCGTCGACCAGAACGACTTTTTTACCCGCGATATAAGCGCGGTTCGCATTATGCTTCATGCGCACGCCAAGATGGCGGATCTGGTCCGTCGGCTGGATAAAAGTACGCCCGACATAATGGTTGCGAATAATCCCGAATTCAAAGGGAACGCTGCTGGCCTCCGCATAACCGATCGCAGCGGGGACGCCGCTATCGGGGACGGGAACGATCACATCGGCTCCGTCGCAAGGCGCTTCCGCAGCCAGAACCGCGCCGATCTTCTTGCGCATCTGGTACACCGACGTTCCTTCCACAACGCTGTCGGGACGGGCGAAATAGATATGCTCGAAAATGCAAAACCGTTTCGGCTGGTCCGGGCCGAGGGGCCTGCACGATCGCACCCCTTCTCCATCGATCAAAACCATCTCTCCGGGTGCGACGTCGCGCACGAAGTCCGCGCCGATAATGTCCAGTGCGCAGGTTTCCGATGCCAGAATATGGGCCTTGCCGAGTTTTCCAAGAACGAGAGGCCGCAAGCCATTGGGATCGCGCACGCCGATCATGCTCCCCGCATGCAGCGCCACAAGGGAATACGCCCCCTTGATCTGGCGCAAGGCGTCTGTCAGGCGATCCGGCACGGAACCCTGCTGCGATACCGCCATCAGGTGAATGATGACTTCCGTGTCGGTGGTGGAATGAAACAGCGCCCCGTTCTCGACCAACTGGCCGCGCAATGTCTGCGCATTGGTCAGGTTGCCATTATGCCCCAGCGCAAACCCGCCGAAGGCAAGATCGGCATAAAGCGGCTGGATATTGCGCGTCAGCGCCGCGCCGGTCGTCGCATAACGGTTATGTCCGATTGCGGACGCGCCTTTCAGACGGGCGATAACGTCGCCTTCGGTAAAAATCGAATCGACGAGGCCGGGCGCGCGGTGAGCGTGAAAATCGGTGCCGTCATGGCTGACGATGCCGCTGGCCTCCTGCCCGCGATGCTGAAGGGCGTGCAGCCCGAGAGCCGTCAGCGCCGCCGCATCATCATGGCCATACACCCCGAAAACCCCGCATTCCTCACGCAACTTGTCGTCATCGAAGGGGGTGGCGCGCATGTGGGGGCCCTTTACTGGTTGGTTTCAAAAATCTCGTTGAGTTTTTCACGCTGATCAGTCTGATATCCCTGCGCATCGGAAGCGGCATCTCCCCCGACCGGGGCGGAAAGGGCGCCCTGCGCCTTTTCAAGGGCCTCTCCGGCCTTGTCCGTCGTTTTGCGCAAGACGTCGATATCCTCAAGGCGCTGACGGGTTTCATCCATCTTCTTGCTGGCTTCCTCCGTCTTGTCGTCCGCTTCCTTGGCGGTGTTTTCAGGAATCAGGCGCGCAATCAGCGCCGCGCCCTCCTCGACATAATAGTGTGTCTTGCTGCCTTCCACCAAGCTCCACTTCTCACGGTCCTCTTTGGGGTTGAGAAGATAGAAGGGCAAGTAAAGAAGCGATATCAGCAGCATCGCGCGCGCGATTCCGAAGATGACGCCCATTGCCCGATCCACCGGACCCAGCCCGACCGCCTTCGCCCCAGCGGAAAGGAAGTGGCTGAGGACCGAAAGAACGATCACCACAACGACAAAAATCGCGCCATAGGCACAAACATCGGCAACGACCGTCATCGGCACGATGTCGAACAGTTTTTTGACCTTCTCCGGATCATCGCCGACCCCGAGCCATCCGCGCATCAAAGGCGCCAAAAGCGGCCCGGCAAAATACGATGCCGCAAGCCCGCCGACAACCCCGATAATCGTCAGGCATTCGCGGATAAAACCGCGCAGGAAAGCAATCACGCTGGAAATCAGAACAGCCGCCAGAACAATGGCATCGAAAATCATGGATAAACGCCCGGATGATTGATAGTGCAGCGATATGTTAACGCGCGCCCCGCGAATTGCAAGGCTTTGCGGGGCAAGAAGCCGGGCTTATCCCTGCGGCCCCGCCAGCTACCCCTGAACGGCGCGGATGGCCTGACGGTCAATGGTCTGGTCGATCAGGGTTTGCAGACGGTCGATTTCAGTCACGGCAAGGGCATCGGCTTTGGCGTCCTTGCGGTTTTTCTTGCGGGCAGGCATCCAGGCGCGGCGGAAGCCGAGCTTGGCCGCTTCTTTCAGGCGCACATCAGGCTGCGAGACTTGCCGAATTTCCCCGGCGAGGCCGATTTCCCCGAAAAACACCGTATCGGCAGGCAAGGGCGAGCCGTTAAAAGCGCTGAGGATCGCGGCGGCAACGGCCAGATCCGCCGCCGGTTCGGCAATGCGGATACCGCCCGCGATATTCAGATAGACGTCGCTCATCCCCATCTGCACGCCGCATCTGGCTTCGAGCACCGCAAGGATCATCGACAAACGGCCTGTATCGTACCCGATCACGGCGCGGCGCGGCGTTCCAAACGTGCTTGGCGCAACGAGGGCCTGCACCTCGACCAGCACCGGGCGTGTCCCTTCCAGCGCGGCCAGAACGGCGCTGCCCGCAACGTCGCTCTGGCGCTGGGCCAGAAACAGGGCCGAAGGATTCTCGACCTCGACAAGGCCTTCATTCGCCATTTCGAACACCCCGATCTCGTCGGTCGGGCCGAAGCGGTTCTTGACCGCGCGCAGGATGCGGAACTGGTGGCTGCGATCGCCTTCAAAATACAAAACCGTATCGACCATGTGCTCCAGAACGCGCGGCCCGGCGATCTGGCCTTCCTTGGTGACATGGCCGACAAAAATGATGGCTATATTGCGCTTTTTCGCGATGCGGATAAGCTCTTGCGACGCCGTGCGCACCTGCGTCACCGTGCCGGGCGCGGAATCGACGGTGTCGATATACATGGTCTGGATGGAATCGACGACGACAAGGCTGACATTTTCCGATTCCATCGTCGCGGCGATATCGCGCACATTTGTGGCAGACGCCAGATCGACCCGCGCATCCGCAAGCCCGAGGCGACTGGCGCGCAAGCGCACCTGATCAACCGCTTCCTCGCCCGAGACATAAATGCACCGCGCCTTGCCGCGTCCGAGCGCGCAAACCACCTGCAACAGCAATGTCGATTTTCCGATCCCCGGATCGCCGCCGATCAAAAGCGCCGATCCCGGCACAAGCCCGCCGCCGGTCACGCGGTCGAACTCATTGATACCCGTCATCATCCGCGGCAAAAGCGCATGGTCCCGCCCCTGCAAGTCCACCA
The DNA here is from genome assembly GCA_016184045.1 of Micavibrio aeruginosavorus. GTDB lineage: Bacteria > Pseudomonadota > Alphaproteobacteria > Micavibrionales > Micavibrionaceae > Micavibrio > Micavibrio aeruginosavorus_C. Next base: position 18,993 of record JACPDM010000036.1, on the reverse strand, counting down.
GTTCCAGCGCGCGGCCTTTCGATTTCGCGCCAAGGCCCTTGGGAGTCGCGGCTTCGGCCACTTCCTCGGCAATCGTGTTCCAGTCCCCGCAAGCCTCGCACTTTCCGCTCCAGCGCGAAGACACCGCGCCGCACGACTGGCAGACAAAAGACGATCTGGATTTGGCCATGGCTATAGATCCGCAAAGATCGATGAAATACCGGACCAGCGTACAGGATTTTTAGAACAAATCAAGAACATTTATAGGGGGAGATTCCGGAAACAGGGATTACCCCTCGCGCTGCAAGGCCCATTTCAGCTGGCACAGGTCGCGATCCATCGATGCGGACAGGACGATCTGCTTGGTTTTGCGCGGCCTGCCGCCCTCGCCCAGATAGACCGAGTTTTCAAGCGAGAGTAGGCCGCCCGCGGGCGTAAAGCGCCAGCCCGATCCACCGGGCAGACGCAGCAGCGCATCCTTCTTGCCGCGCACCAGCGACACCAGAACGCGCGGATGCAGATGGAATCGCAAGGTCACATCAACCGCCTTGCTGAGGCCCACGGAGCAGGTCAGCGTTTCCTCACCACGCAGATCGTGGCCCTGATCGGAGAGATAGAGACGGCGGCGATGCGAAATGCCGCTCATCGGCACATAGCCGTCATGCACGCTGTCGATCAGCCCCGCGCCCTGAACGTCCTCGCGCGTGACGACGACGTTGCGCGTGCGGCGTCCGAAATGCCCGTCCTTCCTGATCTCGCAGGCGTTTTTGTGATCGATGCCGGCTGTGTTATGCGCCGCCGTCCCGCGCAAGGCGTCCTGCCAGTGCGGATCGGTCGGGTGCGTGCCGCAATTGGTGAAAATGCGCTCCTTGCCATAGCTGAACTCGAACGCCAGCGGCGCGGCATGCGCCTGTTCGTCATGCGGCCAGACAGGCGCGCGTCCGGTATCGACGATCAAAAGGCTGCGCCCGATGCTCAGGCGCTCATACCCCGTCTCTGGCAGGGAGCGCAGGACGCGGCCATGGGCGTTGGCAATCATCTGCACCATATCCATGAGTGTGCGGTCGCCTTCCTGCGCGCCGTTGAAAAGGGCAAAACCCCTGTCCGCCGTCCGCAGGAAGCGCATGGCCTGCGCCATGCGGTCAATGGCGTGCTGGATAAACTCCGGCACGGGATATTGCGCGGCCTGCAAGGCGGAGCGCAGATCGATATAAAGGCGCATCGCCTCCAGCACCTGTGCCGGATTGCGGCTGACATGGCCGCCGTCGCTTAGGATCTGTTTTTTGGTTTCATGCGCCAGCAGTGTCAGACTTTGCTCCAGCCATTGCTCCCGCCCCTCGAACGCCAGACCGGCATAGGCGAGGCCGCGCAGGGCATGCAGCAATCCCATCCCGCCCAGCGTGCCGGGAACGGCGCGGGAGAGATGCCGCGCCTGCCGCAGCAGCACCGTCAGGTAATTGGTCTGGAACACATCATCCGCGCTGGCGGCAAAAAAATCGTGCAAGGCAATCCACATCGCGACCCGCCGCCCGGTCAAATCGGGACGCCACGCGTTTTCATGCCACATTCCGTAACGGTCGATCCACGCCATAACCATCGCCCGCGCCTGCCGCCGCCCGGTATCGCCGCCCAGCGCGCGCAGATCGCGCAACCATTCGAAGGAGTGAATATGCGCCAGCCACGCAGGCGTTGCGCCGGAAGGCTCGAAATCGCCGCCGGGGCTTGGCAATTGCTCGCCCTGAAAGGTGAACACATCGTGACACATCATCCGGCCATTGGCGGCATCGCCCGGCCACGGATCGGGCGGAATGACCGCAAGCCTTTCCGGCAAGCTGCCGCCGAGGGTCCATTGATAAAACGCCGTGCCGTAGGCCGCCGCCGTCGCCTTGTGCCGGATATCGCTGATGAGCTTTAAAGTCATGGCCTTATGACCCCCGCAAGGCGGCGATGCGGGCCGCGTATTGCCCCGGTCCGCCACCGAAAACAGCAGTTCCCGCGACCAGAACGTCCGCCCCGGCGTCGCGGGCAGCTTTCGCCGTTTCCGGATTGATTCCGCCATCGACCTCAAGATCGATCATGCGGCCCGTCGCCGCGATGCGCTGGCGTACGGCGCGGATTTTATCCTCGAGCGGAATATAGGCCTGCCCGCCGAAACCCGGATTGACCGTCATAACCAGCACCAGATCGACCAGATCCATCACATGATCCAGAACATCGACCGGCGTTCCGGGATTGAGGGCAAGTCCGGCTTTTTTGCCGAGAGCCCGGATGGCCTGAAGGCTTTTATGCAGATGCGGCCCGGCTTCGGGGTGGATGGTGATGATATCCGCTCCGGCCTGCGCGAAGGCTTCCAGAAACGGATCGGCCGGCGCGATCATCAGGTGGACGTCAAAAATTTTCCTGCTATGCGGGCGCAGGGCGCGCACCACGCCCGGCCCGATGGTTAAATTCGGGACGAAATGCCCGTCCATGACATCGACATGGACATAATCCGCCCCGGCGACGTCAATCGCCTGCACTTCTTCCCCCAGCCGGGCAAAATCGGCGGAAAGAATCGAGGGCGCGATGCGGATGGCATTGGTTGTCATATTTCAAGCGCGAGAAATTTTTCAGGAGATGGCCGAAGCGCCCCGGAACGAAGCAGGCCCGAACTTCAAGATTAACAGAAACAAAGTCTTATTCCACCCCTATTGCAGGGGTGTTTTCGGTTTTTATTGTTTTCATAATTTAAGAGTGACGCTCAAGCCACTTTCAGCCGCATCAACACCGGGGCTTGCAGCGGGCGAAGCGCCGTCACGGCCTGACGCATGGCGTCGCTCATGACAAAAAGATCGAGCATGGCCTGCGCCCGCTCCCCTTCGCTGCGGGCCCGGGAATCGATGATCGCGCGCAGGCGCTCTTTCTCACGGACGGATGCACGCAGGATATCGACTTCGCGCGCCCCCGGACCGCCAGCCGCATCCAGCAAGGTTCGCGTCATCTGATCGCGCGCCGAAGCCACTGCCGCGGCATCTCTGGCTACGGAGTATTCCGGCGGAACATCGCGAACAATCTGGGCATAGGCGGGGCGCGAGGGGTCAAAAACATCCGCCCCGAATGTGCGGATGAAAGCCTGCACGATCTGTTCCCGCACCTGTACTGCGATCTGATAGGCCGCCTCTATATGCGGGACTTCATGACGCAGTTCCTCCCACCCGGAAAGATCGAATTTATGCTCAAGCAAATATGTGACGGCAAAGTCCGCCCCCTTGCGGCGCATGGCGTCTTTCTCGGCCACCTGATAGGCGATATCGGCCAGTTCCTGCGGCGTCATGGCGCGAATCTTGTCGCGGCCGATGCGGTCGATTTCGCGCTGCGTCTCCCACAATCCCTCATGCAGGGCATAAATATAGCCGACAAATTTTTCAATCTGATCCCACCCCGCCATTTGCGCCAGCAAATACCCGTTGGTCGCCATGCTGACAAGCCGGTGATCGGCCCGGATGGCGGCGATATCCGCTTCGCCGTCCCGCGCCAGCATCAGGGTTGCAAAAATCTCGGCATAGGCCTCCGACTGATGAGTCAGGGCAAGCTGCCTGTTGAAATCGTAACGCGCGTTGCTGTCGCTCATGAACACGGGAAGGTAATGCTGATCCATGCAATGCCCAAGTTCATGATAATCGGTAAAACGCTCCATGACATCCGGCGACAGGTTGCGCTGGACAGGGCGCTTGCGGAAATCGTCATGAATGCCGGGATAAAGCCCCATGATACGCCGCTGCTGCTCTTGCACGGCAACATCCGGATTATGGCCGGTTATCAGGCAGATCGCGCCATCACCATCCTTGCTCTTGTAAGGCGTCGGCAAGGCTTGCCCCGCGCCCGCATTCATCGCCTCGACGACCAGAGCGATATAAGGCTCATCAAGACGAAAACCGCTTTTCTCGAAAACATAATCCTCAACCGCCTTGGTTATGGCTGCCGCTTCGGACATTCCCCCGGGCATCAGAGCGATACGCGCGGCAATGTCATCGCGGTCAATGTAAAGAATCTGGCGGTACGCCGCGCTGCTCACCGCAAAGCGGCTGTTATAATCCTGCACCATTTGGGAATACCGGGTTTGCGGACCTTCGTTATCGCGTGGCGGCGCGGATTCCGGTTGCGCAAAGGCACCCCCGGCGGGCAGGGCCAGAAGAGGCAGGGCCAAACCCATGGCCACAAGTTTCTTCCTGAAAAAATGCAGAAAACCATTCTGGCTGGCGGCATGAAAATGCCGGGCCAGAAAGCCCTTTGACGGTCCCAATTTTTAGTCTCCCAGTTCGCGATCGCCTTTTTTCTGCTGGCGATTCATTGATGCACTCAAGACTAATCAAACCGGGACGGAACGCAAGCCCCCGCGCACCTTCCCTTATGTCAAGACAACAGCCGCTAGACGGCGTTGCAGGGCATCGATGCGGTCTTCATCGTGACTTTTCGGAATCCCCTTCAGGTCGAAAACAGATTCCAGCGTATCCGTAATCATGCCCCAATAACGCACAGCTTCGCGATAGGTCTCGCTTACGGAAGTCAAACCGCTTTTCTCCAAGAGGGCCGCCCGGTTAAACCCTGCGCGCAGGGGCAGGCGCGGCTCGCCCGCAACAACCGTATAGGGGCAGGCGCGGTTGGCTTTCGGATCAAGACGGCGCCCGGGCTGGATATAGGCGAAATCGATCGCGACATCCGGATCGCCGGAAAAGCACGCCTGATAATGCCAGTCGAAAAACGATTCATCGAACCCCTTGCCCAGCGCATTTTCGTTGCGGGCCATCGTCCATGACAGTTTGACCTTCCCGCCATACCGGCGGCGCAGATAGGCCATATCAGCCAGTTGCTCCATGACATAGCCTTCGGCCCCCGGGGGCAGACCTGCCTTTGCCGCATATTCCCGCGTTTTTTCCATGAGCTCCTGGCGGGCATGGTCGCTTTTGATAGTGCTGCCGCGCAGAATTGTATAGGACGATGCAATGCCGAAAATATCCGCAATGCCGCGCGCTGTCGCCTTGCACAATCATTCCCGGCGCAGGGCTTTGCTGCCGGATGATGTCCGCCGCCGCGACAAGCGAAAGAAAATCGAACGGCAGACCTTCCGACACAGCCTTTGTCGTTACAAGACCTGTGCCAAAGAAGACGGCTCCGCTTTCGCGATCATCTGCACCCGTCATCGGCAAGGCCTTGATAAAAAGCTTTGAGTTTTCGGATGTCATCATGACGCGATCTCCTGGACAAGGTTGAGGAAATCGACGTTTTCCCTCTCCGTTCTGGGCGTGATCCGCACATGATGTCGCGCGCGTTCGCAGAAATGCCCGCCATCCACAACACTGCACCCCAGCGCGTGAAGAAGCGCCGCGAATTCAGATGCCGATCCGAACGATTGCGGGGCACGGAAAAACACCGTGTTTGACTGCGACGGAAAGACATCAAGCCCCATGTCCTTCAGGCCGCGCGTGACCAGATCGCGCTGCCTGTCCATCATGGCGCGGCTGCGCCTGAGGTGATCGGTATCAGCAAGCGCCGCCAGCGCCGCCTGCTCTGCCAATACGCCAACAGTGAATGGACAGCAGGCCTGCCGCAAACGGCGCATGACATCGCCATGCGCGGCGATATAACCGACGCGCATCCCGGCAAGGCCGTAAATTTTGGAAAACGACCGGATCATCACCAGATTGCGCGGCAACGCAGGAAGATCGAGAAGGCTGATCCCGGCGTAATCGGCATTGGCTTCCGAAACCACGACCGGAACATCGACCCTTGCGCACAGATCGACAATGCGTTCCGGCGGGATGACTTCGCCGGTAGGATTGTTGGGGTTGCAGAGGAAAATCATTCCGGTTGCGGAATCGCAGGCCTTCGCCAGAGCCTCAAGATCAAGGCGCAGATCATTCCCGACCGCGACCTTGCGCCCTGCGCCTCCCATTATGGTCGCGCCGCAAACCGCAAGCGGAAATGTCAACTCTGGCAGGACGACATTGCCGCCGGGCGCTATAAAAGCCTGCACGCACAGGAGAATGCCCGCGCCCGCCCCGGCGGTGCAGAGGATATCAAAGCCCGGCAAGGTCGCCGTATGCAGATCGCGCAAGGCTTCTGCCAGCCTGTCGCCATACAGCGCGGGGTAGTGATGGACGATCCCGGCATATTGCCGGATTGCGCCGGCGGCCGCGGGCGAGCAGCCCAGCGGGTTTTCGGCGTTTGAAAAATCAAGTTTCTGTTTAACTTCCGGCGTATAGTCAGCGCCAAATTCCTGCCGGATGTCATAGGCCGGGTTCGTTTGCATGCGGAGTCTCCTTCGTTTCGTTCAAGGGAGCCGCCGGAACCGGAAATGCAGGGATCAGAAGAAAACAAAAAACCCGGCCATTTCTGGTTCCGGGGCGATCATTCTTTCGTTTACAGGGGGTGTAAAATCAGACGTGATCGGCGCAGAACCGTTTTTCGGTTGCGCGCCACCAGGACAGGGATTGTGCGTTCAGAATTTTGACCATGTTCCGTTTATAATGCGATGCGGCAAAAATGGCAAACTTTAATTTCCGGGCGCTTTTTGTATCATGCCGTACGGAAGGCAGTAAAACCCGCGATGACCGCAAGCAAGATCATTATCGATACCGATTCCGGCGCGGACGATGCGCTGGCGCTGCTCCTGCTGCTTGGGAAGGCGGGAATGGATATTCTGGCCGTAACCACGGTGGCAGGGAACTCCACGATAGAGAATGTCACCCGCAATGCCTGCGCTATCCTTGATCTGGCAAAGCGGCGCGACATCCCCGTCCATTCCGGGGAGGCCGGGCCCATCGCCCGTCCACTCGCCAAGGCCGTGATCCATGGCGAGCATGGAATCGCGGGGATTGATATGCGCGCCACGCGCTATGATCTCGATACCCTTGCCGCCGACAAAATCGTCGAAATCGTGCGCGCCAATCCCGGAGAAATCCGATTGCTTGCCATCGGCCCGCTGAGCAACATCGCCAGCGCCTTCCAGAAAGATCCGCAATTGCCAGGCCTGATCCGCGATATCGTGATTATGGGCGGCGCAATCGATGTCTGCGGCAATATGAGCCGCATGGCGGAATTCAATTTTTTCATCGACCCGGAAGCGGCGGATATCGTCCTGCGCGCGCCTTTGAAAAAAACGCTGATCCCGCTCGACCCCTGCATGAGCAATGCCTTGCCGCTTGATTTTTTCGAATCGCTGAAAGGCGCGCCGCTGCACGGGCCCATGACGGCCATGATGGCGCATTTCATCGATGAGATGGCCCAAAAGCGCGGGGCCAAAGGGGCGCTGGTTTACGATGCGATTGCAGCGTTTTACCTGATCGATCCGGCGGCGTTCACGCTGGTGGACATGGATATCGTCGTCGAAACAAGGGGCGAGCACACAGCCGGAATGAGCATCGCGGAGAAACGCCCCCAAGAACCGCAAACGCCGAATGTTTCCGTCGCCATGGCCGTCGATCCGGAGAGATTTAAAAAGGCCCGTGCCGCCGCCCTGCTGCGGGCCGGATCGGGCTAGCCCTTGACCAGCCGCGCGATATAAAACCCGTCCATGCCGCCATGCGCCGCAAGATGCATGGGCAGAATGCGCAAATCGCCTTCAGCCGTCAGGCTTTCCTCCACCCCGGGAACGTCCTCCGCCGTGATCGGCAGGCGCTTCATCTCCGGATGGTGGTGCAGGAAAGATTCGATCTGCGCTTCGCCTTCAGCCTTTTGCAGCGAACAGGTGCAGTATACCAGAATTCCGCTTGTCTCCAGCATCGAAGCCGCGTTCTCAAGAAGACGCGCCTGCAATTCCGTCAGCCTTTCGACGTCCTCGGGGGTCTTGGCATGCAGCACGTCGGGATGGCGGCGGATGGTCCCGGTGGCCGAACAGGGAGCATCGAGCAAGACCGCATCGACCCAGATTTTCGGCTTCCACACGGCGGCATCCGCGGCTTCGGTCGTGACGTTTTTATCAAGCCGCAAGCGGCGGATATTTTCTTCCAGCCGCTGAATGCGCCGGGCCGAACGATCAAGGGCGATCACACTGGCCCCGCCCGCGGCAAGCTGCGCCGATTTTCCGCCGGGCGCGGCGCAGAGATCGACAACGGTTTTGCCCTGAAGCGGCCCGAAAAGTTTTGCCGGAATGGCAGCGGCCGCATCCTGAATCCACCACATGCCGTCATGATAGCCAGGGAGTTCCTGTACATTCCCGCCCGCCGCGCGGCGCAAGCTGCCCGTCGGCAAAACCGAGGCTTCCAGCATCCCGGACCAATGCAGGGTATGCGCGGGGTCTTTGAGGGTAATATCAAGCGGCGCTTCGCTGAGAGAAGCCTGCGCCATATCCGCCGCGGTTTTGAGGCCGTAATCGGCGATCCAAACGCTCATCAGCCATTCCGGAAGATTAAGGCGGGCGTCATCCTGTTTTGCGAGCCAGTCGCGCCCCTCGCGCGTGATGCGGCGAAGGACGGCGTTGACGAAGCCTTTCTGCCGCGACAGCCCCGCCGTTTCCGCCAGCCGGACGGCAGTATCGACCGCCGCATGATCGGGGACGTTCATGAACAAAATCTGGGCGATACCAAGTCGCAGGATATGATGCAGGACGGGCGGGGACGGCGGCTCCCCGCGATCCGTCGCCTGCCGGATCAAGGCGTCGATTTGCCCCAGACGGCGCAGGGTCGTCGCCACCAGCATCCGCACGAAGGCGCGGTCCCTCACAGGAAGATTCGGCAAATCCCGGTTCTCATCAAGCGCCTGGTCCAGCGGCATGCGCCGCCCCAGCACGACTTCGAGCAAAGCCAGCGCGACCTTGCGCGATTGCAGGATGTCGGGAGAAATTTGCGCTTCTGCGTAAAGATCGGGCTGGTGCATCACGCGGCTTTTTCTTTTTTTATTTCTTCTTCGAGGTTGCAGCTGTAATCGATCAGGATCGTGTAAAGCTGCCGCACCAGATCGGGGTCGAGCCCCTTGATCGCCGCCCGCGTTGCGGCGCGCTCGCGCACTTCTACAACGCGGTCGGGAAGGACGGCTGGAATGTTCTCCCGCGCCTTCAGATGGCCGACTTCGCGAATAATTCCGATCCGTTCGATCAGCAGATCGACGATCCTGTCATCCAGCGCATCAATGCGCACACGATAGGGTTTGAGAATTTCCATGGCAGTTTCCTTAAAACACCTTTCATGCCCGCATCATAGCGCAGGCCGCCGCCTTTGGTAAATGGGATGGAAATACGCTAAAATGAGAAAAAACGGGAGGAAAAAATGGCCGAAGGGCATGCCGTATTACAGGCGCAAAGTGTCGAGGACTGCATCATCGACCAGAACTGGGGCCACTATACCGCGCAAGACCACGCGACATGGGGCGCATTGTTCACGCGCCAGACGGACGTTTTGCAAAACCGCGCTTGCTCCGAATACTTTACCGGATTGAAAACGCTGGGCCTCTCCGCCGACAGCGTCCCCGATTTCGAGATCATGAACCGTAACCTGCGCGCCGCGACAGGATGGGAAGTGGTGGCGGTTCCTGGCCTTATCCCCTCCAAGCCGTTTTTCAGCATGCTGGAAAACCGCCAGTTCCCTGCGGGGAATTTCATCCGCAAGCCGGAAGAGCTGGATTACCTTGAAGAACCTGATATTTTTCACGATGTTTTCGGCCATGTGCCGCTGCTGACCAATCCCGCTTATGCCGATTACATGCAGGCCTACGGCAAGGCTGGCCAGGACGCGATTGCCCACAAGGGCGTCAAGTTTCTGGCCCGGCTTAACTGGTACACCATCGAATTCGGCCTGATCCGCAACGGCGACGATATCAGGATTTACGGCGCGGGCATCGTGTCGTCCTACGGGGAGGCAAGATATGCGCTCGACGACCCCTCGCCCAACCACCTGCAATTCGATCTGGAGCGGGTTCTGCGCACCGGCTACTATATCGACGATTTTCAGGCGTCCTATTTCGTCATCGACAGCTTTGAAAAACTGTTCGAAGAGTGCCTTGAGCGCCCCTTTGTTCCGCTCTATGAGGAATACAAAACCCTGCCGCAATTCACGCCTTTCGAGATTCTGGACAGCGACAGGGTTCTCCGCAAAGGCACAGGCGAATACTGGAAAACCTTCCCGCAGACCAAGACGAAGCTGAAATAGCCGCATAAACCCTTGAAAACACGCCCTGCAGGGCCATTCTTATGCCTGGATCAGCCGCCTTCAGGCCATATTTTTCTGGCTTTTTTCAAGGCGTTCCGGTACACAGAGCCCGCGTTTCAACCCTTTTTGATTGTGTAGTCCTTATGTCCGTTCAGAATATCCGCAATATCGCCATTATCGCCCACGTCGACCATGGGAAGACGACCCTCGTCGATACCATCCTGCAGCAATCCGGCACTTTCCGTGAAAACCAGCAGGTCACCGAGCGGGCCATGGATTCCAATGATCTGGAGAAGGAACGCGGTATTACCATTCTGGCGAAATGCACCGCCGTCCACTGGAAAGGCACCAAGGTCAACATTATCGACACCCCCGGCCACGCCGATTTCGGCGGCGAGGTGGAGCGCATCATGAACATGGCGGATGGCGTCCTCCTGCTCGTCGATGCGGCGGAGAGCGTTTTGCCGCAAACCAAATTCGTCCTTGGCAAGGCCCTGAAACGCGGCCTGCGCCCCATCGTCGTCATCAACAAGATCGACCGCCCGGACGCCCGCCCGGACGAAGTGCTGGACGAGATTTTCGACCTGTTCGTCAGTCTTGACGCCAATGACCAGCAGCTTGATTTCCCCGTGGTCTATGCCTCGGGCCGTAACGGCTGGGCGGCGCTTTCGCTCGACGCGCCGCGTGAAAACCTTCACCCCCTCATGGATCTGGTGCTGGAGCATGTTCCGACGCCGGACGTGAACCCCGATGCTCCCTTTACCATGCTTGCAACCTTGCTGGACCGCGACCCGTATCTGGGCCGCTGCCTGACGGGCCGCGTCGCCTCGGGCCGCGCCAAGGTCAACAGCGCCGTCAAGGCGATGGGACTGGACGGCAAAACCGTCGAGAATTTCCGCCTGACCAAACTGCTCTCCTTTCAGGGCCTGAACCGCATTCCGGTCGATACGGTCGAGGCCGGTGATATCATCTGCATCGCCGGGATGGTCAATGCCAGCGTTGCCGATACGATCTGCGATCCGGCGGTGACGGAGCCGGTAAAATCCACCCCGGTCGATCCGCCCACGATGTCGATCACCATTACGGTCAACGATTCCCCCTATGCCGGGACAGAAGGCAAGAAACTGACCTCGACCATGATCCGCGAGCGCCTGATGGCCGAGGCGGAAACAAATGTCGCCATCCGGGTCAGCGAAAGCGAGAACAAGGACGCTTTCGAGGTCGCCGGGCGCGGTGAATTGCAGCTTGGCGTGCTGATCGAAACCATGCGCCGCGAAGGGTTCGAGCTCTCCGTATCTCGCCCGCGCGTCCTGTTCAAAAAGGACGAGAACGGCCAGTTGATGGAGCCTTATGAAGAAGTGTTCTGTGACGTGGACGAGGAATATAGCGGTGTGGTCGTCGATAAAATGACGCAGCGCAAGGCCGAAATGACCGATATGCGCCCCTCCGGCGCGGGCAAGACGCGCATCACCTTCCGCGCGCCTTCGCGCGGCCTGATCGGCTATCAGGGGCAATTCCTGACCGATACGCGCGGCACGGGCGTAATGAACCGCCTGTTCCACTCCTATGGCCCCTATAAGGGCGATATCGCGGGACGCCGTTACGGCGCCCTGATTTCCACCGATAAGGGCGACGCCGTCGCCTATGCCATCTTCAACCTTCAGGATCGCGGCACGATGTTCATCGGCCACGGCGACAAGGTGTATCAGGGCATGATCGTCGGTGAAAACAGCCGCGACAACGACCTCGACATCAATGTGCTGAAGGGCAAGAAACTGACCAACGTCCGCGCCAGCGGTGCGGATGAAGCGGTCGTTCTGGTCCCGCCGCGCAAGATGAGCCTTGAGGACATGATCGCCTATATCAATGATGACGAACTGGTCGAAGTCACGCCGAAATCACTGCGCCTGCGCAAGAGATTCCTGAACCCCACGGACCGCGAAATCGCAAAGAAAAAAGCGACCAAGGAACGTGAAGCCGGAGCGGCTTAACCGGATAGCGTTTATATTGGCGCTGCACAGATCATTTATCGGGGCTTGAAGAAGGGACATAACTCTTCGCCAAAGCCGCCTCGATCGCCTCCACCACCTCCACGCTTTCCGGCGGCACGGTTGAGGCAAAAGACCCGGCAAGAGAACCGTCCCTTGCGATCAGGTATTTGTGAAAATTCCAGCGCGGCGTGGAGAAAAATATCCCGCCTTTTTTCTGCGCTGCCGCCCATTTGTAGAAGGGGTGCGCCGTCTTGCCGATCACATCGGTTTTTTCCGCCAGCGGGAAGGTGATGCGATAGACCCCTTCGCAGAATTTCTTGATCTCCGCCTCGGTCCCCGGCTCCTGATTCGCAAAATTGTTGGCCGGGACGCCGAGAACCACCAGACCGCGATCTTTATACGTATCGTAAAGTTTTTGCAGAGCAGCATATTGCTTTGTAAAGCCGCAGCGCGAAGCCGTGTTTACGACGAGAACCGCCTTGCCCCTGAAATCGCCCAGCGGCAGCGGGCTTCCGTCGATGGACTCGAACGAAAAATCATGAGCTGTGCCGCCCTCCCCCGACAGGGCCGGACCAGAATGGGGCCAGGAAAAGATCATAACAATTGTTATAAACGCATAAGGCCAGATTTTCATTCCCGTTCTCCGTAAAAATTTCACACTACCTGTTTGCCTGCGACAGACATATCTTAAATCATGAAACGAAGCGGGGCTAAAATCCTGGGAGGAAAACATGAACAGAACTCAAGTCATCCTGACCTTTGTCGTTGCCTTTGTCGTGCTGGCCGCGCTTTTCATGATTCCGCCGCGCTCTGTAAGGCGTGACGATGAAGCCGCCATCACCCGCGCCATTCAGGCAATCTCACCGGCAGCGGATTCAAAAGAAGCCGCAGAAAAAGCCCCCGCAAAACCTTCCGCCCAGCCTGAAAGGCCGATGGTCTATACCACAGAAGCAGAATGCGCTGCCGCGACTGGAATGACCTGCCGTGAAATCAGGTGCGAGAACATGATGGAGGGCCTTGGCATATCCGAAGTTTGCGGCACGGATTTCCGTGAAGGCTGGCAAGCCATGATGCCAAGCGACATGGAAACGCCGCAGGTTGTGCCCCCGCCGCCCGCAGACATGAAAACGGGCCCGGAGAACGCCCCGAGCCCGTAAATTCATGCCGTATCGACCGTGCCTTAAGCCGTTGCGTCGGCCTTTCCGCCATGGGCGCGGCCGGGTTTGCGGCTGTGCTCCTTGAACTTGAACGGTTTCTTGGCGGCGGCAGGTTTGTCGTATTTAGGCTTGCGCGGGGCACCGTCGACATTGCCATGAGCGCCGTCCTTACGGAAGGCGGGCTTCGCCGGTCTGTCGCCTTTATCTTCGCTGCGGAACCACGTTTTGGACGGACCAGGTTTCTGGCCATAGCTGCGCGAATCATCGCGGCGGGCGTTATCCCGTTCGCCGCGATCCGGGCCGCGCCCCTGATAGCCGTTATCAGCGCGAGGTTGGCTGCGGAACCCGTCTTTCTTGCCGCGGTAATTGTCCTGACGCCCGTCGCCGCGGCCCTCGCCGGTGCTGCGGCCTTCGTTGCGCCATTCATGCTTGTATTCTTTCGGGCGCGTATAACTGCCACGGCCTTCCTTGGCGTTCCAGTTGCGATCCGTCGGCGCGCTGCGATCATTGCCCCTGCTGAAATCACGATTCGAATCGCCGCGCGGCGCGGACTGGGATTTCACGAAGGGTTTTCCCCCATCGCGGCGGCCTTCCGAGGCAGGGCGGTCGCCGTTCCATTCGCGTTTTTCATAGGGCTTTTTTGAAAAACCTCTTTCGCCGTCGGGACGCTCGTAGCGCTTGCGGTCCTCACGCTGCTTGAAGTTTCCCTCTTTCCTGAAGCCGCCGCCTTCTTTCTTGAATCCGCCACGGTTCGGGCGGCCTTCGCCACCGCGCTCGCCGCGCATCGGTGCGGAGCCGGGATTGAGAATACGGTTGATCGCATTCCATTTTCCCGTCTCTGACGGAACGACAAAGCACATGGCATTGCCTTCGGCCCCGGCACGGGCCGTACGGCCGATACGATGGATATAATCCTCTGCCACCTGTGGCAGGTCGTAATTGATGACGTGTTCGATATGCGGAATATCAAGACCGCGGGCGGCAACATCGGTGGCGACCATGATCCGCGCGCGCTGATTGCGAAAAGCGCGAACGGCTTTCTCCCGCTGGTTCTGCCGCAAACCGCCGTGGATGGCGACATTCATATGTTCGTCGTTATCGAGCTTCTTCGAAAGGCGCTCCGTTCCGTGCTGGGTTTTCACAAAAATAATGACGGAGCCTTCGCGCGCTTCCAGTTCGGCGAGGAGTTTTGTGTACTTCTCCCCGTCCGTTGTCCGCACGACATCATGCTTGATTTTCGGCATCGACGCCTTTTCCGCCGAAACGCTGACGCGCTCCGGGTTGTTCAGGTAATTGCGCGAAAACTTGATGATGCTGTCCGGAAAAGTGGCGGAAAACATCAGCATTTGCCGCTCTTTCGGGATGGTGGCGAAAATATCGTCGATTTGTTCGCTAAAACCCATATCGAGCATGCGGTCGGCTTCATCGACAGCAATGAAATTGACAAAGGCCAGCATTTTCGGATTGCGGCGCAGGTGATCGTTGATGCGCCCCGGCGTGCCGACGATGATGCGCGGGTCGCGGCGCAATTGGTCGAATTGCTTACCCATCGCCTCGCCGCCGATCAGCAGCGCCGTGCGCATCTCGCGGTTATTGGCGGTCAGCTTGTTGATGACATCGAGCGTCTGCGAGGCAAGCTCGCGAGTCGGAGCCAGAACCAACGCAGCCGCATTCGGCTCCGCCATCAGCTTGGCGATCATCGGGATAGAGAACGCCGCCGTTTTGCCGGTTCCTGTCTGGGCGGAGCCCAGAATATCGCGACCCGCCAGCGCAAAGGGAATGGCCTGCGCCTGAATCGAGGTCGGGGTGGTGTAATCCATACGGGCAAGGGCCGCATTCAGCTGCTCAGGCAGGTTGAAGGAGGCGAATGTGACGCCGGCGGTGTTGGCGGGAATCGTTGGGGTGGTCATTTTCGGTACTCATTTCTCAAAAGTGAAGGCGCGCACACGCACCGGACAGCCCGGTGCGTTTGATGGCGTTTCGCAGGCGGTTGATGCCGGAAACTCCATTCCTTCCATATTCTGAGGAAAAGTCGCCGAGATCGCGGGTCGCACAACCAAAATATGTGGCCCAAAACCATTATGCTGGGGCCTATAAACCACGCGGCGATGCGCCACGTCAAGAAAATTGCACTCTGTAAAATTGCACTGCCATAAAAAATTTCAAGGACTTACGGCAACCGGACGGCAGAATCGCCCGGTATCAGCCCGATTCTCCCTTTTCCCATTCCATCACCACGGTCAAGCCGTGCGGGAAATTGTCTTCCATGCGCAGCCGGGCGCGGTGCGCGGTGGCAACCCATTCGGCGATGGAAAGGCCAAGGCCGCTGCCCGGCTGGCCCGTCTTGTCGATACGGACAAACCGCTTGAACGCCCGCTCCTTGTCAGCCTCGCTCAGGCCCGGACCGGTATCCGCAATCCGCAGCGCCCCGTTCGACGCCAGCCGGACATCAATAACCCCGTTATCGGGCGTATATTTCACGGCGTTCTCCAGAATATTCCGGATCAGAATGGCGAGAGAGGCTTCATGCCCTTGTACACAAATATCGTCCACGATGGAGAGCGTGAGTTTTTGTGCCTTTGCGGCGCTTATCGGCGCGATTTCACCAATGACGACCCGCAGACACGAGGAGAGATTTACCCTCGCGAATGGCAGACTTTCGTGTTGCAGTCTGGCCAGAGAAAGAAGCTGTTCAACCAGATGCGTTGCACGGTCTATGGAGGCGTTGAGGTTTTCGAGGCCGCCCGCAAGTTCAGGCAGATTTGATGCCTTTTTCATGAGGACCTGCGCCTGGGTTTTCATCGCCGCCAGCGGCGTCCGCAGTTCATGCGCGGCATGATCCGTAAATTCACGCTCACGCTGAAAACTCTCCGCAATCCTGATAAAAAGGCGATTTATTGCCTGGATCAAGGGCAATATCTCCTGCGGAGCGTCGCCGGGCGGTATGGGGACAAGATCGTCAGGACGGCGATCGTCAACAGCGCGTGAAAGGCGCTCTATAGGGATCAAGCTGCGCCGGACGCCAAACCACACGACTATAAAAATAACCGGGACAAAAAGCGCCGCCGGAGCGATCAGGCTGATAATCAGCTGGCCGATGAGTTCATAGCGGATCGCATAACGCTCGGAAACTTCGACGCGCAGATCTTTGCCTGCGTCATCCAGCACGAAAAATCGCCACGGCTTTCCATTGATTTTTTGATCGGAAAACCCCGCAGGGGCGTGGAAATCTCCGAAATTCCCTGCTGCGTCCGATAGCAGGACGAGCGTGCCGCCGTGCCAGATTCGAAAAGCCATTTTCCGTTCATAGCCATGCGGAGAATCCGAATTTTCGGCCTCATCGTCGAAACTAATGCTGCCGTTCTCGCCGTATGCGCCATTTGGGCATCGTAAACTTCCTCTATCTCTTTCCAGGCAAACATCGCGGCCAGCAGAGCGACAATCAGCCCGGACACCAGAACAGGGAAGCTGATCCTTGAAAAAATCCTTGCCTTAAGAGAATAACCCGCTTTTTTCATTTTGCGATTATATATCCAACGCCGCGAATTGTCCGGATCAAATCGCGGCCCAGTTTCTTGCGCAAGGAAGCGATATGCACTTCAACCGTGTTGCTTTCAATGTCCTCCGACGCCCAGTCGTAAATTCGCTCCTCGATCTTTGCCTTACTGACCGGATGATCAAGGTTGTGGATCAGAACGTCGAAAATCGCCTTCTCCCGGCCTGAAAGAATAACCGGCGCGCCACCCTTCTCCTGCTTGCCGCTGGCCGGGAAAAAGGCGATGTCGGCAACGGTGATGGCGGGCTCCGCGTGCCCCTGCGCCCGCCGGAGCAAGGCGGAACAGCGAGCCAGAAGCTCGTCAAGGTCGAAAGGCTTGACCAGATAATCGTCAGCCCCGGCATTCAGGCCCTCTACACGGTGGCGCACGGCATCGCGCGCGGTCAGGAGCAAAACAGGAATCTGCTCCTTGCGGCCGCGCAGGCGCTCCAGCAATTCCAGCCCGGACATGCCCGGAAGATTGACATCGAGAACCATCATGCCATAGGCGGTCGTGGCCAACGCGTCTTCCGCCTGCTCCGCCGAAGTGACCCAGTCCACGGCAAAGAGCCCCCTCAAGCCTTCCGCCGTAGCCCGTCCAAGATTTTTATCATCCTCAACGAAAAGAATGCGCATCGTTATGCCGCCTGTCCAAAATTCAGCTCCGGACTTACCCGCCCTTGGCAGAGCCTTCTGCCGCCGCGCTTTTTGCCTCACCGCCGATAATATATTCAACGCTGCAGAAAACGTCACGCGCGGCAAGAGCGCGGCAGCGATTAAAAGCTTCTTCAAGATTGCCGTCCGGATACTTCAGGCGCAGCGTATAAAAACCGCTTTTGGCATCGGGCGTGTCCGTACCGAGCCGGGCCATAGGCGACAATTCGCCGATAATTGTATCGTATCTTTGCTTCAGGCGATACCAGACCACAGCCATCGTCAACGGCGCATGGTAAGACCCGAGATTAAGGACAATGTTTTTCGCCCCCGCAATCCCCGCGCCGGGGTTTGCGCTTTCAAATTCGGCGGCACTGATGACATCAAGGCCGCCGCCCTTCCCGGACGGCAGAACAATATCATTGCCGTACAGGATCGTGCCGTCATAACCAATCGTAATTTCCTGCGGCGCCATTCCCTGAACCCGGGCGATTTTGAGATCCTTGGCGTCTGGTATCAGGAAGTATTTTCCCGGAGGTATCAACTCAAACAGATAGAAACCGTCATTGCCCGTTTTCGTCGTCATTTTCTTCCTGCCGCTCTCATCATACAGAGAAAGTCGAACGTTTTTCAGAGGATGCGGCTTTTCTGATGAAATCCGGGCGTACAAAGTCCCGTCGATCTCTCCTGACATATGAATGGGGAATTCAACACGGGATACAAGGCCGGGACGCGGACGGACGGAAACGCCAGGGAAGCCGGAAATCCATGTAGCATCCATCGATCCGCCTTCTTCGACGACGACATCCGTCAATTCCCCGGCGGGCAAATCATAGAGAAAAACCTCCCCGTTCTTGTCTGTTTCCATTGTACGATTTGACTGTATCGCCCTGACCGAAACCCCTTCGAGAAGCTCATCGCCTTCGGAATACAGGCTATCGCCGTTGCGGTCGAGAAAAACCCTTGCCGAAACGCCGCCCTTGCCGCTGACATTTTTCCCCCGCATCAGGATATCGCCCGTGTACGGATCGCGCGTGAGGCCGAACCGCATCGACACTTGCGCATCAATCACACTGTCGCTGTCATAGGAAACCGATGGCGAGATATTGACTTTCTCTCCCTCCCAATCCAGCGCGACTTCGCCTATTGTATAGTTGTCTATCGTATCATGCTTGATGGAAGCATCGCCATGAACCGTCTTGCTGATGGCTCGTGAAACACCCAGCCTGTAATCCGTGATGCCGTTGTCAGGCTTGATCTCATACCCCACCCCGGCGCGCCACAAGGCCTTGAGGGCACGCCCGCGCACGGAAAAGTCGCCGTTAAAAAGCTCTTCTTCATCGCCGTTTGCAAATGTCGTGTTGGAATGATCAAGCGTATTGTTAAAGAACAACCCCTTGACCCTGGCATTGAGCGAAAGCTGATCCGTGAAGCTGGACGATCCGTCATCCTTGAAATTGTAACCGCTGTTCCACTCATAATTATAGTTATAGGACTTAACCCACGGGATTGGTCCCCCGGAAAATGTCCTTAAGGAATATTGCGCGGGCTTATTC
>JACPDM010000035.1 GCA_016184045.1 Micavibrio aeruginosavorus | reverse complement strand
AGGCCGTAATCCATGCCGAAATCGGAGCGCCGTATCGTCGTTTCGGCGTTGAACCCGGCGATAAATTTCTCGCCGAAGGGAAGCGGCCCTGATTTGTTATGCCGGACCTTCAGCACGACGGGCCTTGTCACCCCGAGAATCGTCAAATCGCCCGTGACATCGGCGGTATCGCTGCCGGTCGGGGCAACGGCGGTGCTGCGAAAGGTCATGACCGGGAAAGCGGCGACATTGAAGAAATCGGCTTTCTTCATATGCTCGTTCCAGACCTGATCGCCGAGATCAAGGCTGTCGGTATTGATGGTGACGTTTACCGAGGAATTTTCAGGATTGAGGCGATCCAGCGTGAACGATCCGCTGTAATCGAGAAATTTTCCGGTCGATTGCGAAAAGCCGAGATGGTCGATGGTGAACAAAATCTGCGTATGGGGTTTGTCCAGCGTATAGACTTCCGCCGCCCGCGCAGGGAAGGCGGTGCAGAAAAGCAGGGCGCAGGCAATCATAAAACGGCGCATGAAATTCGTTCCTTTTTAGCTCCGGAATGAGATGGATCGGCAAATCGTCACGTCAAAGGCGTCAGAAACCAGAATTTATACAGCCACACCGTGGCCATTGCGCCCAAAAGCGCCACCAGCCAGTTTAGAAGCCCGTAAATCCGCAGGGATTTGTCCTGTTTCAGGTCGGCATTGCTTTTGTGACGGAGAAGGAACATTAAAACCATCTGCCCCAGACAGAAACCGCCAATAAAACCGACGATACCGGCAAGATAGACCATGGGTCCAATGTTCTCCTGAAAAAGCGGCGGCAGGCGCGCCGGGATTTGCTAGGCCACTGGATTATATTGCCATTCCCGCCCTTGTCCAAGGAATCCGGTTTTGCTTTACACCGGCTTTTGGGGGTGGTAGCACTGGACAGATCGAACAACAATACGGAAATTGCTGCGATGCGTAAACTTTCTCCGAAAGCCCTGGTTGTCTGGGATCTGGATAACACCCTGACCGATTCGGCCACGTTCTGGGGCGTCGCCACGGAAATGGCGGTGCAAATGACCATCGATGCGTTCGGGCTGGACCAGCAGCGCCCCGAGCCAGTATCGCTTCTCCGATTTCCGCCAGTTGCTGCGCTGGCTGGGCGATGAAAAAATCCTGCCGAAGAACCATGACCCGGCCGACCCGCAAGGAACGCTGATCCGCGTCACCCACTGGGCGATCCGCGACGCGTGGTTCAAGAAACAGCGCGAAATGACCCGCTTTTACCCTGCCGCACTGGACACGCTGCAAACCATCCGGGCGCAGAAGACAGACCTCGCAATTTACACCGACACGGAAGCATCATCCCTGATCCGCCGTTTCTGGCTGATGGCGGATAACGCGCAGCGCGACGGCCATGTCAAGGACACGCTGGATGTGCTGGACCTGTTCAGCCATTTCTACGCCCAGCCGAGCATCGAGAGCGATTATGAAACCAAACAGCGCATGAGCCTGTTCAAGCCCGACGCCGCGACCGGCAAGCGCCTTTCAAAGCCCAACGGCCCGCATTTGCAGAAAATCCTGCAGGATTTCGGCGCAAGCCCTGACAGCGTCCTGATGATGGGCGACACCGATAAGGACGGCGGCAGCGCCCGCGCAAGCGGGGTCGATTTCGGCTGGATCCGTTTCGGCGCGGTTCTGGACGACGCCGTTGTCCGCACCGCAAAAATCATGGCCGATCCGGGTTACAAATTCGGACTGGCCGCCGTCAAGCAGGCCTTCCGCGAACAGGCCATCGCCCCGGCGATCATCCTGCACCGCGATCACGGCGAATTGCTGCGGAAAGCCTCGTTCATTCCGGGAAAGGGGTTCCAGACTCCGCCCGATGCCGCACCAGCCGGATCATCGTGTCTCCGTACAGACGCGTGTCCACAAGGTCAAACGGCAGATCCGATAGTTCACCGTCTGGAACCGTCGTTTCGCTCTCAAGTACCGCTATTGCCGACGGGGCCAGCCACCCATTTCCAGCCAGAGCCGCCAGACTTCCTGCCGTAAGATTCTGGCGGTAGGGGGGATCGAGAAACGCCAGCTCCGCCGGAGCGGTGCTGGCGGGGCGCGGGCCGATTTTCGCCGCTTCCCGGTTCAGCACCGCCGCTTGCGGCCCGATCTTCAGTTTTTCGATGTTCTCTCTGGTGAAAGCGATGCTGGTGCGGTCGCGGTCGATAAAGGTGCAAAAGGCCGCGCCACGCGAGAGAGCCTCCAGCCCTAGCGCCCCGGTGCCGCAAAAGACGTCGATCACATGCGCATCCGCCGGAAGGCCGTAATTTTGCAGGATATTGAAGATCGCCAGACGGTTTTTATCGGTGGTAGGCCGGACATTCAAACCCTCCGGCGCGCGCAGCGTCCGCCCGCGAAAAGCCCCGCCGGTGATCCTCATACCTTGCCCTTTTTGAAATAGCCGGGAATGCGCTCGCGCATGACTTTTTGCGGCACCTCCACCACCTCGCCCGCGGGCAGCGCGCCAAGATCGAACGGCCCGTAGGACAGGCGGATCAGGCGGTTGACCCGCAAGCCCAGCGATTCCAGAACGCGCCGTACCTCGCGGTTCTTGCCTTCGGTGATCGAGAACACCATCCAGCAATTCGACGACCCCTTGCCGGGCTCCAGTTTCGCGTCGATCGGGCCGTAGCGGACGCCGTCCACCGTGACGCCGTGTTTGAGGGCGTCGAGCTGGTCCTGCCGCACATGCCCGCCGTCATTGGTCAGCAGCAAGAGCCCTTCAGTATTGAGATCGAGCCGCCCGACGCTGATGACGCGCGGCATATGCGCGGGAAGATGGTCGAACACCGTATCGCGGCCCTTTTCGTCGCGGGCCGATGTCACAAGGCCGGGCGGCTTGTTGTAAAGGAACAGCCGCGTTCCCTCCGCCTTCGGCAGGGCCTTGCCGTCAACGACGATCTCGTCGGTTTCTCAGACATTTTGCGCCGGGCTGGTCAGGACCGTGCCGTTGAGCCGGACCCGTCCCGCCGCGATCCACGCTTCCGCGTCGCGGCGGGAACACAGCCCCGCCCGCGCCATCACTTTTGCAATCCGCTCGCCTTTTTCCTCGCTCATAGCCTTTGTTTTAACGTGAAGACGCGGTAAAAGGAACCCATGAAAGAAAACGATGAAGAATTCATGCGCATGGCGCTGGAAGAAGCCAAGGAAGCCGCTATCCGGCAGGAAGTTCCAATCGGCGCGATTTTAGTCCATGCCGAGAGCGGCGTCGTGATCGCCAGCGCCGGGAACCGCACGATTGAGCTGAACGATCCGACGGCGCATGCCGAAATTCTGGCCATTCGCGACGGCTGCACCAAGGCCGGGGCGCAGCGCATTCCCGAATGCGATCTCTACGTCACGCTGGAGCCCTGCGCCATGTGCGCGGCCGCGATCAGCTTCGCCCGGATTCGCCGCCTTGTCTTCGCGGCCTCCGACCCCAAAGGCGGGGGCATCCTGCACGGCGGGAAATTCTTCGAGCAGCCCACCTGCCACCATCGCACGGCAGTGGTAAACGGCATTCTGGCCGGTGAAAGCGGCGAGATTTTAAGAGCGTTTTTCAGAGCGCGGCGCTAAAGCCCGCCAGCCGATATCGCGGCGGCAAAACCCTTCAGGCCAGTCGATCGCATCGACGCCCCGGTAAGCGCGCTCCCGCGCCTCTGCCACATCTTTTCCCGTCGCCGTTACGCCAAGAACGCGCCCGCCATCGGCGGCAACTTCACCCGCCCCGTCCAGCGCCGTTCCGGCATGGAAAACCTTCACCCCTTCGCAATGATCGGCCCGGTCGATGCCGCGGATCACGCTGCCGCGCGCATAAGCGCCGGGGTAGCCTTTGGCCGCCATGACGACGCAGAGCGCGGTTTCATCGCGCCAGAAAATGCCGTCTTTTATCTCCGCCAGCCGCCCCGTCGCCGCCGCGTGCAAAAGCGCCAGCAAATCGCAATCCAGCCGCGAAAGAATCGCCTGGCATTCCGGATCGCCAAAGCGGGTATTGAACTCCAGCAAAACCGCCCGCCCGTTCACCACCATGACCCCGGCGAACAGGATGCCGCTGAACGGCGCGCCTTCCGCCCGCATCCCGGCGATGGCGGGATTGATGATGGTTTCCTCGATCTGCCGCCCCAGCCCCTCGGTCATGAGATGCGCCGGGGAATATGCCCCCATCCCGCCGGTATTGGGCCCCGTATCGCCCTCGCCAGCGCGCTTGTGATCCTGCGCGGAAGTC
This sequence comes from Micavibrio aeruginosavorus, assembly GCA_016184045.1. Taxonomy (GTDB): domain Bacteria; phylum Pseudomonadota; class Alphaproteobacteria; order Micavibrionales; family Micavibrionaceae; genus Micavibrio; species Micavibrio aeruginosavorus_C. Next base: position 8,736 of record JACPDM010000035.1, on the reverse strand, counting down.
AGCGGCACAACGGTTTTCCCGTCGGCAATGGCGAAGAAGGAGAGCTCCTCCCCGTCCAGAAATTCCTCGATCACCACCTCATGCCCGGCGGCGCCGAAGGCATTCCCGGAGAGCATGTCGCGCATGGCGGCGATGGCTTCATCCACACTCTGCGCGATCACGACGCCCTTGCCTGCGGCAAGGCCGTCAGCTTTGACGACAACAGGCGCGCCGTTCTTGCGGATAAACGCCTCCGCCCCAGCAGCATCGGTGAAACGGCCATAGGCAGCAGTCGGGATATTATGGCGGGTGCAAAAATCCTTCATAAAGGCCTTTGATCCCTCCAGCCGCGCGGCGGCGGCGCTCGGCCCGAAAGCGGCGATCCCGGCTTCGGCCAGACGGTCGGCAAGCCCCGCGACCAGCGGCCCTTCCGGTCCGATCACCACAAGATCAATGGATTTTTCCCGCGCAAAACGCACAATCCCGTCCAGATTGTCCGCGCCCAGCGCCACGGTTTCGGCGCATTGCGCCGTACCGGGGTTTCCGGGCGCGCAAAAAAGTTCCCGGCAGCCGTCGGATTGCGCCAGATACCATGCCAGCGCATGTTCCCGTCCGCCCGAGCCGATCAGAAGGACGTTCAAATCCTATTCCTCCAGCGTCACCAGCGAAGCATTGCCGCCGCTGGCCGTTGTATTGACGGTCACGGTTTTCTCGGTCGCGAAACGCGCAAGATAATGCGGTCCGCCCGCCTTCGGACCGGTGCCGGAAAGGCCCTGCCCGCCGAAAGGCTGAACGCCGACCACCGCGCCGATCATGGTGCGGTTGACATAGGCATTGCCGACATGCGCGGAATCGACGATCCGGTTCATCGTCGCCTCAATACGCGTATGCACGCCAAGCGTAAGGCCGTAGCCGGAATCGTTGATTTCCCCAATCACCTTGTCGAGATCGCCGGATTTATAGCGGATGACGTGCAGGATCGGCCCGAAAACCTCCCGCTTCAGTTCGGAAAGATCGTTGATCTCCACCGCCAGTGGCGCAAAATAATGGCCCCTGTCCTTCAGATCGTCCGGGATCGGCGCTTCGGCGATTTTCTTGCCGAAGCCCTCCAGCGCCTCGCGGTGACGGATCAGGATGGCGAGCGCTTCGTCGTCAATTACAGGACCAATATCGGTGGACAGGTCCATCGGATCGCCAAGGCGCAATTCCTGCATCGCCCCGTCCAGCATATGGATGATCTTATCCGCCACGTCGTCCTGAACGAAGAGAACGCGCAAGGCCGAGCAGCGCTGCCCCGTCGAGCCAAAAGCGGAAACGATGGCGTCGTCCACAACCTGCTCCGGCAGGGCCGAGGAATCGACGATCATCGCGTTCTGCCCGCCGGTTTCCGCGATCAGTGGCACGATGGGTCCGTCTTTTTCGGCCAGAGCGCGATTGATGCTGCGCGCGGCTTCTGTCGATCCGGTGAAGGCGACGCCCGCGACGTCCGGATGCTGGACGATCTGCGCCCCTATCTTGCCGTCCCCGGGCAGGAGCGTGAACACATCCGGATGAATGCCCGTTTGCAGCAGCAATTTTGCCATGCGCATGGCGACAAGCGGCGTTTGCTCCGCCGGTTTTGCAATCACGGCATTTCCGGCCATCAGGGCAGCCGCGATCTGACCGATGAAAATGGCCAGCGGGAAGTTCCACGGGCTGATGCACACGAACACACCGCGCCCGACGAGGTGCAGGGTATTGCGCTCGCCCGTCGGCCCCGGCATCAGGCGGCCTTCCTCATGGAAGTCGGCGCGCCCGCGCGCGGCGTAATAACGGCAGAAATCAATCCCCTCCCGCACTTCGGCGAGAGCGTCTTCGACCGTCTTTCCGGCTTCGCGAACGCATAGCGCCATCAATTCGGCGCGGTTTTCCTCCATCAGATCGGCCAGACGGTCGAGAATCTCCGCCCGGCGACGCGCCGGGGTTTTCGACCAGACGGCAAAACCCTGTTTCGCCGCGTCGAAAGCGCGGGCGATCAGCTTGTCATCGGCATACCACACCGTGCCGACGATGCTGCGCCAGTCGGCGGGATTGGCGACGGGATACGACGTCCCTTCGCGGTAGGCCTTGCCGCCGATCAGCGGCGCGGCCTCCAGCGGGCGTCCGTCGATAGATTTTTTCATGTCATTAAGGAGCGGCAGCGTCGTCGCCCGGTCGGTGAGGTCAAGCCCGACGGAATTGCGCCGCTGCGGCCCGTAGAGATTGGCGGGCTTGGGGATTCGCACATGGCGTTTTTTCGGGTGATTGCGCGCATCCTCAACCGGGTCCGCGACGATGCGCTTGACCGGTATTTCGGGATCGAGCAATTGATGCACGAAATTGCTGTTGGCGCCGTTTTCCAGCAAACGGCGAACGAGATAGGGCAGCAAATCCTGATGCGAGCCAACAGGAGCATAGACGCTGACATGGCCGACGCCTTCCGCCAGAACCTGATCGTGCAGGGCTTCGCCCATACCGTGCAGGCGCTGGAACTCGAAAGACTCGCGGTCATTGCCCGCCAGCTCCAGAATCGCGGCGATGGTGTGCGCGTTATGCGTCGCCAGCATCGGATAAAAGCGGTCGCGGTTGGCCAGCAATTGCGCGGCACAGGCAAGATAGGAAAGATCTGTGTTCGCCTTGCGCGTATAGACCGGATAATCGGGCAAGCCCATGATCTGGGCGCGTTTGACTTCCGTATCCCAGTACGCGCCCTTGACGAGGCGTACCGACAGGCGGCGATTGAGCGCATTGGTGACATCGACCAGATGATCGATCAAAGGCAGGGTGCGCTTGGAATAGGCCTGCACGGCAAGGCCGAGCCCGTCCCAGCTTTTGAAATTCTCGTTCGCGGCAACGGCCTCGATGATCTTCAAGGACAGCTCCAGCCGCTCGACCTCTTCCGCATCGACGGTGACGGCGATATTGCGCGACGACGCCGCCTTGCAGATTTCAGTAAGGCGTTCAGTCAGGACGGGCACGCAGCGGTCTTCCTGCGATACGCGGTAACGTGGATGCAGAGCTGAAAGCTTGACGGAAATGCCGGGCATCTTGCCGTTTTCCGGCGTAACGCGCACGCCGAGCGTATCGATCGCCTTCATATAGGCTTCGAAATAGCGCGTAGCGTCCTCCGCCGTCCGCGCCCCTTCGCCCAGCATGTCATAGGACATGCGGTAACCTTTTTTCTCGAACGGCCTGGCGTTTTTGATCGCCTCGTCGATGCTCTGGCCCAGCACGAACTGGTTGCCCATGATGCGGATGGCCTGAAGCATCGCCTGCCGGATGACCGGCTCACCCAGACGCGCCACCATGCTGTCGAGCGTCTTCTTGGTGATCGACATGCCAAGGCCCGCGGCCTTGACCAGCCAGTCCTTGGGCTTTCCGGTCAGCGCCCAGTCGGCGGAGCCGACCTTGTCGCGGATCAGCGCTTTGGCGGTGCGCGCATCGGGAATCCGCAGCAAGGCCTCGGCCATGCCCATCAGGGCCAGCCCCTCTTCCGTGGTCAGGGCGTATTGCTGCAAGAAGGCTTCCATCTCGCCGGTCTTGCGTTTGCCTTCACGCACGCGGGTGACGAGGTCGATGGCTTTGGCCTCCACCCGGTCGTGCCGCGCCTGATCCCAGGGCAATGTTTCAAGCAGCGCTTCGACGCGCGCGACTTCATCGGTGTAGAGGTAATCGGAAAGCATTTTTGACATGGCGGGCCCCGGTCCTGTCGTTTTTCAAAAGGATGCCTGCACTGTACCACTCCGCCCGACCTTACAAAATGGGCCTTTTTTCGTTAGGGATTGATGGGGGAAGGATTTATAGTCGCAGGCAGGATCGCTCTTTTCGCATTTCGTAAAATATGACCGACGCAGCGCCAAAAACCAACATCCCCGAACTCTCCGTCTCCGGCCTGTCCATGGCGTTGCAACGGACGCTGGAGGATTCGTTTGGACGCGTGCGGGTGCGCGGGGAAGACGGGCTGGAGGTTATCTGCACCGGCAAGATCACCACCTATCCCAAATCTTCCCGCTATCAACTGATCGTCGATTCGATGGAGCTGGCGGGGGAGGGCGCGCTCCTCAAAATGCTGGAAGACCGCAGGAAAAAACTGGCGGCGGAGGGGCTGTTCGACCCGGCGCGCAAGCGCAAACTGCCTTTCCTGCCGCAGCGGATCGGCGTCGTCACCTCCCCGACCGGGGCGGTGATCCGCGATATTCTGCACCGCCTGAACGACCGCTTCCCGCACCACGTGCTGGTCTGGCCGGTGATCGTGCAAGGGGCGGGCGCGGCGGAACAGGTTGCGGCAGCCATCGACGGTTTCAGCGCCCTGCCGCCGGAACAGCGCCCCGATATCGTCATCGTCGCACGCGGCGGCGGAAGCCTTGAAGACCTGATGGCGTTCAATGAGGAAATTGTGGTCCGCGCCGCAGCGGCATCGAAAATCCCGTTAATCTCCGCCGTCGGGCATGAAACCGACACGACATTGATCGACCATGCCGCCGATCTGCGCGCCCCGACGCCGACCGCCGCCGCCGAAATGGCGGTGCCGGTGCGGCGCGACCTGCTGGCGCAGGTGATGGACGATTCCGCGCGGCTTTATAACATTATGAACCGCCATTTTACCCTGCTGCAACAGCGCGTCCAGACGGCTGCAGCAAAACTGGGCGATCCGCGCCGGATCGTCGAAATCAAGACACAGACCCTCGACCACCTGTCCCACAAACTTTCTTCCGGCTTTGAAAAGGGCCTCGCCCGCCGCGCCGCGCAGGTGGCGGAGGCCGCCGCCATGCTGCGCCATCCGCGTCAGGTCATCGCCGAAAAGGGCCGGACCCTAAACCTGTGGGACCAGCGTCTGGGCGACGTTAAAGGCCGCCTGCTGGAGCCGCCGCAGCAACGCCTTGACCGTGCCGCGGCGCTGCTCGAGGCTCTATCCTTCCAAAAAGTGCTGGAGCGCGGCTTTGCTGTGATCCGCGACGAAAACGGAAATCCGCTGGTTTCCGCCGCGTCCGTCAGCCCCGGCCAGCGCCTTGAACTGCAATTCCGCGATGGCCGCAAAAAGGCGGAAGCGACCGATTAACTCCCTTTCAATGCCTTGTTTTTCAGAGTATTTTGCGCCGCCAGATAAAAGAGATACACTGGAACAATGAAACTGACCTTCCGCGAATTGATGGACAAACTCGGGGTGCCGCACGAAATCACCCCGTACGAAACCTATCCGTTCAACGTCTATGACGGGGGGAAGGGCATGACCTGCAGCGCGGAAGTGCGCATGGGGCCCGACCCGCACGAGATCGAAGCCGAAGTGCAGATGATGTTCGACTCCCCGCCCGCCGGGCAGCCGCCGATGCGGCAAATCCTGTGGTTCAGCGCCAAACCACTGCTGGCCAATGAGTGGGAGACCAAGGACGCCCGCCTGAACGGCGAGCCGATCGACCGCAGCATTTATAACTGGGAAGAAAAATGCTGCGCCTTTTTCGGCGATCTGGCGCGCTTTCTGAAAATGGAGGAAATCCCCGATATCGACGCGCTGATCGACGAACATTTCGGCGGCAAAGAACGCTTTTACGACCAGCATGGCGGCGGCGGCGGAAAATCGCCCAAGATCAAGCCGGCGGCCCTTATGAATATCAAAAAGGGTGGGTTCTAGGACGGTCTGTAGCGATTTCTGGCTGGATTCCAGCAGCTTAGACCCGATTTTTAAAGCTCGTAAAAACTGTGTTACACTCCGTCCCGGAGCGGGCAATCCCGCCCGCAACAAAAAGAAAAAGTGTAGAGGAGAAGTGTAATGTCCAAACTTGAATTTAAAGAAGCAGCCCCGAAGGTTGAAGCTCCGGAAGCGCCGAAGGTCGAAGCACCGAAGGCCGCCCCGGCACCGAAGCCCTAACCGGCGCGCTTGCTCTAGAGCAGAATTTGAAACGGCCCCGTCTGATCACCGGGGCCGTTTTTTGCTTCGGTTTTTGCAGGCGGTAGTGATAAGGTGCGGCGTTTTTAAAGCAACGAGCGGAGAATGCGCGATGGCATCCTATCAATACGTTTATGTCATGAGCGGCGTGACCAAGATTTTCCCGAACGGCAAAAAAATTCTGGAAAATGTAACGCTCAGCTTCCTGCCCGGCGCTAAAATCGGCGTTCTCGGCCCCAACGGCGCGGGGAAATCCACCCTGATGAAGATCATGGGGGGGATCGACAAGGAATTCACCGGCGAAGCCTGGGCCGCCAAGGGCGCGAGCGTCGGCTATCTGGCGCAGGAGCCGCATCTGGACCCGGCCAAGACCGTTTTCGAAAACGTGCTGGAAGGCCTGGCCCCCATCAAGGCGATGGTCGAGCGCTTCAACGCCATCGGCCTTGAAATGGCTGAGGACGGTGCCGATTACGATGCCCTGATGGCAGAAATGGGCGAATTGCAGGAAAAAATCGACGCCGTCGACGGCTGGGAGCTGGACCGCACCATCGAGATCGCCATGGACGCCCTGCGCTGCCCGCCCTCGGACGCCGATGTCACAAAACTTTCCGGCGGGGAGCGCCGCCGCGTCGCGCTGTGCAAGCTGCTGCTGGAAAAACCCGATCTTTTGCTGCTTGACGAACCAACCAACCACCTTGACGCGGAAAGCGTCGGCTGGCTGCAGAATTACCTCAAAGACTACAAGGGCACGGTGGTGATGGTCACGCACGACCGTTACTTCCTTGATAACGTCACCGGCTGGATTCTCGAACTCGACCGCGGCCGCGCCATCCCCTATGAGGGCAACTATTCCGCCTATCTCGACGCCAAGCGCAAACGTCTGGCGCAGGAATCGAAAGAAGAAAGCGCCCTGCAGAAAACACTGGCGACGGAGCTGGAATGGATTCGCCAGACCCCCGAAGGCCGCCGCAAGAAATCCAAAGCCCGCGTCACCGCATACGAGGATTTGCTGGCTCAGTCGGAAAAGCAAACCGTGCGCAGCACGCAGATCGTCATCCCCACCCCGCCGCGCCTTGGCACGCTGGTGGTGGAGGCGGAGAATATCAGCAAATCCTTCGGCGACCGCCTGCTGATCGAAAACCTGTCCTTCAAGCTGCCGCCGGGCGGCGTGGTCGGCGTGATCGGCCCCAACGGCGCCGGGAAAACCACCTTGTTCAAGATGATCACCGGGCAAGAAAAACCCGATAGCGGCACATTCAAGGTCGGGGAAACCGTCAAGCTCGGCTATGTCGATCAAAGCCGCGCTTCGCTCGACGACAACCACAATGTCTGGGAAGAACTCTCCGAAGGCCTCGATATCCTCAAACTCGGCAAGATCGAGATGCCGTCACGGGCCTATGTATCGTCTTTCGGCTTCCGCGGCCCGGACCAGCAGAAAAAGATCGGCCAGCTCTCGGGCGGGGAGCGCAACCGCGTGCATCTTGCCAAGATGCTGAAATCAGGGGCAAATGTCCTCCTCCTCGACGAGCCGACCAACGATCTCGACACTGAAACCCTCTCCGCGCTGGAAGAGGCGCTGGAGAATTTCCCCGGCTGCGCCGTGGTCATCTCCCACGACCGCGCTTTCCTCGACCGTCTGGCCACCCATATTCTGGCTTTCGAGGGCGATTCCCAAGTGACATGGTTCGAGGGGAATTACGAGGATTACGAAAAAGACTATCACCGCCGCCTTGGAACCAGCGCCGACCAGCCGCACCGCATTCGCTACAAGCCGCTGGTGCGCAAGGCAGGCTGAGAGAGAATTCCGGTAATTATCTTGCCCCCTGTCTGCGGGGGCGCTATCCTTGAAAAACAGGGCCCGCTCCGGGCCCTGAAAGTCCCTCCATCCGTGCGTTTTCGCTCGCTTCGTGCTACACTGCAAAGAATAAAATTTAATAAAATTTTATCGATACGGCGGTATCATAGAGTGGGCGTGGTGTAAGAAATTGCAGAAAATCCAAGCAAGGCAAGTCAAGCGCGTACTGGGCTATTCAACCCTGCCGGGGGTCCTCCCGCGGTTTCAGGAACTCTTCGGCTCGGGCTTCGGCCAGCTGGCATTTCTGTTCGCCTATGTCCTTCAGACAGCGCGGATTTTGCCCCCCGGACACCCCTATCTGAACCCGTCCAATATCGGTAAATTCACCATCCGCCAGGTCTTTGCGCAAGGCGCAAGCCATCTGATCTTTGACCGCCGCCATATCGATCAGGTCATCATTTACGGCACGCTTATGTGCGGCTTTGTACTTTTGGCCCTGCAATTCCTGTTTCTCACCTGCTTCCTTGTCATCCGTCCGGCAGCCGCCGCGATCGCCATTCCGTTTGCCGGGATGTTCGACACACCGGTCGCCCAGCGCGATACGGATATCGCCTTGCAGCTTCTTGACAAGATCTTCGGCGTACCGGGCTTTTTCGGCTCCCTCTACGATACCGGCGCGCCGCTGCCCTTTCAGGAAGCGCTGCAGGAGCTGTTCCAGTTCTACAGCTATGCCCTGCTGCTGGTCGGCGTTATCATCTTTCTGTACTACGCCCTTGTTCTGGTCGCTGAAACAGCGCAAACCGGGACACCCTTCGGGCGGCGCTTCAGCCATATCTGGGCGCCGCTGCGCCTTGTTGTGGCGATCGGCCTTCTGATGCCCCTGACCTGGGGCTATAACAGCGCGCAATACATCGTTCTGTTCACGGCCAAAATGGGTTCGGGCTTTGCTACCAATGCCTGGCTGCTTTACAACTCCAGCCTCGACAACGCCCTTGGCGCGAGAAACGAAAGCCTGTTTGCAAGGCCGAAGGTTCCCGATTCCTGGCCGATCGTCAAATTC
>JACPDM010000039.1 GCA_016184045.1 Micavibrio aeruginosavorus | reverse complement strand
TCCGCATTTCCGCGGAAGGGGTGCAGGAAGGTTATCAAGGGGCTTCCAAAGGAAAGGAATAACGAATGATCTGGCGTAACACGACTGAAAATTACGGCGCGGTGGCCAAGGGCTTCCACTGGGTCATCGCCCTTCTGGTGATCGGCCTTCTGGCGCTCGGGCTTTATATGGAGGCGCAGGAACCGCCGACGCCGCAGGTATTCAAGCTTTATGCGCTGCATAAATCGCTTGGCATCACCGTTCTGGCACTGGCGGTGCTGCGCGTTCTCTGGCGGCTTTATAATGCGCACCCTTTGCCGATGTCGAACCACAAGGCGTGGGAGAAGATTTTGGCGAAAGCGGTTCATGCCCTTCTCTATCTCTCCCTGTTTTTGATGCCGCTCTCCGGCTGGGTGATGTCTTCCGCAAAAGGGTATCCGGTCAGCGTCTTCAATCTTTTTACCTTGCCCGATTTCGTTCCGCGCAGCGATTCGCTGGCCGAGGTTGCGGAGGAGGTGCATGAAATCGCAGCCTATACCCTGATTGCGATCGTGGTTTTGCACGCCGCCGGGGCGATCAAACACCATGTCATCGACAAGGATTCAACCCTGCGCCGGATGCTCCCGGCGATTGCTGTTGCCACTTTTGTGGCCTTCGCCAACCCGGCGATAGCGCAGGATACTCCGGTCTGGACAATCCAGAAAGACGCCAGCACACTGACCTTCACCGCCACCCAGATGGGCGCGTCGTTTGACGGCAGTTTTGGTGCTTTTGACGGCACGATCCAGTTCGATCCCGCCAACCTGCCCGGCAGCAAGGCCGATATCACCATCACCATGGACAGCATCGAAACCGGAAGCACCGACCGCAACAGCTATGTGCGCACGGCCGACTGGCTGGATATTGCGAAGTTCCCCCAAGGCCGTTTTGTGACCAGCGCGATTGAAAAGGGTCTGGACGCCAATCAGTATGTCGCCAAGGGCAACCTGACCATCCGCGACGTGACGCTGCCTGTTACTTTGCCCTTCACGCTCTCCATCGAAAAAGATGCGCAAGGCGCGGATGTTGCGACGATGCAGGGCGATACCACGATCAATCGTCTTGATTTCGGCGTCGGTCAGGGGGAATGGAAGGATACGAAATCCGTCGGCGGCGAAATCGGCATCCACGTAACCCTGAAGGCCGTGCGCGCAGCGCCCTGATATTTTTTCCAAAACAAAAACCGGCCGCCCTGTTTCTGGCGGCCGTTTTTTTTATTCGTCTGGCCTTCAAGGGGCGGGGGCGCTTTTCGGGTCGGGCATGTTCGGTGCCGGCAGCAGGGGCATTGGCGGAATTTCCGGTGCGGGTTTCTTTTCCGGCAAGCGCGGCCCTATTGCTTCTTTCAGGGCCTTCGGTGCGACCGGTGCGGCCGGCCCCGCCGCTTTGCCGGAGAGCATCGTCTGGAGCGGCGCCGGGAGGGCGCCTTGCGCGCGCAGGTGATCGCGCAGCATGGCGATCGTATTGCCGGGCGTATGACCGCGCAGGATTGCACCGGCGCTCGGACCCAGCGGTTCGGTCGTCATGATTTCGATGACGTCTCCGGCTTTCACATCCTCATAGGCGAAGGCAAAGGTGGAAAGAATGTCTGTGTGCGTGTAGCCAAGGTGCTTTTCAAATCCTGCCGGGGTGCGCACGACAATCTCGCTGTGCTTGCCTTGGCCTTGCGGCAGGTTCAGGGTCAGCTTGCCCATCGTCAGGGCGTGCGGCACTGTCATGCGGTAGACATAGCGGGTTTTCCCGCCGTCGCCGGTCGGCTTGACGATCACAGGGACCCCGGCTTTGAGGCGGTAGCTGTGCTCTTCTGCCGGGCGGCTGAGTGATTGCTTGATTGTCACCATTTTGTTAAGGGCGATCTGCCATTTCTCGGCATTCAGAACGCCTGCGCCGCAGCGGTCGTGATTGGGAATTCCTCCGCCGTTGGTAATGAATTTCGCGGGGTTCTTATCGCGGCTTCCGGGCATCAGCATGTCTGCCTGATCAGGCGGGTTCGTGTCCAGAATGTTGTAATCCGCCGTCATCATGCCTGCCGCCATGATTTCCTCGAAGGTCAGGATGTCGCCGTACCATTCGTTGAACTGGCGGTAAAGCGCCGCCGTCAGCGGGGTGGCGAAGGACGTTCCCTCCATCTGCTCGCGCATATGCCGGGGCAGGGGGGCGCAGACATCCGCGCCGTAGCTGCTGTAGGGGGCGATGGTCGTTTTTTCGCCGCCGTAATCGCCCGCCGCGCCGATCAGCACCGTGCGCGGGGAATGGACGATATCATGCGACTGGACATGGCGCCCCTCTTCTATGTTGAAATTGCCGGACGCGGCGAAGATGATCGGGCGAGATTCCTCCATTTGCTGTGCGTAGCGGGAAATCAGCGCATAGGACATGCTGCCTTCCTCCGGGCGGCTCTGGCGGTTGAACTGTGCCCTTGCCGCCGGAATTTTTACAGCCATGCTGTAGGAAAAGATCACCCGGTCGTTGATCGGGCTGCCCGCCGAATCCAGCAGCATGTCCAGCGCGTCGGAATTGTCGCGCGCAGGGTAGTCCAGCATGCTGGCCCATGAATGGATTTGTGTCAGATCCGCTGTCGGATTGACGGCATAAGTAATGCTGCTGGCGACGCGGTAGGTGTCCTTGGCGTGGTCGTATACTTCGGACGGGTCCATCTTGCTCTCGATCACGACCAGATCGACCTCGCGGCCGCCTTTATAATGGGCCGGGGGCGTCAGCGGTTTATACAGCAGGTGAACGTCGTTGACATAGGCGGAGATCAGGGTCTGTCCCTTTTTGACAAGGCCTTTTTCGTTGATTTTCTCCGGATCAAGGCCGTTCATGCGCGCAAGCTCCCGCGCGATGTCTTCGGTCGTGGCGGCGCTGTCGTAATAGGTGCCGCGCAGAATTTTGGCCAGATCCATCAGCGACGTATTGCCGCGCACGGTCAGGCTGCCGAGCTGGCGTCCGACAGGCATCGGAATCAGGATGGTTTTTCCAGCCTCGAGTCTTGCATCCGGCGCAAGGCTGTTCTGCTTCGCCAGAGCATTAACGGCCTGCTGCGTGCCCGGCATGGCCATCGTGTCCTTGAATCGCGCCGCGATGTCTTGCAGGGTTTCACCCGTCTGGACAATATAAGGCTCCGGCCCGCCCGGAACGGCATCCGGGTAATTGTTGAGCTGGCCGCCATTCGCCTTGATCCATTCGTCTGTCAGGCTGACGGTCTTTTTTACTTTTTCCTTCAGCGCGTCTGCTTCGCGGGTCCATCGCTGTAATTCGTCGTTTGTTATCAGGCCTTTTTCCCGGAATATCTCGGCGGCGATGATGTGCTCCGCCAGATCGCCGTAGGTTTGGATCTTGTGGGGGCTTCTTTTGCCGATTTCCGCTGCTTCGTCCAGCCTGCCGCCGGCGCGGGTCAGGGCTGTCATGATATCGACCGCGATGTCGATAGCCTTGCGCGATACCGATTGGGATTCCCGGAGGTTGCTTGCTGCGTAATCCATTGCGCCCCAGTTGTCCGGGGCCTTCATATGCCCGTTTGCGCCTTTGTCGAGGAAGCGCTGGACGAAATCGGGTTTCTGTGCGCCCTGGGAAAGGATAATTGCCGCGTAAAAGGGCGTCAGGCCCGTCGCGCCCATAAAGGATATACCGTCGCCGCGGTAACTGTTCGGGTCGGCGCCTTGATCCAGCAGCGCCAGAATCTCGTCCATCTTGCGCAGAACGACTGGATCCTTCTCGACCGTATAGGCCGGATCGGAGGTCATTTTGCGTTTTACAAGCTGTTCGATGCTGGCGAAGCTGGCGGCCATTTTGATATCCAGCTGCTCTTGCCTGCTGAGCGTGGCTTGTTCCGGTTTTATTGTCGCTTTTTGCGTCGCGACGGGCTGTTGTTCCGTCGGCTGTGCGGAAGAGTTGAAGGCGCCGGTCAGCGTGACCAGAGACAGGCCAAAGGCCGCAAGCGCCTTGCGCAGGCGCGGGTTCCCAGACATTGAAGGATACTCCTGTTTGCTTTTTTATTTTTGTTTAAATTCTTGCCGATCACCTTAAGGCCGCTTGGGCGGCTTGCAAAGAGGCAAATAAAACGCCAATTTTCAGAATCTGAAACAACGGGCCGTTTTGACCGCCGGGACGAAAACGGTTACCATGACGCCAACAAAAACAGCCCCCAAAGATTCGGTTTCAAGAGGGGCGCGATCTGGGATAGACTGACGTATGCGCGTACTTTATCACCTCTGGCTGCACCCTTTTTCCCGCAAAGTGCGAATCGCCCTGGCGGAAAAGAAGCTCGACTTCGAGCTTCGCATTGAAAAAGTCTGGGAGCGGCGCACCGAGTTCCTCGCCCTCAACCCTGCCGGCGACGTGCCGGTTCTGGTGGAGCGCGACGGCACGACCCTCGCCAATTCCCAAGTGATATGTGAATACCTTGAGGAGGTTTACCCGGAAGTAAACCTCCTTGGTTTCGATCCGGTGCAGCGCGCGGAAACCCGCCGCCTCGGCAGCTGGTTTGATGTGAAATTCAACCGCGAGGTGACGGATAACCTGGTCGGGGAAAAGTTGATGAAACGCTTCCTCAAACTGGGCGAGCCGCACGGCCCGTCGATCCGCGCCGGGCATGCGAACATCCATTATCACCTTGATTACATTGGTTTCCTGACCGAGAAGCGCAAATGGCTGGCAGGGGATCATTTCTCCCTCGCCGACATTACCGCCGCCTCGCATCTTTCCGCCATCGACTATATCGGCGACGTGCCGTGGGACGAGCATCAGGCCGCCCGCGACTGGTATGCGCGGGTCAAATCGCGTTCCAGTTTCCAGCCTTTACTCGAAGATCGCATTCCGGGTTTCGTTCCGGTCGAACACTACGAAAATGTCGATTTCTAGGGATCGATCCTGACCCTGCGGCTGTTTGAATAACGGCCGGATCTCCTTTATACTGATTTTCCATTTTTCGCGCCACGGATGTCCGGCCGGTGCAATCCCAGTGTACAATGATGAAAAAACTCTTCTGCTTCGGTTACGGCTATACCTGCGACGATCTGGGCCAGGCCCTTCTGCAACAGGGATGGGTCGTGGCCGGGACGACGCGCGACAATGAAAAGAGGCGTTTTCTGAAAGGGCAGGGGGTCAAGGCCTTCCTCTTCGATTACGAGCAGCCGCTCGAAGACCCGGCGCTCTTCCTGAAAGACACGACGCATCTTTTGATCTCGACCCCGCCCGACGATGACGGTGATCCGGTTTTCAACATGCATGCGCAGGACATTCTGAACATTTCGACGCTGGAATGGGTCGGCTACCTGTCCTCCACCGCTGTTTACGGCGACCGCGAAGGCGGGTGGGTGGACGAAAATTCGGAGATCCGCCCCTCCAGCAAGCGCGGATCGCGCCGGGCGAAGGCCGAGGAACAGTGGCTGTCGCTTTACACCGGCAAGAAACTGCCCGTTCATATCTTCCGTCTTGCCGGGATTTACGGACCGGGGCGCAGCGCCCTCGATTCCGTGCGCGCCGGGATCGCGCGGCGCATCAACAAGCCCGGCCACGCCTTCAGCCGCATCCATGTCGAGGATATCGTACAGGTTTTAATGGCGTCGATGGCAAGGCCCTGTCCGGGGGCGTGTTACAACCTTGCCGACGATATGGCGGCCCCCAGCCACGAAGTTATAAAATTCGCCTGCGACCTCCTGAATATCGAACCCCCGCCTTTGCTGCCCTATGACGATGCCGACATGGCCCCCATCGCCCGCAGCTTTTACAACGACAACAAGCGCATCAAAAACGACCGCATCAAGGCGGAGCTTGGCGTAAAACTGCGTTACCCGAATTACATGGAAGGGCTCAAGGCTTGCCTGGCGCAGGAGCAGGCTTACCGCGACCGCATGGGCGATTACGCGGCGCAGATGGCCGGCGAAGGCTAGCGGGATTTTTCAGACGGTGGCGCTCTCCGCCTTTTTCATCGCTTCATAGGCGTTATACGGCATGCGGATGGTCACCGTTGTGCCGATTCCGACTGTGGAGTCGATGTGCATCGATCCGCCGTGCAGCTCCACCAGTTCTTTGGTGATGGCAAGGCCAAGGCCCGTGCC
>JACPDM010000008.1 GCA_016184045.1 Micavibrio aeruginosavorus | reverse complement strand
GCGGCGGGCGAATTCCTTTTCCGCCAGCGCGGCGACGGCCTCCATCTCGGCCAGCGCCTTTTGCAGCACATCGCCTTCAAGCTGCGCCAGAACCTGCCCCTTGGTTACGCTCTGCCCCTCGTCGGCGGAGAAGGCGAGCAGCACCGCGGGGCGCTTGCCTGCAATCGGCACCATGACCGACGGCTCGACCGTGCCCGTGGCATAGACCGCCTGAACCGCGGGACCGTAAACCGGACGGATTACGGCGACGCTCTCCGCCCTGCCCGCGCTAAAAGCATAAACGCCCAGCGCTGCGGCGGCGAGCGGCAGCAAAATCTTCAGAACGGTTTTCCGTGTGACCTGCATCTTCAAGCACTTTCGCTTTTTATTGCTGCGCGACTATAGCACGGCAGGCGCACGATGCGGAGCCTAAACAGGCTTTCGGGAACGGATATAAGGGGGGAGGTGGTGGCGGTGGAGGGACTTGAACCCCCGACACAAGGATTATGATTCCTCTGCTCTACCGGCTGAGCTACACCGCCTTTTTGGTGCGAAGGCCCCGTTTATGGCGTTTCGGGAGAAAAATGTCAAGTTAAGGCGTTTTCAGGGGGTTTTGGCGGGAAAACCGGGGAGGCCTTTGCCATGGCGCGGTCAAAGGCGGCGCGCTGCCGGGGGTCGTGAAAATCAAGACGCATCGTGGTGACGACCGAAGTCCCCATGCCGTATTCGGGCAGGTCATCGACGCGGACAAAGCCAAGGTTAAGGTAAAACCCTTCGGCCAGATCGTGGGTCCGCACGGCGAGGCTTTCCACGCCCATGCGCTGCCAGAAGGGCATTTGCGCGGCGATCAGCGCGGAGCCCAGCCCTTTGCGTTTCTCCGGCCCGGCATCGATGCGGCGGATGACGGCGGAATGAAACGCTGGGAAAAGCTGGTAACTCAGCATCGCTTCCCTGCCGCTGGCGTCTGCCGTGCCGTGCGGGCGGATGCAGACGGCGATTCCGTCCGCATTCTTGTAAAACGTGACGCTGGCCGCTTCGGGAAAGGGCGCGCTGATTTCGGCAAAGGCCTGCCGCAGGGTCAGGCGCGGGGCGGCGCTGAACAGGGCTCTGTCCGTCCGGGCGGGATCGAAGCCCTCCATGAAAAATGACGGCATCTCAGGCCGCCAGCGCGATGCGGGAATTTTCGGTGCCGGCGATCCAGCCGCCGCCGATCATCCGGTCACCGTCATAGCAAACGGCGGCCTGCCCCGGGGAGATACCGTATTGCGGGTCTTGAAGCGTCAGGGTCGCGCCGCCGTCGTCGTGGCGGGTGAGTGTCGCGGCGATTGGCTGCATCATCGAGCGGAATTTCAGCAGAACAGGCAGGCCCGCCGTCCCGTCACCGGACAGCCAGTTGCAGCCCTTCAGGTGGATCGTATCGCGGGCCAGAGATTCTTTCGGCCCGACGATGACGCGCGCATTCGCGGCGTCGAGCTTCACCACATAGAACGGGTCGTTGTTGTCGTCGTGGCCGCCGCCGATGCCAAGGCCTTTTCTCTGGCCGATGGTGTAGTGGATGATGCCGTCATGTTTTCCCAGCACGCGGCCGTCGAGATGCACGATCTCGCCGGGGGTTCCGGCCTGGGGCCGCAGGCTTTTAACAACCTTCGTGTAATCACCCGCGGGGACGAAGCAGATGTCCTGCGAATCCGGCTTGGCCGCCGTGATCAGGCCAAGGCGCTGCGCGTGGGCGCGCGTCACGTCCTTGCCCCAGCCGCCGAGGGGAAAGCGCAGGAAGTCGAGCTGTTCCTGCGTCGTTGCGAACAGGAAATAGCTCTGGTCCTTGCCGGGGTCGACCGCGCGGACCAGCTCGGCGCGCCCGGTTTTTGCGTTGATGCGGCGCTGGATATAATGCCCGGTCGCCAT
Source organism: Micavibrio aeruginosavorus (assembly GCA_016184045.1). Lineage (GTDB taxonomy): Bacteria > Pseudomonadota > Alphaproteobacteria > Micavibrionales > Micavibrionaceae > Micavibrio > Micavibrio aeruginosavorus_C. Next base: position 15,783 of record JACPDM010000008.1, on the reverse strand, counting down.
GCAGTCGGCGCCAAGGTCCCGGGCGACGGCCAGCAGGTCGCGGAACTTGACCGACTGGTTGCAGCGGATGCAGGGAACGGGCGTTTCGCCGCGCAGATAGGAATCGGCGAATTCCTCGATCACGCTGTTTTTGAATTTGTCTTCGTAGTTCAGGACGTAATGCGGAAAGCCGCGCTCTTCCGCGACACGGCGGGCGTCGTAGATGTCCTGCCCGGCGCAGCACGCGCCCTTTTTCTCGATCGCCGCGCCATGGTCGTAGAGCTGCAAGGTGACGCCGATGACGTCATAGCCCTCCTCATGCAGCAGGGCCGCCACCACGGATGAATCCACCCCGCCCGACATGGCGACGACCACGCGGGTATCTTTCGGGGCCTTGGGCAGGCCGAGGCTGTTCAAGGGAGCGGACATGGGCGGGAATGTAGGGAATTCGTCCGGAAAATGCAAATGATTATGAATAATGCTGGACGGCAAGCTGTTGCGGCGCATCATATGGAAATTTTGCGGCGGGGGGCTGGCTTTGCTATGGTCCAGCCATTCACAAAAAAAAGCGGAAAGGGGTTTGCCATGGATGCCGGGCAGCAGGATAAAAAGCAGATTGAGCGCGTCGTCGTCTTCTGCGGATCGAAGCTGGGCAAAAGCCCGCTTTATGCCGAACATGCGGAACGCCTCGGGGCGCTTTTGGGGCAGAACGGATTCAACCTCGTCTATGGCGGCGGCACGTCCGGGCTTATGGGCCTCGTCTCCGGCGCGGCGCAAAAGAACGGCAGCAAGGTTACCGGCATCATCACCCATGCTTTCAAGAATTCCGCCGCCTACCAGCCGCCGCAGGGCGTTGACGAGATGGTGGTGGCGATGCTGCATATCCGCAAGGCGGAAATGCTGGCGATGGCGGATGCCTGCATCATCCTTCCCGGCGGCATCGGCACGCAGGACGAACAATGGGAAGCCGCCGCGCTGATGGACATGCAGATGGCCGAAGGCTCCGACGCCTTCGTCAAGCCTGTCATCGTCCTCAATACCAATGGAATCTACACGCCGCTCAAGCAGCAGATGCGGCTTTTGATCGATGAAGGGTTCATCCATCCGGGGCGGGAGAAGATGATCCGCTCGGTCGATACGCCGGAAGAGGTGATTGCCAAACTTCAGGCCTGGAACAAGGAAGGCATCCTGCGGGCGCGCGACATTCCCGATCATGCCGCTGCCAAATCCGGCCCGGGGCCAGCCCCTTAAGCGGTAGCGCTGTTTTTGCGCTCTACCAGCTTGCCTTCACGCCGGGCAGGGCCACCACAAGGCCGTCGAGCTCCTCGCGCATGATGATCTGGCACGACAGGCGGGAGGATTTTCGGATATCGAAGGCAAGGTCGAGCATGTCTTCTTCCTCTACCGAACGCGCGCCATCCTCGGGCAGACATTTATCCCACCAGTCGGGGTGGACATAGACATGGCAGGTGGCGCAGGCGAGGGAGCCGCCGCATGCGCCCTCGATTTGCTCGATGTCGTTCTTCTGCGCGATTTCCATGACCGAGAGGCCGAGCGGCGCATCGACCTTTTTTTCCGTTCCGTCAGTCATGATAAAGGTCATGGTCGGCATGTGTTTCAACTCTTCTCGGGGTTCAGGCGGCAATCCTGTCGCGGATGCGCGCGTGCATCTTTTCCCATGCGGCGCAGAAGCGGTCAATATCTTCCGGCGTTGTGTTCCATCCCATGGAAATGCGCATCGCGCCGAGGGCTTCGGGGTCGCTCGCGCCCATGGCTTTCAGGACATGGCTGGGTTTGACCGGTCGAGGGCCATCAATTGCGTTTCCGCCGGAACACCGGGCAGGCTGATCTGCGATGTGTTGGAAACGCGCGGCGCGGCGGCCCCGAAAATTTTCAGGCGCGGCTCCAGCGTTTGCAGTCGGGTTTCCAGGGCGTCGCGCAAGGCGGAGAGGGCCTGAAACTCCGGCATGGTTTCCTGCGCGATGTGCGCTGCGGCGCCGAATCCGGCGATGGCGGCGATGTTTTCCGTTCCGGGGCGCTGGCGCTTTTCCTGCCCGCCGCCGTGGAAGAGTCTTTCAATCTTAGCGCCGGGGGCCATGATGATCGCGCCCGCGCCCTGCGGCCCGCCCATCTTGTGCGCGGACAGGGTCATGTAATCGGCCTGCAACGCCGAGAAATCAAGCGCGATGCGCCCTGCCGCCTGCACGGCGTCGGTATGAATGCGCGTCTGCGGAGACAGGCGGCGGACCATGCGCACGATTTCCGCCAGAGGCTGGATCACACCGGTTTCGTTATTGACCAGCATGACGGAAACCAGATCGGGTTTTTCCGCCTGCAACAGGCGCTCCAGCGCGGCGAGGTCGATCACGCCGTCCGGCGTGACGGGAACGCATATGGCATCGGGCGCGGCTTCCAGCACGGAAGGATGCTCAATCGCGGAGGTAAAAATTTTCTGTCCCGCAAAAGTTTTGAGAACAATGTTGTTGGCCTCGGTCGCGCCGCTTGTGAAAACGACATAGGCGGGGTTGGTGGCTGCAAGGCGGGCGATGGCGTTGCGCGCGTCTTCGACATGGCGCCGCGCGGCGCGGCCAAAGCCGTGAATGGCGGAGGCATTGCCGGGTTCTTGCATGACGTGCAGCATCGCCTCCGCCGCGGCGGGGCGCAGGGGCATGGTGGCATTGCAATCGAGGTAAACCGGGGGTGTTTTTGCCATGTTTTATGTTGTATGGAAAAACATTTGAATCCTCAAGCTTTTTCAATGAATTGGCATAATTTTTTGGACATTTGCGAATCGCCTTGCTATACCATGCCCCACCAGACAGGGGAGTTTGGGAGCGATGAAAAACCGCTCTGTTCCGCGAAATAACGCAAAAACTTTTTAGGGGAATTTATGCCTGAGATTATCATCAACGGTCCCGCAGGTCGTCTTGAAGGGCGCTATGTCCATTCCAAGGTTCAAAATGCGCCGCTGGCCCTGATCCTGCATCCGCACCCGGAGCATGGCGGGACCATGAATAACAAAATCACCTATTACATGTTCCAGACGTTTCAGGAACGCGGTTTTTCCACCCTGCGCTTCAATTTCCGCGGCGTCGGCCGCAGTCAGGGCGTCCATGACCGCGGCGAGGGGGAACTCTCCGACGCCGCCGCCGCGCTCGACTGGATGCAAGAACTCAATCCGAATGCGCCCTATGTCTGGGTCGGCGGGTTTTCCTTCGGCGCGTGGATCGGGATGCAGCTTTTGATGCGCCGTCCGGAAATTCGCGGCTGGGTTTCCGTTTCGCCTCCGGCGAACATGTACGACTTCACCTTCCTTGCGCCGTGCCCGACGTCGGGTCTGATCGTTCAGGGCAACAAGGACAATATCGTTCCCGAACCGCACACGGAAAAACTGGCGCAGAAACTGAAAGCACAAAAGGGCATCACCGTTGATTACCGCGTCGTGGACGGGGCCAACCATTTCTATAACGACCGCATCGACCAGTTGATCGGCAACATGCACGATTATCTCAACACCGTCGGCTGCGGCCGCGCGGTCGATGTGCCGAAGAAACTGATCAAGGCCGCCTAGATCGATAGCAGGCAGGAAGCGGGAGGGGTACCCTCTCCTGCTTCCCCTTCAGGCGTTTTTCGCCGCTTCCATGACCTCTTCGGCATGCCCGGGCACTTTGACCTTGCGCCAGATTTTGAGGACTTTCCCGGTTTCGTCGATCAGGAAAGTCGAACGCTCGATGCCCATGTATTTCCTGCCGTACATGGATTTTTCAACCCAGACGCCGTATTTTTCGCAGACGCTGCCGTCTTCATCCGCGCCGAGGGGGAAATCAAGATCGTATTTTTCACGGAATTTTTCGTGTTTCTTCACGGTGTCGCGGGAAACGCCCAGAACGGCCGTCTTTAATTTTCCGAATTTCGGTAAATAATCATTGAAGGTGCAGGCTTCCGCCGTGCAGCCGGAAGTATCGTCTTTCGGGTAAAAATACAGCACCAGTTTTTTTCCGGCGAAGCTCTTCAGCGACACGGTGCCGTGTGTGTCCGTTTGAAGGCTGAAATCCGGGGCTTTGGAGCCTTCTTTCAAGACTGGCATAATCGGGGGTCCTTTCACTTTCCCGTTATTAAGATGGCGGCGGGGATTGTCCGTCAAGGCCCGCCGTGGCAAAAAGAAAAGATGATCCTGAAGTCTTTGAAATTCGGGCAAAAAACGCTCTTCAAAACGCTGCTTCTGACGTTCGAGGCGGCGATGGTGCTGCTGGTTCTTGCGATGGTCGGCGGCGGAGCTCTGGTCTGGAAGCTCAATCGCGGCCCGATCGAGGTCGGCTTTGCGCGCAAATTCCTCGAAAGCGAACTCAGCGACCCCGCCCGCGATTTGTCGCTGCGCGTCGAGAAGGTTTTTCTCGACTGGTCGGCGATCGACTCGCGCCCGCGCGTGACGCTTCAGGATGTGCGCATTCTCAACACAGCGACCGATCATCTGGTTTTATCGGTGAAATCGGCCGCGGTCAGCATGTCGCGCACCTCCCTTCTCCTCGGCCAGTTCGAGCCGCGCACCATCGTCATCGAAAAACCGCTCCTGACCGTCGTGCGCGATCAGGATAACGAATTTCATCTGGCGATTTCCGATTCCGCCGATACCGCGGAAAAACCCGCCGCAGACCTGCATGAGCAAAGCGCTCTCCTTTTCAGCGTCATGGACACCATGGCGAAGCCGCGCAATGAAATCCCGCGCGACTGGCCGGTGCGCTCGCTGGAGCTTTTCATGATTTCCGGTGCGCGCATGCGGGTTGAGGACCGGGTCCTGCAGCAAAGCTGGCTGGTGCCGAAGGCCGATATGGCCTTTCGTCGCGAACGCGGAACGCTGGTGACGACGGCCTCCTTGTGGCTGGAAGACACGGCCGTACCCGCCCCGACCCTGCAGGCGGAGGCTGCCTATATCCGCGATCGCAAGAGCATCGTTGCGGATGTAAGTCTCACCAATCTGCGGGCGCCTTTTCTGGCGTCGAAGTTTCCCGATCTGGACTGGCTGAAAAACCAGAATATCGTCCTTAACGGCAAGGCGCAGGCCCAACTGGGTGAGAATTTTTCTTTCTCGGGTTTCGAGGCCACGCTGGAAAGCAGCAACGGTGCGTTCGCGGTTCCCGATGTTTACGAAACGCCCGTGCCGTTCCAGAAGATGTTGCTGAATATCGCTTACGACCACCGTAGCGGCAGCCTCACGCTCAAGGACAGCAATCTCGCCCTGACCGACGATTTCTCCATGACGTTTAGCGGCAGCGTCGATCCGGTCAAGGAATCAGGCGGATATTCCATGCCGCTGCATATCGCCGTGCATTCCCTGCCGCAGGCGCGGGTGGCGACGTTCTGGCCGGCTGTGATGAAGGGCGATCCGTCGGAAGAGTGGGCGCTGCGGCGGCTTGCAGACGGGCGGATTTTCGACAGCACCATTGATCTCGCCCTCAATGCCGACCGCGCGGAAGGAGAATGGTCCGTTACCCTGGCGGACCTGAAGGCCGCTTTCAATATCGAAAACATGACGGTCGATTACAGCGCGCCGCTGATGCCGGTGAAAAAGGCCAATGGCAAGGGCGTTTACAATTACAAGGAAGACCGCATGACCATCGACGTCGCCAGCGGCATGCTGGGCGATATGACGATCAAGTCGGGAAAAATCGTGGTCGATACCGTGATCGGCGCAAAAATCGGGCATGCCAGCATCGACGCCCATTTGCAGGGGCCGCTCAAGACGGTTTTCAAATATATCAGCTCGGAGCCGATCAATGTCGCGGGCGACATTGTTTCCGATATGAACAAGATTGAAGGCTCCGCCGACCTTCAGCTCAATGTGTCTTTCCCCACGCTGAAGGAATTGCCCGCGGAAAAAATCGATGTGACAGCGACCGGGACGGGCGACAAGATCCTGATGCCGGGCCTCGTCAACAAGCTGGACGTCAGCGGCGGGCCGGTCAAGGTGGCGGTCAAAGACAAACGCGTCGATGTCAGCGGCAAGGGCCGGATCGACGGGCGCGACATGAATTTCACCTACGCGCAATATTTCGAGGCCAAGGGCAATCCCTTCGGCATGCAGGTCGTGGCCGATGTCATGGCGGATTCCGATTTGCGCCAGAAATTCGGGATCGATCTTTCCGACTGGATCGAAGGATCGGTTCCGGCCAAAATCACCTATACAGATTTTGGCGGCGGACGGGCTGAAGTCGATGCGGATGTCGATGCGACGCCTGCGACATTGATGGTCAAGCCGATGAGCTATACAAAGCCGCCGGGCAAGGCCGCCCGGGCGAGCGCCAAAGCTTATCTGCAAAACAACATCCTGACCGAAATCAAAAACCTTTCCGTGGAAACGCCGGAAGGCCGGGTTGAGGGCGCGCAAATGCGCTTTGTCCAGTCGGGTAAGGAAACGCTGCTCAAAAGCGGGGAGTTCCCGCGTGCGCGCCTGAATGAAAGCGATGTGGCGATCAAATTCGATATTTCGCCGCAAAATATCATTTCGATGTCGATACAAGGCCCGTTTCTGGATGCGCGGCCGTTCCTTGAAAACGACAAGAAGGGCGCGGACTATCACGGTCCCGGCCTGATCGCGAACGTAAGCGTCGCGCGCATGCGCACGGCAGAGGCGCGGTTGATTGAAAAGGCCGTTGCGGCCATCGACATGGATACGCAGGGCGAACTCAACCGTCTGACGCTGGATGCGACGGCGGGCGCAGGGCCTTTGCTTTTCCGCTACCAGCCGGAAGGCAACCGCATGATTTTGCGCATTTCGGCGCAGGACGGCGGCGCGGCCCTGCTCGCGTTCGGCGTTTACGAGAATACGCGCGGCGGGCAGTTGCTGGTCGAAGGGGCGTCCGCGCCGGGCGGCGATAAAAAGCTGATCAGCGGCAAGGCCGAGCTGACCAATTTCCGCGTCATCAACGCGCCGGTTCTGGCGCGGCTGGTCAATGCGCTGAGTCTGCCGGGCATTCTCTCCCTGCTGGGCAGCGACGGGATCGATTTTGCGCGGCTGGAGTCCCAGTTCACGTGGGAAAAGCGCAAGGGTGTCGATCTGATCCGTACGAAAGAGGGGCGGACGTCCGGCGCGTCGATGGGGCTGACCTTTGAAGGGGCGCTCGACCGCATGGCCGACAATATCGATGTGTCCGGGACGATCGTTCCGGCCTCGATGCTCAACAGCATTCTAAGCAGCATCCCGATCGTCGGGGACATCCTGACGGCAGGGTCCGGCGACGCCGTATTCGCCGCCACCTATACCGTCAAGGGGCCCGCGAAAAATCCGACCATCATGGTCAATCCGCTGGCGGTTCTGGCCCCGGGCTTCCTGCGGCAAATCTTCTTTGAGTAGCGATTAACCCGCTTTTTTCAGCCGCACCAGCGCGTGCTTCTTCTTGCCAGCGGAAAGTTTGATATACCCGTCCGCGGTCAGGTCGGCGGTGGTGGAGGTGTGGGCGATGTTGCCGACCGGCTGGTCGTTGGCGCGCGCGCCGCCGCCCTCGATCAAACGTCGCGCTTCGCCCTTGGAGGCCGCAAGCCCGGATTCGACCAGCAAATCGACGAAAGGAACGCCCTGATCCAGCCTTGCGGCGTCGATTTCGATGGCGGGCAGGTCGGCGCCGACGCTACCCTGCTCGAAGGTCTTGCGGGCGGTTTCGGCGGCTTCCTGCGCGGCCTTTTCGCCGTGGCAGAGCTTGGTCGCTTCGAAGGCGAGGGTTTTCTTCGCTTCGTTGATCTCCGCGCCGCCAAGTTTTGCTAGGCGCGCGATTTCATCAAGCGGCAGGGTCGTGAAACGCAGCAGCAGTTTTTCAACATCGGCGTCTTCGACATTGCGCCAGTACTGCCAGTAGTCATAGGCGGATAGCATGGCGGCGTTGAGCCAGACCGCGCCTTTTTCCGTCTTGCCCATTTTCTGCCCCGAAGCCGTGGTCAAAAGCGGCGCGGTCAGGGCGAAAAGCTGGACCTGATCGGCCTTGTGGCCAAGTTCGACGCCGTTGATGATATTGCCCCATTGGTCCGATCCGCCCATTTGCAGGACCGTGCCGTAACGGCGGTGCAGCTCGAGGAAATCGTATCCCTGCATCACCATATAGTTGAATTCCAGCAAGGTCAGGGGGCTTTCGCGTTCCAGCCGCAATTTCACGGAATCGAAAGACAGCATCCGGTTGACGGTGAAAAAACGCCCGTAATCGCGCAGGAAAGAAAGATAGTGCAGTCCGGACAGCCAGTCGTCGTTATTGACCATCAAGGCGTCGGTCGGGCCGTCGCCGTATTTCAGGAACTGGCGAAAGCAGGTATTCTTGATATGCTCGATATTGGTGCTGATGGTGGCGTCGTCCAGCAGCTTGCGACTCTCGTCCTTGAAGGACGGATCGCCGACCTTGGACGTGCCGCCGCCCATCAGGGTGATGGGCTTGTGCCCCGCCTGCTGGAACCAGTAGAGCATCATGATGCCGGTCAGGTTGCCGATATGCAGGGATTGCGCCGTGGCGTCAAAGCCGATATAGGCCGATTGCACGCCCTCGGTCAGTTTTTTGTCCAGCCCCTCGACATCGCTGCCCTGATGAATGAAGCCGCGCTGGTCAAGGATGTTCAGAAAGTCGGATTTGTAGGTCATGGTCCTGTATCGGTCATCTCTTGCGTTGTCATCCTGAGCGTAGCGAAGGATCTCCGGTCAGGGTATCATATAAATCATTCCATTCAGGATTCGTTGCTGCAACAAGTGCATTTTTTCGCGCCCGAATCCAGCCTTTTATCTGCTTTTCCCGGGCAATTGCGCTATTTACATCAAAGGTATGCTCGAAGTAAACCAGCTTGTGCGCCTTGTATCTTTGCGTAAAACCGGGGTAAATTCCCGATTTATGTTCGCTGACGCGGCGGATGAGGTCATTGGTCATGCCGGTGTATAAAACGCGGTGACTTTTGTTCGTCATCATGTAAACGTAATAATTGCGCATAAACGAACCAGAGAGATCCTTCGCTGCGCTCAGGATGGCAGCAGGGGGCAGGAATGAGCAAGAAAATTCACACCGCAATCGGCCTGATGTCCGGAACGTCCCTCGACGGGATTGACGCCGCCATGATCCGCACCGACGGTCTGGGCCGTGTCGAGCGGGTCGGGTTTTATACGGCTCCCTATGATCCGCAAACGCAGGCCGCCCTGCGCGCCTGCCTTGGTCTGCGGACCGATCCGGACGGACGGGTGGCGGCGGCGTCGCGGGCGATGACGCAGGCCCATGCGGACGTTGTCGCGGAATTGCGGCGGCGGTTTCCCGGCCCCGTGGATTTGATCGGCTTTCACGGCCAGACGGTTTTTCACGACCCTGCGAATCAATTCACCTGGCAGATCGGCGATGCCGCGATGCTCGCCGCGCAAACGGGCATTCCCGTGATCTATGATTTTCGCAGCGCCGACATGCGGGCAGGCGGGCAGGGCGCGCCGCTGATCCCCCTATACCACGCGGCGCTGGCGCAGAAGCTGAACAAGCCAGTTGCCATCCTCAACCTCGGCGGCGTCGCCAATGTCACCTATATCGGCGCTGACGGCGTGCCGCTGGCCTTCGATACGGGGCCCGCGAATGCGCTGATCGACGACTGGATGCGGCAAAAGACAGGGGCCGGATATGACGCTGGCGGCAAAACGGCAGCTTCGGGCGCGGTCGATAAGACCATCTTGCAGGCTTATCTGGCGCATCCCTATTTTGTGAAAGCGCCGCCGAAATCGCTCGACCGGGATCAATGGACGACCGCGCCGGTGCAGGGGCTTTCCGTGGCCGACGGCGCGGCGACGCTGACCGCGTTCACTGTCGGGGCTGTGGCCAGGGCGCTGGATCATCTGCCGCAAGCCCCGCTTGCCTGGTATGTCACGGGCGGAGGGCGGCATAACAAAACGATCATGCAGGGCCTGCGCGATGCCTTTAATGTCACCGTCAGTCCGGTGGACGATCTCGGCTGGGACGGTGATGCGCTGGAGGCCGAAGGCTTTGCCTATCTTGCCGTGCGCGCGGCGCAGGGGCTTTCCCTCTCTTTGCCGACGACGACGGGCGTGACGCGGCCCATGACCGGCGGACGCCGGGCGGAGCCTTGACCGCAATGGCGCTGAAAGCACCGACAGCGCAGGTGATTGCGGAGGCGGCGGAAATTTTGCGCTCCGGCGGTCTTGTCGCCATGCCAACGGAAACGGTTTACGGCCTTGCGGCCAATGCGCTGGATGGCGTTGCAGTGGCGAAAATTTTCGCGGCCAAGGGGGCGTCATGAACGACCGGGCGCGCCGCGTTGCGGCACGGTTCTGGCCGGGGCCGCTGACGATGATCCTGCCGCGCGTCAGGGATTGCGCGATCAGCTATCTGTGCAGCGCGGGCCTGCCGACTCTGGCGCTGCGCGTTCCGGCGCATCCGGTGGCGCAGGATTTGCTGAAAAAGGCAGGCATCCCGCTGGCCGCGCCCAGCGCCAATAAATCCGGCAGCATCAGCCCGACCACGCCGATGCATGTGCTGGAAGGCCTTGGCGATGCGGTGGATATGATCCTGGCCGCAGGCCCCTGCGATGTCGGCCTTGAATCAACGGTGCTTGATCTCTCCGGCGATGCGCCTCTGGTTCTGCGCCCCGGCGCGGTGACGGCGGAGGAGATTGCGGCGGTGCTGGATTGCGATGTCGCTTATGATCTCGGCGATCGCAGCCATGATGTGAAATCGCCGGGGCAGTTGCTCAAGCATTATGCGCCGACAATTCCCGTGCGTCTCAATGCCGTCGATGTGGCGGCGGGCGAGGCGCTGCTTGCGTTTGGGTCGCTCAAATTCATGGGTCTGCGCGGCGGCGGGTTTGCGCGGGATCTTCCCGATCATGCCTTGAGGAACCTGAGCGCGGACGGCGATCTGTATGAAGCGGCGGCCAATCTGTTCCGGATGCTGCGCGATCTCGACAGGCCGGAGAACAAGGGCATCGCCGTCATGAACATCCCCGATCAGGGCGTCGGCATCGCCATCAACGACCGTCTGCGCCGCGCGGCGGCGGGGTCTGCGGGATAGAATCCAAAAGGCGCCTCCATATCAGCGAAGGCGCCTTGTCAGGCATTTACTTCATGTGATGCCCGGATTTTCCGGGCGGGGTTTTAGGCAGGCATGGGCTTGCGATAGAACCCCATCATCATCGCGTCGATGCGTTTGCGCATCACACCGCGGGTTTTGACGTAACCTCCGGCACCGGCCATACGAAACAGGCGCTTCAGGGCGTCATTCCTGTAGAAACCAAGACGAAGAGTCATATTGTTCTCCTTTCTCTCAGTTGGTACAAATATAATATAGCATATTTTTTGTAAAAATCAAATACTTTTCAATAATTAATAAATACAGTTATTATTTTAACTTTTAATTATTCATCAAAAAATAAAAGTATTCATTGTTTTACTGAAGTATTCAGACAATAAATCTTATTTATACATGAAGTAAGCAAAATAAATTCCTGAAATCGGCATTTATAAATATTGCCGGAATACCAAGATAGGCGGACTTTGCCGCCTGATTTTATGCCCGGGGCTTAACGGTGCAGAGTGCGCGGATCAGCGCGCGGCGCGATCGTCTTTCTTGTCGCAGGGAGAGTGGCAGGAAGGGCGGCAAATTCATTGCCTTGCTGTTCGCCGCGTCGCTCCAGCCACGCGGGCGTTGCGCCCATCATGGCAAGGATGTTTTCGGTGCTGACGTCGTAATCGACTGCGCAGCGTGCGCTGACGGTGGGCAGGGCCGTTCTTGCCGCGTCGTTCCGGGCTATAACGGCGGGTGAAGGCGTTTTCGCTTCCGGGCTGGGCGCGCTTGCCATGGTGCTGCTGCCTTCGGCGCAACCGAATTTTTTATCGAAGAACGCATAGACTTCGCCCAGCGACCGTGCCTGCTGTGTTTTGCTGTTGTAAAAAACATTGTGATTGGCTTTGGCGGCGCGGGGAAAAATATCCGCGGCAGGGGCAAGGGGGTTGTCCTGCTTCGCCTTGATGAATTCGCTGGCCGCGCCCGCACCGAGGAAATGGGCAAGATAGAGTTCGGTCGAGCCGATGTCCTTTTCCGCGATGCCGGAATCGATCAATGCCTGACGGTTTTCGGCGGCGAATTCTCCGGCCATCAGCGCGGCGATTTCCGGGTCGTTGCGCAGCGCCAGAATTTCGCGGCGGGTCGCCGTATCGCTGACCTTGCCGCTATCGCTGATTTTATCGGCATAAGCGCCAAGGCCGTATTTGTCGCCGTGGCGGTTAACCATTTGCAGCCACGTACTTTCGATAAACTGGTACAGCCCGGCGGCGGAGCTGGTTTTGGCCTTGGCGTCGGCCTTGAAGCTGCTCTCTGCGGCAGCCTTTTCCATCATATAGGCAAAATCGACCCCTGTTTTGACGCTGGCGCGCTGGATGGCCGCCGTCACGGACGGCCCCGCGCGTTGCATCAGGGCGGCTAAAGGATTGTTATCAATGGCATTTCCGGCTATCGGCATGTCTTAACCTTTATTGCGCTACAGTGTTTGCCGGATTGGGACTTCGCAAACCGCGTGCCAGAGCCTAAACTCCCCAAAAAACACAGGGATTTTTTTCAAGATGAGCATCTATCAGCCTCCTATCGACGACATGATTTTCGTTTTGCGGCAGGTGGTCGGCCTTGACCGGTCGCCCAAGGCGCAGGATCTGGATGAAGACACCATCCGCGCGATTCTGGAGGAAGCCGGAAAACTGGCGAAGGATGTCCTCGCCCCGCTGAACCACAGCGGCGACAAGGCCGGGAATACGCTCTCGAACGGCAATGTCACGACAGCGCCGGGATTCAAGGCGGCCTATACCCAGTACCGCGACGGCGGCTGGAACGCCGTGCCGTTCGATCCCGCGCATGGCGGGCAGGGTTTGCCCTGGGCGCTCGCTTTCGCCGTGCAGGAGATGTGGCAAGCGGCGAACATGTCTTTCGGCCTTTGCCCGCTGCTCAATCAGGGCGCGGTCGAGGCGATTGAAAATCACGGCACACAGGACCAGAAAGACCTCTATCTCGAAAAACTCATCTCCGGCGAATGGACCGGGACGATGAACCTGACCGAGCCGCAGGCAGGTTCCGATCTCTCCGCTATCCGCACGCGGGCTGAGCCGCAGGCCGACGGCACGTACCGCCTGTTCGGCCAGAAAATTTTCATTACCTATGGCGAGCATGATTTTGCCGAAAACATCATCCATCTGGTGCTGGCGCGCACGCCGAACGCGCCGGAAGGGGTGAAGGGAATTTCCCTGTTCGTCGTGCCGAAATTCACGCCGGACGGAACGCGCAACGACGTCAAATGCACGGGGCTTGAACACAAGCTCGGCATTCACGCCTCGCCCACTTGCACCATGCAGTACGGCGATGCCGGCGGGGCCGTCGGCACGCTGGTGGGGAAGGAGAACGAGGGCCTCAAATACATGTTCACCATGATGAACAACGCGCGCCTGTCGGTCGGTTTGCAGGGCGTCGCGATCGCGGAGCGCGCCTATCAAAAGGCCTTAAGCTATGCCAAGGACCGCGTGCAGGGCAGGCCGCTGGACGGCAGCGCCGACAAGGCTGCGATCATCGAGCATCCGGATGTGGCGCGCATGCTGATGCAGATGCGGGCCCTGATCGAATCCGGCCGCGCCCTGACCTATGAGGCGGCGATGGCGCTCGATCTGGCGCGCGCCGGGGACAAGGCGGCGCAGGCGAAGGCCGATCTTCTCACCCCCGTCGTCAAGGCGTGGTGCACCGACATGGCGGTCGAGGTCGCCTCCTGCGCGGTGCAGGTCCATGGCGGCATGGGCTTTATCGAGGAAACCGGCGCGGCGCAATATTACCGCGATGCGCGCATCCTGCCGATTTATGAGGGGACCAACGGCATTCAGGCCAACGATCTGGCCTTCCGCAAGCTGCTGCGCGACGGCGGTGCGGCGGCGCAGGCATGGTTCACCGAAATTGACCTGCTCTGCGCCCGGATGATTCAGCAGGGTGACATGAAGGATTTCGGGAACGACCTGAAAACCGCGCTTGATTCCCTGCGTCAGGCGACCTCATGGATGCTGGCTAAGGGCGGGACGCAGGATTTCAACGCGGTCGCGTCCGTTTATACGCCTTATTTACGGTCGTTCGGCGTTGTGTCCTGCGCGGCGATGGTGGCGCGGTCGGCCAGCGTCCCGGTTCCGCAGGATTTCGGCGATGATTTCGCCATAGCCAAGAAGATCACGGCGGAATTCTATCGCACCCATATCCTGCCGCAGGCGCAGTCCTATGCCGCCGTCGTCACGAATGGGGCGTTCAAGCTTCCCGCGCCGGGTTATTTCTGAAGATAGGGCGAGTTGTAAGCCGGGTTCTCGGCGATCCCGCAACTGACAAAGGCGCTTTTGCGCAGATTGTCGATATAGCGCATATTCATCCGCGGCCTCTGGCTGTAATTGCGGGCGACCTGATTGGCGCTGCATTTGCAGAATTTCTCGAAATCCTTCGGCCGCGCATAGCGCATCACGTCGGCGCAGCTTTTATAAACGAACCCTGCAATCCCCGGTTCGTCCGGGCACTCGGTCTGGATGCTCTGGAAGACGCGGTCGCTGCCGGAGGTTTCCGGGTTGCTCTTGATGCGCGCGTCAAGAAATTTCACGGCGATGCAACGGCAGTCGTGAAAAGCGGCGTACATGACGTTCGCGCTGCAGTTCTTCTCGACCTGCTGCATTTCCTTGAGGATGATCTCCGGAATCTCGTCCGGAGGGATGGCCGTGGACTCGCCGGGAACCTTTCCCGTTTCCAGTTTTAGGTCGGCTGTGGGGGCCTGCGTCGCGCCGTCGGGTGATGTTGGCGGCGACGCTTGCGGCGTTTCCGGCGCAGGCGCTGTTTCCGTCAGCGGCGTACCCAGAACGGACGGGGTCGCCGGTTGCAGCAAGCCGTCGCCTCCCCCCCCCTGCGCCAGCGCGGGCCCGGCGATGATCGCAAGCAGGAACAGGAAGCTAAAGGCGGTCAGGACGGCGCGCATGGGGGATCTTTTCATCGGTTCTCTGTTATCGCTGCCTGTTATTTTAAGGCGTTTCCTGGCAATTAAAAAGGCCGGATGCGATCAGCCTTGAATATCGAATGCCGCCTTGTCGCCAGCGGCGGTTTCGGCGGCTGCCGGGGCGGAAGAGGCCGCATTCTGGTTCTGGCCCTGCAGGCGCTTCATCCGCGTCTCGATTTCCTGCTGGCGGCGCTGCTTGGCGCGGCGGTCCCGCTCGGTCAGTTCCGCCTTCAGCTCTTCGGCCTGTTTCTGGCTGTACTGGCTGGTCAGGAGGACTTGTTGCGCCTGTTTTTGCCAGTTGTCGCGCTGGTTCTTGGCATCGTCAAGCTGCTCCTGGGTCATATGAAGCTGCTCTTCGAGCATCTTGATGCGCATTTTCATGCGCTCCATCTCCAGAAGATCGCTGGCGCGTTTCAGTTCCGCCTCGACCCGTTCGTCATCGATCACAGGCACGGCGCCCGCGCCGACGCCTTGCGGCAACAGGCCGAAAGCGCGGTCGAGTTCGGAAACGTCGATAACGCGGCGGCCGTTGCGGTCAACCTCGAAAGACAGCTTCCCCGCGCTCATCGCGCGCTGGATGGTGGATTTGGACCGGCCTGTCAGTTCCGCCGCCCGTTGTGCCCCTACTTTTGCCATGTCGCCCTCTTGTTTATGTTGTTGTCGTTGCGGTGTTATTTGAGTTTAGTGCGCTTCTTTTTCGATGCGCTGGTTCAAAAGGCGCGTCAGGCGCTGCCACTGCGCGCCGGAGAAAAGATGCGCGTAGATGAACGGCAGGTAGCCGCGCTTGCGCCATTCAAG